>NZ_JBEZDT010000065.1:0-31695 GCF_040648455.1 Catellatospora sp. NPDC049133
TCGAGCAACTGCGCGCGGCGGAACCGCCCTACCAGGTCGCGCCGGAGGCGCTGGCCGTCGAGGACGGGCACCGCACGCTGGTTTTTTGATGTGGCCACATCAAAAAAGATGTAAACCGGCGCAGCGTGTTGTCGTCTGGCAGCCACCGGGACTGGTTCTGCCGGATCGCGGCCTCGACGCGCAGGGTGAGAGCCGCGAGCCGGTGCCACCTGGGTAGGTTGGCCGGATGCGGTTCATCGTTTACGGGGCAGGCGCCGTCGGCGGCGTGCTCGGCGCGTACCTTCATCTCTCCGGCCAGCAGGTGGTCCTCATCGCCCGGGGCGCTCATCTCGCCGCGATCCGCGAGCACGGGCTGACCCTGGAGGACGCCACCGGCTCGCGCACCATGGCCGTGCCGGCCGTCGCGGGGCCGGGGGAGATCGAGTGGCGCGACGGCGACGTCGTGCTGCTCGGCGTGAAGGGCCAGGACACCGAGGCGGCGCTGCGCGACCTGGCCGTGTACGCGCCCGCCGCCACACCCGTCGTGTGCCTGCAGAACGGCGTCGACAACGAGCGGCAGGCGCTGCGCGCCTTCGAGCACGTGTACGGCATCTGCGTCATGTCGCCGACGACCCACCTGACGCCCGGCGTGGTCCGCGCCGACTGCCACCCCGTCCCGGGGCTGCTCGACGTCGGTCGCTTCCCGTCCGGCGTCGACGCGACCGCGGAGTCGATCGCCGCGGCATTGCGCAAGGCCGGATACGAGAGCGTGCCGCGCCCGGACATCATGCGCTGGAAATACGGCAAGCTGCTGCGCAATGTCGGCAACGCGGTCGACGCCGTGTGCGGGCGGGCCGACGGTGTGCGGGAGATCGTCGGGCGGATCCGGGCCGAGGCGGAGGCGGTGCTGGACGCGGCCGGGATCGCGTACACCCCCGAGGACGAGGACAACGAGCGCCGGGCCGGCATCCTCAAGGCCGCGGTCGCCGACTCGCGCGGCGGCGGCTCGTCGTGGCAGAGCCTGGCCCGGGGCACCGGCCACATCGAGGCCGACTACCTCAGCGGCGAGATCGTGCTGGTGGCCCGCCTGCACGGGCTCACCGCGCCGTACAACGAGAACGCGCGCCGCTGGGCGAACCTGTTCGCCCGCGAGGGGCGGCCGCCGGCGTCGCTGCCGGCGGAGCAGTGGCTGGCGACGCTGCCGGCGGACGCCTAGGCCGGCAGCCTCGGGTCCGCACCGGGCGCCGGATCCTCGTCGCCGACCGGATCGATGGTCCCCCAGCCGCAACCGGCGCAGCCAGGACCCGTCGCGGGTGCCGCGCAGCGCCTCGCCGACCACGGCCGAGACGTAGTAGGCCGCGATACCGAGGCAGAGCATGACCCTGACTCCCGCCGGAACCTGGTGGTGCTCGCCCTCGGTCAGCGTCGCGAGCAGGCCCAGCGCCGCGGCCACCGCCGTGATGCCGGCCGCGGTGAGGAACAGCAGCGGCGGCCGGTCCGGGTCCAGGCCTGCGAGCCGAGCAGCCGCACGATCACGTACGCGATGATGAACACCCTGGTGCGTCCCTCAGCGGCGCCGGGGACCGCAGCAGCCATGACGGCCATGCCGAACCTTGCGGCCCTCGGCGGCCGCCGTCGACATCGCGATCACGCCGCGCACCTCGCACAGGTGCGCGGACGCGCCGGAGTCCCCGACGCGCCCGGTGCGATGGTGGACGCTCGATATACCGGATACCTCCCATATAAGTGCATATGCTGGCGGGGCGGCGGCACGGACGGGGGCACGATATGGAGTTCGGCGTCGGTTACTTCCCGACCCATGACGGCATGAGCCCGGGCGAGGTGGCCCGGCTCGTCGAGGACCGCGGCCAGAACGCGCTGTTCTTCGCCGAGCACAGCCACATCCCCGCGAGCCGGGAGAGCCCGTACCCGGGTGGTGAGATGCCGCCCAAGTACTGGCATTGCTACGACCTGTTCGTGGCGCTGACGGCGGCCGCCGCGGCGACCTCCCGGCTGCGCGTGGGCAGCGGCATCTGCCTGGTCATCCAGCGCGACCCGATCCACACCGCCAAGGCCGTGGCCAGCGTCGACCACCTGTCCGGCGGCCGGTTCGAGTTCGGGGTGGGGGCGGGCTGGAACCGCGAGGAGATGCGCAACCACGGCACCGACCCGAAGGTGCGCATGGCGGTCCTGGCCGAGCGGGTCGAGGCGATGAAGGAGATCTGGGCCCGGCACGAGGCCAGCTACTCCGGCGAGTACGTGAACTTCGACCGGATCTGGTCCTATCCGAAACCCGCGCAGTGGCCGCACCCGCCGATCCTGGTCGGCGGCACCGGGCCGACCGTGCTCGACCGGGTGCTCGCTTTCGCCGACGGCTGGATGCCGAACTGGGGCGAGGACGCCGGCGTGCTGGAGCGCGTCGCCGAGCTGCGCGCCCGCGCCGAGCGGCCGGTCCAGGTGCAGCTGATGTCCGTGCCCGCCGACCCGGCCGTGCTGGAGCGGCTGGCCGAGGCCGGGGTGCACCGGGCCATGCACTGGCTGCCGTCGGGCCCGGAGGGGGTAGTCCAGCGCGGGCTGGAGGAGTGGGAGCGCGCGGTCGGCACGTACACCAAGGGGTGAGCACCGCCCGGGAGCGATTCGCGACCGCGCGGGTCGCCCGGCTCGCGACAGTCGGCCCGTCCGGCGCGCCGCACCTGGTGCCGGTGGTGTTCGCGCTGGCCGGCGACACCGTGTACAGCGCGGTGGACCGCAAGCCCAAACGCACCCTCGCCCTGCGCAGGCTGGCGAACATCGCCGCCGACCCGCGGGTGTGCCTGCTCGCCGACCACTACGACGACGACTGGTCGGCGCTGTGGTGGGTCCGTGCCGACGGGACCGCCCGCGTGCTGACCCCCGACGACCCCGAGTCCGCGGTGGCGCTCGCCCTGCTGACGGAGCGTTATCCGCAGTACGCGACACAGCCGCCACCGGGGCCGGTGCTGGCCGTCACCGTCATGGCGTGGATCGAATGGAGCGCGTCCGGCGGGCCTCAGTAGCGGCGTTCGCGGCCACGGCGGCCGCGGTTCGCGCGACGATGGTCGAGGTGAGTGCCTCGGCCCCGGCCCGACGCCGGTGGCCCGTGCGGAAGGGGAACGTCATGCCGCAGGACCCGGACGAGAAACGCAACCGCCGGCGCAAGCACGTGACCTCGGCGGTCCGCGACCGGGAGCGCAGGATCGGCGAGGCGGAGGCGAAGGCGACCCGGGTGCCGGGCACCGAGGAGATCCTGGCGATGGAGGCCAAGCGGGCCAGGGCCCGCGCGAAGAAGGAGATCAACTCCGGCCGGATGCTGTCCATGCCGCCCGTGCCGGTCTCCGGTGAGCTGAGCCGCGACGAGCTCTACGAGGAGGCGCGGCGGCGCAACATCAAGGGCCGCTCCTCGATGACCAAGGCCCAGCTGGAGCACGCGCTCCGCCGGTAGTGCGTTGACCTGGGCAGATGCGGCGTCAACGACGTAAGCTGCTGTAGGCACCACACGTATACACACGATGTATACGTGTGGTGTACAGTCCTCGGCATGTCGATCGGTCACTCATTCCTCGGCCTGCTCGAGGGCAAGCCCCGACACGGGTACGACCTCAAGCGCGCCTACGACGAGCGCTTCTCACCCGGCCGCCCCCTGCACCACGGCCAGGTCTACGCCACGCTGTCCCGCCTGCTCAAGAACGGCCTGGTCGTCGTCGACGGCCTGGAGCCGGGGGAGGGTCCCGAGCGCAAGCGCTACGCGGTCACCGACGCCGGCATCACCGACGTGCAGACGTGGCTCAGCCAGCCCGAGAAGCCCGAGCCCTACCTGCAGAGCGTCCTCTACACCAAGGTCGTCCTCGCGCTGATGACCGGCCGCCCCGCCGACGAGATCCTCGACGTGCAGCGCACCGAGCACCTGCGCCTGATGCGCGAGGTGACCCGCCGCAAGACCGGCGGCGACCTCGCCGAGCAGCTCATCTGCGACCACGCCCTGTTCCACCTCGAAGCCGACCTGCGCTGGCTCGAACTGACCGCCGCCCGGCTCAACGAGCTGGCCGCCCGAGTCCGCCCGTGACCCCGGACCACCCCCGCAAGGAGAACCACCCCATGACCGAGCCCTTGCTGGTCGGCACCGACCTGTTCAAGATGTACGGCACCACCCCCGCCCTGCGCGGCTCCTCCCTCACCGTCCGCGCCGGGGAGATCGTCGCGGTGATGGGCTCGTCCGGCTCCGGCAAGTCGACGCTGCTGCACTGCCTGGCCGGCATCGTGCGCCCCGACGACGGCACCGTCGTGTACGCCGGCCGCCAGATCTCCGCGATGTCCGACGTCGAGCGCAGCGCCCTGCGCCGCCGCGACTTCGGCTTCGTCTTCCAGTTCGGCCAGCTCGTGCCCGAGCTGACGTGCGTCGAGAACGTCGCCCTGCCGCTGCGGCTGGACGGGGTGCGCCGCAAGGAGGCCGAACGCCGCGCCCGGGTCTGGCTCGACCGGCTGGAGGTCGGCGACGTGGCCGCGAAGCTGCCGGGGCAGATCTCCGGCGGCCAGGGCCAGCGCGTCGCCGTGGCCCGTGCCCTGGTCACCGAGCCCAAGGTGGTCTTCGCCGACGAGCCCACCGGGGCCCTGGACTCCCTCAACGGCGAAAAGGTCATGCAGCTGCTCGGCCAGGCCGCCCGCGACACCGGCGCGGCCGTCGTGCTGGTCACGCACGAGCCCCGGGTCGCCGCGTACGCCGACCGGGAAGTCGTGGTCCGCGACGGCGCCTCGCTGGACCTGGAGCGTGTCGCGTGAGCCCGTCCTGGCTGCGCGAGCTGCTGCTCGGCGCGCGCATGGCGCTGGCCGGCGGCCGCTCCGGGCTGGCCCGCGCCGCGCTGACCGCCGTCGGCGTCGGACTCGGCGTGGCGATGCTGCTCACCGCCGTCAGCATCCCGCACATGATGCAGGCCCGCGGCGACCGCGGCGCGTCCCGCGCCGACCAGAACTACGGCATGCAGGTGGAACGCACCGACCGCAGCACCCTGGTCGGCACCGCCGAGACCGAGTACCGCGACACCCCCGTCCGCGGCCGCCTGGTCCAGCCGGAGGGCTCCCGGCCGGTGGTCCCGCCCGGCCTGACCGCGCTGCCCCGCCCGGGCGAGATGATCGTGTCCCCGGCGCTGGCCCGGCTGCTGGTCACCCCGGAAGGCGCACTGCTGCGTGAGCGCCTGCACTACCCGGTGACCGGCTTCATCGCCGACGAGGGCCTGCAAGGTCCGGGCGAGCTGGCCTTCTACCTGGGCACGGACAAGCTGACCGCGGACACCCCGGGCGTGGGCCGCCGCAACGGCTTCGGCGACGTGAACACCTCCGAGGGCCTGGACCCGGTGCTGCTGCTCCTCGTCGTGATCATCTTCGTGGTGCTGCTGCTGCCGGTCGCGATGTTCGTCGCGTCGGCGATCCGCTTCGGCGGCGACAGCCGCGACCGCCGCCTGGCCGGGGTGCGCCTGGTCGGCGCGGACACCGGCATGGCCCGGCGCATCGCCGCCGGCGAGGCCATGCTCAGCGCGCTGCTCGGCCTCGCGGCCGGCGCGGTGATGTTCCTGGCCGGGCGCTCGTTCGTGGGCTCGGTCGAGCTGCTGGGCATCAGCGTGTTCCCGTCCGACGTCCAGCCCGACCCGGTGCTCGGGGCCCTGATCGTGTTCGCCGTGCCCGCCGCCGCGGTCGTCGTCACCGTGCTGTCCCTGCGCCGCGTCATGATCGAACCCCTGGGCGTGGTACGCCGCGGCGGCGACACCCGGCGCCGGCTCTGGTGGCGGCTGCTCATGCCCGTGCTCGGCGTGCTCCTGCTGCTGCCGCTGGTCGGCAGCGTCAGCAAGGAGGGCGAGGGCTTCAGCGAGTGGCAGGTCATCGGCGGGGTGTGCTTCATCCTGCTCGGCGTGGCCACCCTGCTGCCCTGGCTGGTGCAGTCGGTCGTCCGGCGCATCCACGGCGGACCCGTCGCCTGGCAGCTCGCCGTCCGGCGGCTCCAGCTCGACGGCAGCATGTCGGCCCGCGCCGTCACCGGCGTCGCCGTCGCGGTCGCCGGGGCGATCGGCCTGCAGATGATGTTCGCCGCCGTCGAGGCCAACTACCAGCGCTTCAGCGGCCAGGACGCGACGCGCGCCCAGATCTCGGCCGCCGTCCGGATGCCCAACGGCTGGTCGGACGCGGCCGGGTTCACCGCCCGCCTCGCGGCGACACCGGGCGTCACCTCGGTGCTGCCCCGCAGCATCGTCAGCCTGAACCTGCCCGTCCTGCCCAGCGGCGAGCAGCCGTCCACGCCGCTGACCATCGGCGACTGCGCCGCGCTGCGCAAGCTCGCCGAGATCGGCGACTGCGCCGACGGCGCCACGTACCTCGTGCAGAACCCCGACGTGCCGGTCCCCGCGCCAGGCAGCACGGTCACGCTGAACGAGGACGGCGAGCAAGGCTCCTGGACGGTCCCGGCGGGCGCGCGGCCGGTACGGGGCCTGAACGACCCGATGAACGGGGACACCGTGGGCGTGCTCGCGACGCCCGCGGCGCTGTCGGCGGCGCTGCGCGACCGGCCCCTGCTGCTGCAGGCGCTCATCACCGTCGACCCTGCCGCGGCCGACATGGCCGACCGGGTGACCAACACCCGCTGGGAACTCGACCCGCTCGGCACGACCTGGGAACTGCGCTCGACGATCGTCGACAACAAGTTCGCCCAGGTCAGGCGAGGACTGTTCGTCGGAGCCGCGGCGACGCTGCTGCTGATCGGCGCGAGCCTGCTCGTGGTCGTCCTGGAGCAGCTGCGCGACCGCCGCAGGCTGCTGGCCGTGCTGGTCGCGTTCGGCACCCGGCGGCGCACCATGAGCTGGGCGATCCTGTGGCAGACCGCGGTGCCGGTGGTGCTCGGCCTGGTGCTGGCCTGCGCCGCGGGGGTGAGCCTGGGCGCGGTCCTGCTGCGCATCATCGACGCGCCGGTGGCTATCGACTGGGCGGGCATCGGCGTGGTGTCCGCGCTGGCCGGAGCCGTCATCCTGCTGGTCACCGCGCTCAGCCTGCCGGTGCTGTGGCGGCTCATGCGCGCCGAAGGCCTGCGCACCGAATGACGGACGGAGCTGTTCCGCATCGGATCACCGGCGCGGAACAGCTCCGATACGCGCTCACCCCGAGGACTTGCCCGGTGGAGCCCGAAATCAGCGGCGGGTGACGGTCAGACTGGACACACCGGCCACGGCGTCCACGTCGTACCGGTCGGTTGCGGTGTCCCAGCCCGCCGGGGCGAACACGGTGCCACCGGCGATGCCCGAGCGGCGAGCGCCGTCGACGGTCACGTTGGCCGCGCCACCGCCGGCGGTGACGCGCACCGGAACGCCGTCGGGGGCGCGTACCACGAAGTCGCTGGACCCACCGGCCATCCGCACCGTCACCGGCCCCTCCGGTCGGGGCAGGACCGTCTCGATCCGCGCCGAGCCGGCGGTGAAGTCCAGGCCCGCCACCCGCCCGCCGCCCAGGTCCACCAGCGTCTCGTTCGCGCCGCCGGAGAACCGCAGGTCCCAACGCACCCGTTGGTCGAGCAGGACCTCCACCGCCGCCGGGCCCCGCTCCCCGGTGTCGCGCAGATGAAGCTGGTACCGGCCACCGGACTCCACGACGTCCGGCGCGATGCGCGAGTCGTCCGGGGTGCTGATCCGGTACAGGTCTCCGTCGAGGTCCGCCGCGCGCACGGCCAGCGTGGTGGCGCCGCTGACGACGGTCAGCGCCGCCGCGTCGAGGTCGCCCCGTTCGGCGGAGACGGCATGCGCCCGACCGAGCCCGTCGCGCCCCTCGTCACCGTCGTGCCAGGGGGCGCACCCGGTCGCCAGCAGGGTCAAGGTCAGTCCGGCCAGGACGGTGCGTGCTCTCATGATCAGCCGATACCCGGGCGGGGATACGCCTACACCGCCCGCCGCGGAACGCTCCCCGCTTGCGTGTTCACCGGCGTCGTGCGGCAACGGCCCCGGGCAATGGCAGCATGATGGGCATGACGCAGCTGCCCACCCCTTACGTGTCGGTCGATGTCGACGTGCTGGACCGCAACATAGCCCGGATGGCGTCGTTCACCCGCGAACGCTCTCTGGCGCTGCGCCCGCACGCCAAGACGCACAAGTGTCTGGAGATCGCGCGGCGGCAGCTCGCGGCGGGCGCGACGGGACTGACCGTGGCCACGGTCGCCGAGGCCGAGATCTTCGTCGAGGCCGGCTGCGAGGACCTGTTCATCGCGTACCCGCTGTGGGTGGACCAGGCGCGCGGGGCGCGGCTGCGGGCGGTCGCGGCGCGGGCCGCGGTGCGGGTGGGCGTGGACTCGGCGGAGGGCGCGCAGGCCCTGGCCCGGTACGCGGGGCGCGACGTCGAGGTGATGGTGGAGGTCGACAGCGGCCACCACCGCAGCGGCGTACGGCCCGCCGACGCGGGCGTGGTCGCCCTGGCGGCCGACAAGGCTGGCCTGCGGGTACGCGGCGTGTTCACCTTCCCGGGCCACGGCTACGGCCCGTCGCTGGCCGAGGGCGTCGCCGCCGAAGAGGCCGTGGCGCTGGTGGACGCCGCCGACGCGCTGCGCAAGGCCGGATTCGAACCCGACGTGGTCAGCGGCGGGTCGACGCCCACCGCGGCGTGGAGCCACGTCGCGGCGCTCAACGAGATCCGACCCGGCGTGTACGTCTTCAACGACGCCCAGCAGGTCGAACTCGGCGTCTGCGACTTCGACGACGTATCCCTGAGCGTGGTCGCGACCGTGGTCAGCCGGTCCGCCGACCACGTGATCCTCGACGCGGGCGGCAAGGTGCTCGGCGCGGACCGGTCCGCGTGGGCGACCGGGCACGGGCGGCTGCCCGACCTGCCCGACGCGCGGATCACCGCACTGTCCGAACACCACGCGACGGTGACCCTGCCACCGGGCGCGGAGCTGCCCGAACGCGGCACGACCCTGCGGGTGCTGCCGAACCACGTGTGCGCCACGGTGAACCTCGCCGACGAGCTGGTCGTCGTCTCCGGCGGCACGGCCGTCGACCGCTGGCCGGTCGCCGCGCGCGGCGCCAACACCTGATTCGGCACCCGGTCCGGGTTTCCGGTAGGGCCGGGCGGGCAAGGCCCGTCCGGCGGAGTCCTGCCGGAACGGCTCTGCCGCCGGCGGCATGCGGTGCCTACACTCCGCCACATGATCATTCTTGGTGCCCGAGTGGTGATGCCGTGCTGAGCCGACTGCGCAAGCGCATGGGCTGGTGGTCCGTGGCGGCGGAGGTCTGCGCCGCGGTGGCGGTGATGCACCTGGTCGGTAGGGGCATCGTCGCGCTGCTCGGCGAGGGCACGCCGGTCCGGTGGGATGGGCGGTTCGTCGTGGCCGTGTGGCTGGCGACCGCGGTGGTCGCCGCCGTGATCGGCTGGGCGCAGCGGCTCAAGCGGCGCGACGCGATGTGGTACGAGCCGGGCTGGCGGAGCTTCGCCCCGCGCTGGGTGCGGTTCGTGGACGCGGTGGCCGACGTCCTGTGGCTGGCGACGTTCGCCACCACGCTCCTGCTGGCGACCTCCGGGCATGCGAGCCCCGGACAGGCGGCCCTGCTGTACGCCCTGGCGTTCGTGCCCGTGTCCGTCGTGGCGCAACTCGCCAGCCGGTACGAGGACCCGCCCGCGCCCGCCACCATCGTCAACTGAGCGGGCCGCCGACGGTCATGGGCCGGGTTTGGCGGCGACCCGCATCTGCCAGACCCGGGTCGCCACCGCGACCACCGCCAGCCAGGTCAGGCCGAGCGCCCAGCCGCCGAGCACATCGCTCGGGTAGTGCACGCCGAGGTAGACCCGCGACAGCCCGACCAGGACGGTGCCCGCCGCGGCGGCGACCCAGACCGTCGCCCACACCGTCCGGTTGCTCGTCAGCATGCACACCAGCCACGCCAGCAGCGCGAACCCGACCAGCGAACTGGCGCTGTGCCCGGACGGGAACGAGTACCCGGCCGCGGTCACCACCTGGTCGGGCGGGTTGGGCCGGTCCCGGCCGATGATCTCCTTGATGGCGTACACGATCAGCTGCAGCGCCCCCAGCGACAGCAGCGCCAGGACCAGCGGATACCAGGAGCGTTTGCGCCAGGCCACGACCGCGACGGCGACCACGGCGGCCAGCGTGAGCGCGACCGCGCCGCCCAGGTCGGTGATCGCGATCTGCAGCCGGGTCAGGCCCGGGGTGCGGTGCCCGGCCAGCCATTGCACGGCGGGCCGGTCGATGACGGTCAGGTCGTCGGAGTCGACGACCGCGTCGAGCACCTCCACGAACACCGACGCCAGCGTGAACACCAGCGCGGCCCCGATGACCAGCAGCACGACCTCGGCGGCGACCCGGGCGGTCAGCCAGGTGAACGCGGCCCGCCCGTGCCTGTCCGAGGCCTGCGTCCAGCGCCGCCCGGCGAGGTACGCCGCCCCCGGCCGCACCGCGCACACGACCGCGTACGCGGCCACCACCAGCACCGCCGCCACGCCCAACCCGAGCAGCACGCTCCCGGCCATACCCGCTCCTCTCCGCCGGAAGCCATTCGATCAGAGCCGGCTGGACGAAACCTGGCAACGGGCCGCACCGTTATCGGCAAGCGGACATCGCCGCTGCCCGTGATCCGACTCCCGCGATGTGGAACACCGCTTCCGGTGGACCTACCGTCAGGGCCATCCCGCGGCCCGAGCCGTGGAATCCCGAGTCGCGGGAGGGACGATGCCCGCCTTTGGACGCCTGGGAAGACGCCCGCCGCGCCGCGCCGGCGACACCGAAGCGCTGCTGGAACGCATCCGCCGCGGCGTCATCGGCGACGACCTGGTCGTGCCCGGCCCCTTCGGGCCGCGACGGCTCGTCTACGCCGACTACACCGCCTCCGGGCGGGCGCTGTCGTTCGTCGAGGACTTCATCCGCCACCGCGTACTGCCAACCTACGCGAACACGCACACCGAGGCGACGGCCACCGGGCGGCGCACCACCGCGCTGCGCGAGCAGGCGCGCCGCACGATCCACCGGTCGGTCAACGGCGGCGAGCACGATGCGGTCGTGTTCTGCGGCACCGGGGTCACCGGCGCGGTCGACCGCCTGATCCGGGTGCTCGGCCTGGTCCCGGGCGGGCCGCGCACCGCCGATCCGGCGCGTCGGCCGGTCGTGTTCGTCGGCCCGTACGAGCACCACTCCAACGAGCTGCCGTGGCGGGAGTCGGACGCCGACCTGGTCACCATCCGCGAGGCGGCGACCGGGGGAGTCGATCTCGACGACCTGGCCGCCCAGTTGCGCGCGTACGCGGACCGCCCGCTGCGGATCGGCAGCTTCTCGGCGGCGTCCAACGTGACCGGCATCCTGACCGACGTCGACGCGGTCACCGCCACCCTGCACTCCCACGGGGCCCTGGCCTGCTGGGACTACGCCTCGGCAGGGCCGTACCTGCCGATCGACATGAACCCGCCCGGCGACCCGGCCGCAGCCAAGGACGCGGTGTTCCTCTCGCCGCACAAGTTCGTCGGCGGCCCCGACACCCCCGGGGTGCTGGTCGCCAAGCGGGCGCTGTTCGCCAACCCGGTTCCGGCCGTGCCCGCCGGCGGGACGATCCTGTTCGTCAGCCCGACGACCGTGTCCTACCACCCGGACCCGTCGATCCGAGAGGAGGGCGGCACCCCGGCCATCGTCGGCGCGGTCCGGGCCGGGCTGGCCTTCACCGTCAAGGACGCCGTCGGCACCGCCGAGATCGCCCGCCGCGAGGCCCGCCACCTGCGCCGCGCGCTCGCCTCCTGGAACGAGGACCCCCGCATCGAGATCCTCGGCAACCGCACCGCGCCCCGGCTGGCGATCGTGTCGTTCGGCCTGCGCCACCGATCGGGCCTGCTGCACGGCAACTTCGTCGCCGCGCTGCTCAACGACCTGTTCGGCATCCAGGCGCGCAGCGGCTGCTTCTGTGCGGGGCCCTACCTGCACCGCGACTTCCCGATCGGCGAGCGCTGGTCGCGGCGCATGGAGCAGGAGATCCTCGACGGTCGCATGGGCGCGAAACTGTCGTTCACCCGCATCGGCTTCCCCTACTTCGCCGACGACGCCGTCGTCCACTACCTGGTGCAGGCGGTCCGCCTGCTCGCCGAACACGCCTGGCGGCTGCTGCCGCAGTACTCCTTCGACCCGGTCACCGGCCTGTGGGCGCACCACCGGGCTCCTGCCGAGCCGCCGGTGCTGCTTACCGAGGCCCTGTCCGCCATCACCGCCCCGCGCCCGCGCCCCGACCGCCTCGACCGGGTGCTGGCCGGGCAGCTGGCGGCCGCCAGGGGGATCTTCGCCGCGGCGAGCCTGCCCCGCCCGCGGGCCGGGGACGGCTGCGCCTTCGAGCCGATCCGGTGGTTCCCGCTGCCCGGCGACGGCCCGGACGCCGTGCCGCCGGCGTGCCCGCCCTCCGGCACCGCCGGTGACCTGTAGAGACTGTGTACCGCCGATGTAGCGGCGCTGCCTAGCCTCGCCCACGGAGATCAAATCAGGCCGGCCCGGGTGTCCGGGCTCGCCGCACAGTGGGGAGGGCCCGAATGGTCACCAGGAGACGGCTGATGGGCGGCACGCTCGCGGGCGTGTTGGCCGCACCGGTCGCGGTGTGGGCGGGGCAGGCGTCGGCCGCGCTGCCGACGGTCGACATGGAGGCGGTCGTGAAGGCCGCGCAGATCGACCCGCGCCGCGCCGACTCGGCGATCACGCCCGGCAGCCGCGACAGCGTTCTGCTCGTGGAGAGCGCATTGCAGGCCAAGGGGCTGCTCGCGGCCTCATACGTCGACGGGCACTTCGGCACCAAGACCATCGACGCGTACGCGGCCTGGCAGCGCTCGCTGGGTTACACCGGCCTCGACGCCACCGGCCTGCCCGGCCCGACCTCGCTCACCAAGCTCGGCGAGCAGCGCTTCACCGTCGTGCGGCCGCTGTCGCCCGGCGCGCAGAGCACCTTCCGGGGTGTGCCGGTCAACGCCCGTACCAAGGCGATGCTGCTGGAAGCCGAACTGCTGCTCGGCCGGCAGTTCGCCATCACGCAGGGCTCGTACAGCCCGGGGGAGGACCCGACGTCGGCGGGCACCCACGACGGCGGCGGAGCGCTCGACCTCGCCGTGGACGGCATGTCCTCGGCGCAGCGCACCACGGCCGTGCGGCGGCTGCGCCAGGTCGGTTTCGCGGCCTGGCTGCGCACCCCGTCCCAGGGCAACTGGCCGTACCACATCCACGCGATCGCCCTGGCCGACACCGACCAGTCCACCCCGGCCCGCAACCAGGCAGGCGACTACTACCTCGGCCTCAACGGCCTGGCCAACCGCGGGCCCGACGACGGTCCCGCGGTCGAGCCGAAAGTGACCTGGGAGCAGTACCAGCGCGCCTGACGGCCGTCACGGGATCTGGATGTTGAGCCGCGGGGCCGCGTCGAGCAGCTGCTCGTGGTGCTTGGTGATGACCGGCAGCGCGTCCTTGGCGAGCTGCACGACCGCCGGATCCTGACCCTTCGCGATCTCGGCCTGCGTGGCGGCCATCGCCGCCGCGTGGGCCTTGAGCTGCACCGGCACCCATGCCTTGTCGAACAGTGCGCCGTTGAGCTGCTCCAGCTGCTGGATCACGGCCTGCTGCTCCGTGTTGGGCATGTTCGGCAGCGCGACCCCCTGCTGCTGGGCCACGGACATCAGCGCGTCGTCGAGCTTCTGGTGATCATCTTTGAATTCCGCGCCGAGCCGCACCACGATCGGAGAGGCGCCCTCGTGGGTCGCCGCCAGGTTGCTGATGGCGATCTCGGTGAGGTTCGCCTGGTGCGCGGCGATCAGGTAGGCGTTGTCCACCGGTGCGCGGCTGGCGGCAGGGGCCGCGGTGACCGGTCCCGCCGTGGTGAGCAGTCCGACGGCCAGCGTCGCGGCCAGCACGCCCATGTTTCGCATGAAGCCCATGGCCGTCTCCTCTGTCGAGTTCCCGAATCCGGCTCGGCCACCCACCATGCTTGCAGGTTTGCGCTGCCCGCAGGCGTCATCGCGGTCCAAATCCGAACGGGTGCCAAGGGCGACCCCCACCGAATCGGTCAACGGCTCCGAATCGGCGTGAACGGGCCGTTGAGCGTGGCGCTCCCGTTCCCCAGGCCGGCCCGGATCGGGGCGGCCTCGGCCGCCGGGCCTGTGCGACGGCGCGAGCCCGCGCTGACCGCGTCAGTCCTCGCCGGACACGACGGCGGTGCCGAGAACGACTTCGGCCAGCGCGGCGAGGGTGGCGCTACCTGTCTCCAGGTAGCCGTCGTGGCCGCTTACGCCGTCGGTCGGCAGCAGGCGCGCGCCGAACTCGGCGTTGCCGGGGCGTCGGCCGTGGCCCAGGCCGAGCACGCGCACCCCGGGCACGCGGCGGATCCAGTCGGTCGGAGCCTCCGCGGCCCACACCCGCGCACCGGTGCCCAGATCGGCGACGTCGTCGTGGCCCATGCCGGGGCTGCCGATCGCGACCAGGTCGCCGACCTGCGTGGGCAGCGCGCTCGCGGCCAGGCCCAGCACTGTCGAGCCGTAGCTGTGCCCGACCAGCGTGATCGCGACCGCCGGACGCTCGCGCACCAGCCGCCCGACGAACCGGGTCAGTGCCGCCGCCCCGGCCGCGGCACTGGACTCGGTGACGATGTCGAGGCCCCAGCCGTCGGGCGGGTCGTAGCCCAGCCAGGCCACCACCGCGACACGGGCGGGCGGCGACCGGCGTCGCAGTTCCGCGTACAGCTGCCGGGCCTGCACCGCCGGGGCACGCCGGGCGACGCCGCCGAGGCCGCGGTCGAAGTCGGCCAGGGTCGTGCCGACACCCGGCACCAGCACCGCGACCCGTTCCGCGCTGGACAGGTCACCCAGCACCTCGGCGGCGAAGCCGTCGCCGGACGGGTCGAACAGCAGGAAGCGGCGACCGGCGGCCGCCCATCCGGCATACGGCTCACCAGCGGCGGTCATCGCCGCGGCGGCCTGCGCGTAGTCGACGGAGACCGGCAGCGGCACGGTCGCGGGCGCGGCTACCAGTCCGAGCGCGAGCGCGCTGACCGTGCCGACGGAAAGGAGACGGGATCGCATGAGCGCCACCGTCCGCGGCAGGCCACCGCGCAGGCGTCCCGCTGCGGAGCCATTCCCGGGCCCCTACGGCCGTACTACTCCCCGGCGGCGACCAGACCGGACTCGTACGCCAGCACCACCGCCTGCGCCCGGTCCCGCAGCCCGAGCTTGCCGAGCACCCGGCTGACATGCGTCTTGACCGTCTGCTCGGCGAGCACCAGCAGCTCGGCGATCTCCTGATTGGACATGCCGCGGGCGATCAGGCGCAGCACCTCGGTCTCGCGCGGGGTCAGCCCGTTGAGCGCCACCGGCCGGGGCCGGTCGGCCCGAGGCCGGGACGCGAACTCGGCGATCAGCCGCCGCGTCACCGACGGGGCGAGCAGCGCCTCACCGCCCGCCACCACCCGTACCGCGTGGATCAGGTCGGCGGCCGGGGCGTCCTTGAGCAGGAAACCGCTGGCCCCGGCCCGCAGCGCCTCGTACACGTAGTCGTCGAGGTCGAACGTGGTCAGGATGATGACCTTGGGGCGGTCGCCCCCGGCCAGCCGCCGGGTGGCCTCCAGCCCGTCCATCACCGGCATGCGCACGTCCATCAGCACCACGTCGGGGTCCAGGCGGCGGGCCGCGGCCACCCCCTCGGCCCCGTCGGCGGCGTCGCCGAGCACGACCAGGTCGGGCTGCGCGGCCAGCAGCGCCCCGAAACCCTGCCGCACCATGGCCTGGTCGTCGACGATCAGGACCTTGATCAATGAACTCCTCCGTCCGGCAGCAGCGCCGTCACCGCGAACCCGCCGTCGCCGCTCGGCTCCGCGGTCAGCTCGCCGTCCAGGATGGCCACTCGTTCCCGCATCCCGACCAGGCCGTGGCCTGGTCCCTCGGGGCGTGCGGGCCGGCCGGTCGGCCGCCCGTTGCGCACCTCGACCCGCAGGCCCTGCCCGCCGGAGGCCAGGGACACGTCCACCCGCGCGCCGGGCGCGTAGCGGGCCGCGTTGGCCAGCGCCTCCTGCACGATCCGGTACGCCGTCAGCGCCGATGCCTCGCCGACCGGGCGCAGCGGCAGCTCCATGGCCAGGTGCACGTCGACGCCCGACGCGCGCGCGTCGTCGACCAGCGGGCCCAGTTCGGCCAGGCCCGGCTGGGGCGCGGTGAGCGCCGGATCGTCGGCCTGGCGCAGCACCGACAGCAGCCGTCGCATGTCGTCCAGCGCCGTACGCGCCGACGCGGCGATCTCGGTGAACTCGTCCTTGGCCGGTCCGGTCAGGTCGGCGACGCGATACGGGGCGGTCTCGGCCCGGACGGCGATCATCGACATCGAGTGCGCGACCACGTCGTGCATCTCCCGGGCGATGCGGGTGCGTTCCTGCAGCACGGTACGGCGGGCCTGCTCCAACTGGTTGAGTTCGGCCTGCTCGGCCAGCGCCCGCTGGCTGCTGCGCCGCCTGCGCACCTGGTCGCCGACCAGCACGATCGCGGTCAGCAGCACGGTCACGCCCCAGGCGTTGCCGCGGTTGGGCACGTACATCCACACCGGCAGCAGGCTGAGCGCCAGGCACCAGGCGCTCACCCCGACGTCGGCGCGCACCGCGACGAACCAGAGCACCGCCAGGAACGCCAGGATCTGCACCGGGTTCCACGGCCACGGCTCCGGCGGGGCATAACCGGCCACCCCGAGGAACAGCCCGACCAGGGCGATCCGCCAGGCCATCAGCGGCAGGTGCGAGGCCAGGACGGCCAGCGCCGCGGGCGCGGTCCCGACCGCGGCCAGCAGGATCGCGGTGTTGGCGGCCAGGTGCCGGGTGTCGGTGAGGTACTCGTAGGAGGCGCCGGCCAGCCCTACCAGTGCCAGCAGCAGCACTGGGACGGCGAACGCCCGGACCCGTCGCCACCGTCGGCCCGCCGACCGGACGGGCGGGTAGTCCGCACCGATCAGCAGCCGCCGCAGGTCACCGAGGCCACCCGGCCGTTTCACGTTCTCCACCGCCGGAAGCCTACGGCGCGGTCGGGGCGGCGGTCGTCATACCCGGGAGCCATCCGCAGGCCGTACCCGGGTAGCGGTCGGCGGCTGTTCACCGGACGTTGTCCCGGTCTACTCCCACCGGTCAGCCGTACTCGGTACCAAGACCACGTCCACCCTCGGTTGGGAGCGCTCATGTCCTTCGCCACCCGGGCGATCGCGGGAGCCGGCGCCGCCGGACTCGCCGCGGCGCTCCTGCTCGCCGGCCCCACGCAGGCCGCCGACATCGCATCGGCGGAGATCTCCGCCGTCAGCGCCGGCACTATGTTCCCGCCCGGCTGCGGGGCCGGGGGCCTGCCCGCCGCCGACGCGGAGGGCACCATGATCGTCGCGGCCGGTTTCCTGGTGCTGGCGCTCGGCGCGGGCCTGTTCCGCCTGGCCCGACGGCGCCGCCCCATGGCCTGAGCGAGCCGAGGGGCTGCGGCATCGGGCAGTCCGCCGCCCCTCAGCGGCGATCAGGACCCGCGACGCAGCATGAACTCCGCCACCAGCAGGTTCGGCACCCAGCACAGGAACGGTACGTAGGCGTACGCGACCGCGAACGCGTCCTGCGGGGCGACGCCGAACCAGCCGATCGCCGCGAACATCAGCGGGAGCAGCCACAGCCGCAGCATCACCCCCGCGTACGTCATCGCGAACGCGCGCACCGCCCAGCGCCGGTGCGCGGAGAAGTCCCGCCGCCGGGCCGCCCGCAGCGCCGCGACCGCGAACCAGAGCCACAGCACCGCCAGCGCGCCGAACCCGGCGGTCCCGACCGGTCCGGCCTGGTTCATCGGCGCGATCACCAGCCCGGCCACCCCGCCCACCAGCATCGCCGCCACCGCGACCCGCCCGACGGCCCGGTGCACCCGGGGCAGGCGCGCCCGGACCCGAGCCGCGAACTGCAGCGGCGACACCGCCAAAGCGATCCCGCCACCGGCGATGTGCGCATAGAACACCGCCTGCACCCAGGCCGGGCGTCCCGCGTACGCCGCTGCCAGCCCCGCGTCCTGCTCGGCGAGCTGCCGCAGCGAAACAGTCAGATACGGCGCCACGGCGAACGCGGCGACGGCCGCGCCGCTCAGCGCGAACCACCAGAAACCCAGCACACGCCCAGCACGGCGGCCGGCGGTCAGGCCGGTCGTCACCATCGCCACTCCCTGTCGCTCAACGGATCGGTCCGGCTGAGCGTAGGTTCGCCGACGGGCGTCCCACGCCCCTCGCGGCAGTGATCTCGCCTCCCTCCCGCGAGGGGTTTCGGAGCCGCAGCCTGCCCGCGCCGCAACGGATCCGGCAGGATGGCCGCCATGGCCACCACCCCCGCCAGACGCTTTGCGATCACCGATGTCGGGCCGGCCTTCGGACTGTCACTGCTGTCCGTCCTGGCCGGACTGTTCCTGCCCGTCGGCCCGCCCTACCGGCCCGCCGACGCGGTCGGCCTCGCGCTGGGCGCGCTCGCCCCGCTGGCGCTGCTGTGGCGTCGCCGTGCGCCGCTGACCGTGCTCGCCGTCGCGGGCGCGTTCGTGCCGCTCACCGCGGCACTCGGGTATGCGGTCACCACCGTGCAGTGGGCGGCGTGGATCGCGCTGTTCACCTGCTTCTCGCACAGCGAGCAGTGGCCGCGGCGCATCGCGGCGGTCGCGCTTGCCGGCCTGTCGGTCGGCGGGTTCGCGGTGGCCGACGGCGGCACGGTCGGCACCCTGGACTACTTCGGCATCGCCATGTGCTTCGTCATCGCCACGGTCGCCGGTGACGCCGCGCGTAGCCGCCGGATCGCCGCCGAGGCCGAGCGGCAGCGAACGCTCGCCGCGGCCCGCGAGCAGGCCGACGCCGCCGACCGGATCCTCGCCCAGGAGCGCAGCCGCCTCGCCGGGGAACTGCACGACGCCCTCGGGCACGCCGTCAACGTGATGGTCATGCAGGCCGGGGTCGGCCGGCGGGTGTTCGCCGACAACCCCGAGTTCGCCGCGCAGGCCCTCGGGCACATCGAGACCGTCGGCCGCGACGCGCTCGGTGAACTGGACCGGCTGCTGCGCGTGCTGCACCCCGACCGCGACGGCGAACCCGCCGCCGCACCGGCCCTGACCGGCCTCGCCGAGCTGGCGGGCCGGGTCCGGGCGGCCGGGCGCGAGCTGGTGCTCAGCCCTGCGGAGGTGTCGCTGTCACCGAGCGGCGAGCGGGCGCTGTTCCGCATCGCCCAGGAGGCCGTCACCAACGCGCTGCGGCACACCGCCAGCGGACGGATCACCGTCGAACTCGGACAGACCGCCGACACCGTGGTGCTGGAGGTCGTCAACGAGACACCGCCGCTGCCCGCACCGACCCCGGGCCGGGGCCTGGTCAACATGCGTGAACGAGCCAGGCTGGAAGGCGGCGTGTTCGAGGCGGGACCGGTCGACGGCGGTTTCCGGGTGCGGGCCGCGCTGCCGGTGGCGGTGCGGCCGTGATCCGGGTCCTGCTCGCCGACGACGACGCGCTGGTACGGGGCGGGTTGCGGGCGCTACTGGCCGCCGAGCCCGGAATCGCCGTGGTCGGCGAGGCCGTCGACGGCTGCGACGCGGTCGCCGCCGCGCGGGCGTTACGGCCCGACGTGGTGGTGATGGACATCCGGATGCCGGTGCGGGACGGCACCTCGGCCGGCCGGGAGATCGTGTCCTGGCCGCCGCCGCGGCCCCGGGTGCTGGTGCTCACCACGTTTGACCACGACGAGGTCGTGGACGACGCGATCGCCGCCGGGGTGGACGGCTTCCTGCTGAAGCGGGCCACGCCCGAGCAGCTGGTGGCCGGGATCCGTACGGTCGCGGCCGGGGACGCGCTGGTCGCCCCGGCCGTCACTCGTCGCCTGCTGCAGGCCGCCGCCCGGGGCGGGCCCGGCGACCCGGTAGCCGTCGCGGCGGCCCGGCTCACCGACCGGGAGGCGGAGGTGCTGCGGGCCCTGGCCGCCGGCAAGTCGAACGCCGAGATCGCCCAGGCCATGTACATCTCGCTGGAGACCGTGAAGACCCACGTCAAAAGCCTGCTGGGCAAGGTCGGCGCCCGCGACCGCACCCAGGCCGTGGTCTGGGCGTACCGGACCGGGTTCACTGGCCGCTGAGATCCGGTTCCGGGTGTACGGCACCCGGCGCCGACGGGGACCTCTACGGGCACGCCGGCACCGGAACACCACGGCCGGTGAACCCGGTCAGGAGTCGCGCAGCATCGCGTCGGCGACCCCCGGCGCGACCCGGCGGATCACCCGGAACGGCCGGGCCTTGCCGACCGCGATCACCGGCACCCGGCGGGCGATGCCGTGCAGGATCTGCCGCGCGGCCTGCTCGGCGGGCAGCGCCCCGTCATTGCGCCCTTCCGTCATCGGCGTGGCGACCAGCGGCATCAGCGCCTCCTGCACGGTCACCCCGGCGTCGGCGTCGTCCCACTGGTAGCGCAGCGCTCGCAGGAACACGCCCAGCCCGGCCTTGCTCGCGCAGTACACGGGCGCGGTCTTCTTCGGGGAGTAGGCCAGGGCGGAGGTGAGGGCGGTGAACACGCCCTGCGAGCGGCGCAGGTGCGACCAGGCCGCCCCGGCCAGCACGATCGGTCCGACGAGGTTGGTGTGCGCCTCGGCGAGCACGGCCGCGCTGTCGGCGGGGGTCCAGTCGCCGGTGAACGACTGCCGGTGCTGCACGGCGGCGTTGGCGACGACGACGTCGAGTCCGCCCAGCGCGGCGGCGGCGTCGGCGACGAGCGCGGCGGTGCGGCCGGGATCGGCCAGGTCGGCGACCCAGCCGGTGACGCCCGGGTGCCGGGTCGCCGCGGCGAGCCGGTCGGGGTCGCGGCCGCACGTGGCGACGAGCGCGCCCTGTTCGGCGAGCAGGCTGACCAGGTGCGCGCCGATGCCGCTGGTGCCGCCGGTGACCAGGACGCGTCTGCGGTGAAAACTCATGCGGCAAGCGTGGCCGGGGACCGGGCCGGGGCGCTTGTACGATTCCGCCATGCAGGTCCGGGTTCCCGCGCACGAGCGCACCGTGCACCCGGGCCTGGCGCGGGCGGCGCTGCTCGGGATACGCCGCCACGGACCCGGCCGGGCCGGCGACGCGGTGGCACGCCTGCTCGCGGCGGCGGAGCCGGTGCCGGAGCACCTGCATCACGCGCTGCTGGCGGAACTGACCGGCCACGGCTGGCAGGCGCTGCGCGGCGCGGCCGAGCACCTGCTGGACCGCCCGCGCCGCGGCGAGATTGCGGAACTGATCGAGCGCGGCTCGCTGCCCGAACTGGCCGCGCGGCTGGCCGAGCTGCAGTTGGGGTATCACGTCGGCCACACCACCGACCTGCGGCTCGACCCGGGACGCCTGACCGTCACGCACCGGGCCTTGCTGGGCCGTGCGCCGAACCCGGCCGAGAGCCTGTTCATGGTCGCGATCCATGACGTGCTGGTGGCGGCGTGCACAGGTCGGCGACCGGTGGTGAGCGTGCGGTTCGCGGACGGCAGTGCGCTGTCCGGCGACAGCCCGGGGGAGCGGAGCCTGACCGGGCGAGGCCGGGTCGACGGCTGGACGCTCGATCTTGCGACAGCGCAGGGGGCCGCCGGGTCGCCGGCGGCCGCCGTACGCGACCTGATCGCCGCGGACCCGGCGCGGCGGTGGCGGCTGGACGCGGCGGCGGCGCGTGCGGGCTGCTCGACGCGGACCCTGCAGCGAACCCTTGCCGAGCAGGGCACAGGCTTCCGGGCACTGCTGACCGCCACCCGGCTGGGCCTCGCCCGGGGCCTGGTCCAGCGCACCGATCTGGGGCTCGCCGAGATCGCGGCCGCCTGCGGGTTCACCGACCACGCGCACCTGACCCGGTGCTTCGCCGCCCGGCATGGCCGGCCACCGTCGGCCGTCCGTGGCCACGGCGACGAGCACGGAGAGTAATCGGAACGTGCCCGTAGGTCTACTGCTCGACGCCTCCGGACCACAGTGCGGGCCGATTCCTTGGCGGCAGGCCCTCTGAGCTGGCAACCTTGCCGCCGTGCAGGCAGAGCAGCTGGCCGACTTCACCTGGGCCTTCGACGTCGTACACCCGGACCCCGACCGGCGGCGCGCCGCGATCGAGCGGGAGAGGGGCTACCAGGACGACTGGGCCCGCCTGCACTCGTGGTCGCGCATCGTGCGCCCCCGCTCAGGCGAGACCGGCGATCCGCGCCTTCTCGCCGAGCACGACCAGACCGAGGCCGCCAAGCGCGACGTGCACGCCCGGATGTTCGCCGCCCCGGTCTGGCACTACCTGAACGCGCCGACACCCGAGGAGCGCGCGCCGTTCGCCCGGTTCGCGGTGCTCTACCTGCGCTGGGAGACCGACTACCCGCAGGAGTGGGCCGAGCACGCCCGCAGCTGGGCGGCCAAGCGGCACCTGCTGCGCACCCTCGCCGCCGACGGCCCGACCGTGGAGACCCACGGCGAGCTGCTCGGACTGGTCGCCTCCGCGATCGGCCGCGAGCACCGCTGCGAGGACCTCGGCTACCTCAAGATCGCCCGCACGCTGCACGGGCCCTCCGTGCGCATGATCATCGAGTCGGCCGAGCGGAGCCTCGACGGACTGGTCCGGCTGCGGGCCGGCTACCTGCGCTGGGCCCTGGACAACCCGGCGGCCCCGGTCACCCCCGCCTCGTGGCGGCGCTGGCTGCGCGCCTGATCGCACCCTGCGCCGCCGGCGGGGCGGTTCGGCCGCGAGCACCCGGAGCAGAAGTGCGGGCTCAGCGCGCGGGCGCGGCCGTCGGCCGGACGGTGTGCCGCAAGCGCAGCCAGGCCAGCTGCCCGGCCACCGTCACGGTCAGCGCCAGGCCGAACGCGACCGCGACACCCCACCGGTCGACCAGCACGGCGACGACGAAGCAGAACACCGCGAAGCCGACCAGCCCTGTCAGCACGCCGCGCAGGGTGCGCACCGCCTCCGCCGAACCGTGCCCGGCCAGCACGAAGGCCGCGACGACGCTGGTGGCGATCGGGAACGGGGCCAGCACCCCGGTCATCTGCGGCCCGAGCGCGCTGGACAGCGTGGTCACCAGCACCACCAGGCTCGCGGTCGCGGCGGCCCGGCCGGGCAGGTCCCACCACGGCCACTCGCTCAACGGGCGTACGCCGGTCGCGGCCGCCACCGGCGGCAGTGCACGGGAGGCGGCGGCGATCCCGGCGAGGGTCACCGGCATGCCCCACCAGGCGGGCAGGCTCACCTGCGCCACGGCCAGGTCCGCGACCAGGCAGGCGGCCCATGCCGTGGCCAGCGCGCCGGCCCAGCGCATACGTCGCGAGCACCAGGCGAACACGACCGCGAACAGCGCGAGCGTCACCAGGCCCAGCAGCGAGGACGACGCAGCGGCGGCCCCGAGGGCCGTGCCATGCTCCAGGCAGGTGATCAGCAGGATCGGCCCCGCCACGATCGGCAGGGTGACCAGGACGCCCGTCACCTGTGCGCCCCACCGCCGCCCGGCCAGCGACGAGCCGACGACCAGCGCGGGAGCAAGCAGGAGTTTCAGCAGCAGGATCACCGGCACAATGTAGACGTCCGGGTCCGAGCGACCGGTCCGGATGATCTTCTCGGCGCGCCGGTTCAGGATGCGGCGTGCAGGCGCTGCGCCGTGTCGCGGAAGCCGCGGTTCTCGGTGCGTACGGCGCGGCGCAGCAGCGAGCCCAGCAGAGCCCAGAACAGCCCCGCGCCCCGGCCGCGCACCTCGATGCCCAGCGTGTTGCGGCAGCCCTCGCCGACCGGCTCGACCAGGTGCGAGCCGATCATGGTCAGGCCCAGGAGGGTGGTCTGCCAGGTGAACCCGCGACCCTCGTCGTATGCGGTGACGGTCCACACGGCCTCGGCCTGGCCCGGCTGCTTGATGCGGGCCTGGCTGCCGACCCGCAGCGGCCCTTCGTCCAGGCGTTTGACCCGGGTCATCGTCGGCGTGGTGGCGGGCCACTGCTCGACGTCGGCGGTCAGCGCCCAGACCACATCCGCCGGCGCGTCGATCACGAGTGCGTCTTCCCATCGCATCACGCCAATGTACCATCTGGTACATGATCGTCAGTGCGAGCTCCCGGGAGCTGCTGGACCGCGTGGTCGCGTACGCGGCGGCCGAGGGCATCACCGGCCGCAGCCTGCGCGAGATCGCCACCGGGGTCGGCACCAGCCACCGCATGCTGCTCTACCACTTCGGCTCCCGGGAGGGCCTGCTCGCGGCCGTCGTCGGCCTCATCGAGCAGCGGCAGCGCGACCTGCTGGGGGAGCTGGCCGACCGGGTTGCTGACAGCGGACCCCCGGCTGAGGGCACCAAGGCCGGGGAACTCATGCTGCTGCTCTGGGCGCGGGTGTCCGACCCGGACCTGCGGCCGTTCGTGCGGCTGTTCTTCGAGGTCGTCGGCGTGGCCGTGCACGACGCGCCCGGCACCGGCGGCTTCCTGCCGAACCTGACCGGGCCGTGGCTCGACGAGAGCGAGGCGGTGGCGCGACGGCTCGGCCTGCCCGTGGACCGAGACGAGCTGCGGCTGGGTGTGGCCACCTGCCGGGGCCTGCTACTGGAACTGCTGGCAGGCGCGGACCCGCAGGCGACCGATAACTCCTACCGGCTGTTCGTGCGGATGTGGGAGCGCAGCCTCACCGGGCCGTGAGGGATCACCACTGCTGCCAGCGGTGGCGCTGCCGCCAGGTGTCGCGGCCGGCCAGGAAGTCCTGCAGGAAACGGACGGCTTCGGTGACGTCGGTGGTGCTGGTGTGCAGGTGCGCGCCTTCCGCGCCCTCGCGGAACTCCAGTGCGTACGTCCCCGGCGCGACGCCCGCCGACGGGCCGTGACCGACCTGGGCCCACCAGCCGTCGGCCCTGTCCAGCACCGTATGGAAGTCCGCCGGGCTCAGCCGCCGCACGGTCCGGTCGAGCCGTGCGTCGTCCGGGTCGGGCACGTCGGGCAGCCCGGCAGCGGTCAGGGTGAAGGCGGGGGCATACCCGGCAGCGTTGGGATTGAGGACGTGGTAGCCGGGCTCAAAGCAGACCAGCCCGTGTGCGGCGGCGAGTTCGAGCACCGCCCCGCCGACTTCGTCGGCCCGCGACCAGACGCAGGACACCGCCAGGATCGCGTCATCCGGGTCGGGCGTCATGCTCCAGACGCCGCGATCGTCGACGTCGTCCGGGTCGAGGTCCTCCAGCGCGGGGAAGCGGTCGAGCAGCGCGGCCCGCAGCGCGGGCACGGCCGGATGCGCCCGGAACACGCCCGGTTCGCCGTCGTCCCACCGCTTCAGCTTCGACAGCGCCACGTCGGCGGTGATCGGCTCGGACTCGTGCCAGAGATAGAGATCGAAACTCATGTGCTGCTTACCGGTTCCGCTCAGGTGTTCGAAGCGCTCATCCTAGGGCCGGTACCTGCGCCGCCCGGTCGGGGCCGAGGTGGCGATCGGAGTTTCGAAACTTTTCGGCAGTAAGGGTAATTGCCCGGACATCTTGCCGAAATGGTTTTCGTAGGACATCGTCGATGCGCTGGACACGTCGCTCTCACCGCCCCGGTCCCTGAGAAAGGCGAATCGATGTCCGCACTGTCCCGCCGTACCGTGCTGCGCGCAGGCGCCGTCGGCGCCGCGGCCGCGGCTGTCGCCGGCAGCCTGCCCGCCGCGCCCGCCCACGCCGCCCGCACCGACATCGGCGTATCCGTCTACCCGTTCCCGCTCGGCGCGGTCACCCTGCTGTCCGGCCCGTTCCTGGCCAACACCGGGCGCACCCAGAGCTACCTGAGCTTCCTCGACGCCGACCGCCTGCTGCACACGTTCCGCCTCAACTACGGGCTGTCGTCCTCGGCCACTGCGTGCGGCGGCTGGGAGTCGCCCACCACCGAACTGCGCGGGCACTCCATGGGCCACGTGCTCACCGGCCTGGCCCAGGCCTACGCCAGCACCGGCACCACCAGTTTCAAGACCAAGGGCGACTACCTCGTCGCGCAGCTGGCGATCTGCCAGGCCCGCGCGACCACGGCCGGCTACAACACCGGATACCTGTCGGCGTACCCGGAGAGCTTCATCGACCGGGTCGAGGCCCGCCAGTCGGTGTGGGCGCCCTACTACACCCTCCACAAGATCATGGCCGGGCTGCTGGACATGCACCTGCTCGCGGGCAACGCGCAGGCGCTGACCGTGCTCACCGCCATGGCGTCGTGGGTGAAGTTCCGCAACGACCGGCTCACCCAGACCCAGCGGCAGAACATGCTCGACACCGAGTTCGGCGGCATGAACGAGGTGCTGACCAACCTCTACCAGCTCACCGAGAACGCCAACCACCTCACCGCCGCGCAGCACTTCGACCACGCGGAGGTCTTCGACCCGCTCGCCGCCAACACCGACGCGCTGAACAACTACCACGCCAACACGCAGATCCCGAAGGTCATCGGCGCGATCCGGGAATACCACGCCACCGGCACGACGCGTTACCTCGACATCGCCCGCAACTTCTGGGACATCGTGACCAGCCGGCACACCTACGCCATCGGCGGCAACTCCAACGGCGAGTACTTCAAGGCCCCCAACCGCATAGCCAGCGAGCTGTCCGACAGCACCGCCGAGTGCTGCAACACCTACAACATGCTCAAACTGTCCCGGCAGCTGTTCTTCACCAACCCGGCCCGCGCCGACTACATGGACTACTACGAGAAGGCGCTCTACAACCACCTGCTCGCCGCGCAGGACCCGAACTCCTCGCACGGCTTCCACAGCTACTACATCCCGCTGCGGGCCGGCGGCATCAAGACCTACAGCAACGACTACAACAACTTCACCTGCTGCCACGGCACCGGCATGGAGACCAACACCAAGCTCGGCGACAGCATCTACTTCCACTCCGGCGACGACCTCTACGTCAACCTGTTCATCGCCTCGCAGCTGAACTGGGCCGCCAAGGGGATCACGGTACGGCAGGACACCACGTTCCCGGAGGCGCCGTCCAGCAAGCTGACCGTCACGGCCGGGTCGGGCACGTTCGCGTTGCGGGTGCGGGTGCCCGCGTGGGCCACCGGCGCGACCATCCGCGTCAACGGCACCCTGCAGAGCGGCGTGACCCCCGGGTCGTACGCGGTGATCACCCGCACCTGGGCGACCGGCGACGTCGTCGACGTCGCGCTGCCGATGGCGCTCGTGCGCGAGGCCACCCCGGACAGCGCCACCACCCAGGCAGTAAAGTACGGCCCGATCGTGCTGGCCGGCGCGTACGGCAGCACCAACCTGTCCGCCCTGCCCACCCTCACCGCGTCGTCGATCACGGCCACGTCGACGCCGCTGCAGTTCACCGCGACCGCCTCCACCGGCACGGTGACCCTGCTGCCGTTCTACAAGATGCACGGCCAGCGCTACACCGTGTACTGGAACGTCACCACCACCAACCCGCTGCCCGCGTTCGTCGCGCACTACCTGTTCAACGAGACCTCGGGCACGTCCGCGGCCGATGCCACGGGCAACGGCAAGACCGCGACCCTGGCCGGGGGAGCGACCTGGGTCGCCGGGCGCACCGGCAACGCGGTCAACCTCAGCGGCAGCTCGCAGTACGTGTCGCTGCCCTCGGGCATCCTCGCCGGGGCGAGCGCGTTCAGCATCGCGACGTGGGTGCGCCTGGACGCGGTGACGAACTGGGCGCGGCTGTTCGACTTCGGCACCGGCACGTCCGCGAACATGTTCCTGGTACCCAGCAGCAGCTCCGGCACGGCCCGGTTCGCCATCACGACGTCGGGCTCCGGCGGCGAGCAGCGCATCAACGCCCCGTCCGCGCTGCCCACGGGTGTGTGGACGCACGTCGCGGTGACCGTCGGCGGCGGCGTCGGCATCCTTTACGTCAACGGGGCCGAGGTGGCCCGCAACTCGGCGATGACGCTCACCCCGGCGTCGCTGGGCAGCACCACCAACAACTGGATCGGCCGCTCGCAGTACAGCGACCCGTACCTCGACGGCGCGGTGGACTCGTTCCGCGTCTACAGCCGGGTGCTGACCGCGTCCGAGGTCAGCGGCTTCCACGCGTCGGGCCTGTGATCCGGGCGGGCCGGGGGAGACGGCGCTCCCTCGGCCCGCGCCCGCTGTGTCCTCACCTGCGGCGATGAAGATCTGTCAGCCGTGCGACGTAACGTGGTGTCCTATGCGGACCCCCTCTCTCCGCGACGGCCACGCGCCGAGCAGCTCACCACCGCACCATGCCGGCGGACACCCACTCGCGCCGCAGGCGCGGCCCGTCCACCTGTGCGGGACCTGGCTCGCCATCCGGACCACCGACCAGGCGGCGGTGCTGGCCGCGCTCGACCTGTCCGACCCGGAGCCGGTCACCATGCGCCAGGGCGAGGCCGCGTGGAACCGCGACCACCACTCGCGGACTCTCGCCTCCGGCGACCACCGCTCGCACGGGCGGGTCTACGTGAGCCCGGTGATCGACGGCTGGACCCTGGTCTTCGGCACGTCACCCGACCTCGCCCACACCGACCCGGACGACCGCCGCGCCTGGGCGGGCCGCGTGCAGGCACTGTGCGCGCGGCTCAGCGCCCGGTTCGGCGCGGCACACCTCTACGGGATGAGCTGCGGCGACTCGTGGACCATGTGGTGCCTGGCCGAGGACGGCACGGTGCGGCGCTACTACGAGGTCGAGACGGGGGAGCGCCTCGGTGAACACCCCGCCGAGGACGGCTACCGCCTGCCCGACGACGACGAAGGGCTGCCTGCCGACGCGTACGACGGGATCGACCCGGCCGACCTCGAAGCCGTCATGGCGCGGCGGACCGAGCTGTACGAACGGCTCGCGCTGCCCGAGGTGTGCTACGCCACGGAGATCGCGGCACAGACCTCTGTCGACCCGAGCACGTTCGGCCCGTCCACAGCGCTGTCCGGGCACGCCGTGCTCGCGCTGACCGCCTGCGGGCGCGAACACGGCACCTCGCCCGCATGAACGGCGACACTCCGAGGCCGTGCGGCAGACTGGGCGACCCGCCCCCGCACGTGTACCGTCTCCGCCCGTGATCACGTCCGACGAGGTGTTGGCGCAGCTCGACCGCGCCGCGAAAGGGTTCGACTTCCCGGACCCCGAGCACGGCTACTACTACGCGATCGACGGCCGCCTGCACGCGTTCCGCGACGAGCAGCGCTGGGCGCTGGTGATCGAACTCGTCGGCTACAATCCGCGCGCCGGCAACGTCATCGACCTGCTGCACTGCTTCGGCAACTGCCTCACCGAGGGCGGGCCCGGCTACGGCCACGGCGACTTCCTGGCCCGCGTGGACAACATGCACCAGCTCGAAGACCACGCGCACAGCACGCGGCTGCGCGGCGGCCACCCGTCGGTCGTGGTCCGCGGACAGGCCCTCGACGTCGACGGGACCGAGGGCGAGCCGCTGTGGGACGTGTTCCGCCGGCTCGTGCCCGAGCACCGGGACCTGCTGCTGGCCGACGACGACGAGCTGCGCCACCGGCTGCCCGCCGACCTGCCCCGGATCATGGTGCTGGAGCAGTGGTGGCACCGCGACCCGGACCGCCACGACCAGCTGCCCAGCCAGACCGAGACGTTCCAGCAGCTGGCAGCGGTGCTCGCCACCGGCGACGTGCACGCCTACCGGCCGACGCATGCGCCGAACACGCACTGGTCGTTCTGGCCGGAGTCCGGCTGGCTCTGACCGCCGTTCCGGCCACCGGCGTCGTCCGGTCATCCGACGATTCGACCGGTGATCTCGATTGCGCATTTGTTCACCGGCGATACAAAATGCGGCACGTGATCCGCAAACCCGGCCCGTGGCCGTCGCTCCTGCTGCTCAGCGCCGCCGTCTTCATCTCGGTGACCACCGAACTCACGCCGACCGGCCTGCTGCTCGGCATGAGCCGCGACCTCGCGGTGTCGGAGTCCCAGCTGGGCCTGCTGGTCACCGGGTACGCGCTGATGGTGGCGCTGTTCGCGGCCCCGCTGGGCACGCTGACCGCCCGGATGCCGCGCAAGACGCTGCTGGTCGCCTCGCTGGCGGCGTACACGGCCAGCAACGCGGTCATGGTGGTCGCCCCGAACTACCCGGTGGCGTTCGGCGCGCGGCTGCTCGGCGGGATCACGCACGGCCTGTTCTGGGCGGTGGTCACCGGGTTCGCGGCGCGGCTGGTCACCCCCGACCGGATCGGGCGGGCGGTCACCGTCGTCTCGTCGGGCGGCAGCATGGCGGTCCTGATCGGCCTGCCCGCCGGGACCAGCCTCGGCACCGCCGTCGGCTGGCGGGCCACCTTCGCCGGGCTGACCGCCGTGGCGGTGGTGCTGACGCTGCTGGCATGGTGGCTGCTGCCCGAGGTGCCCGGCAGCAGCGCCGCGGTGCGCGCCCGGATGCTCGACGTGCTGCGCGTGCCCAACTTCGCGCCGATCGTCGCCATGACCGCGGTGACCATGCTCGGCACGTACATGATGATCACGTACACCGCGCCGCTGCTGCAGCGCGCCGGGATCAGCGAGGACGGCATCGCGCCGGTGCTGCTGGCCAACGGGCTGGCCGGCACGCTGATGCTGCCGGTCGCCGGGTGGGTCGCCGACCGGCGGCTGCGGACCGGCATCGTCGCGGCGGTCGGCGTGCTGCTCGGCGGTCTGGTGCTGCTCTGGCTGAACGGCACCGCGGCGTGGGCGGCGGTGACGGCGGTGATCGTGTTCGGATTCGGCATGGGCCTGCTGCCGATCTTCATGCAGGCGGCCACGCTGCTGGTCGCGCCCGACCACACCGAGCAGGCCTCCGGCATCAACGCCAGCGCGTACAACGTCGGGGTCGCCGCCGGGGCGCTCACCGGCGCGTTCGCACTGGACGCGTGGGGGCTGGCGGCGATCCCGCCGATCGGCGCGCTGCTGGTCGCCACCGGCATGGCGCTCTACCTTTCCGGCACCGCCCCCGCCAGAGCCCAGCCGGAAGGGACGTGACCGCCGTCGTCGCGGGTCAACAGCGTGTCCGAATCTTGTTAGCATCCCGCGGGTGAAGAACACCCTGAAGGCGTACCTGCAGGAGGGGCGCGACGCGCTGCTCTGGAAGCTCAGCGGGCTCGGCGAGTACGACATCCGCCGCCCGCTCACCCCGACCGCGACCAACCTGCTCGGGCTGGTGAAACACACCGCCGCCGTCGAGTCGGAGTACCTGGGCCTGGTGTTCGGCCGGCCGTTCCCGGAGCCGATTCCGTACCTCGCCGCCGACGCCGAGGCCAACGCCGACATGTGGGCCACCGCCGAGGAGACCCGCGAACACCACATCGAGCTGTACCGGCGCGTCTGGGCGCACTCCGACGCCACGATCGACGCGCTCGACCTCGACGCGCCGGGCACGGTGCCGTGGTGGCGGCCCGGCAACCGCGAGGTGACGCTGCACCAGATCCTGATCCACGTGATCGCCGAGACCCACCGGCACGCCGGGCAGGCCGACATCGTCCGAGAGTCGGTCGACGGTGCCGCGGGCCTGTCCGAAGGCGGTTCCAACCTGCCCGAGACCGATCCGCAGTGGTGGGCCGCCTACCGCGAGCGAGTCGAGCGCGCCGCGCTCACTCACCGGGACGAGACCGGGTCCTGAGTCGCCGGGGCGACTGCGGCAGCCACGGGATTCGGTCGCATCCGTGTCCTCGAACCGGCACCGGGGGCGCGAGCAGTCGCGCTTCGCGGTTCGACCAGCTGCGCGAGGTCGCCACCGACATCCAGGGTCCGGAGGAGTCGTGAT
>NZ_JBEZDT010000066.1:0-28652 GCF_040648455.1 Catellatospora sp. NPDC049133
CCCGCCCCCGGCGCCCCCCCGCGCCCCCCCCCCCCCCGCCGGCCGCGCTCGAGCGCGGGGGCGGTCGCCCCCGCGGGGCGCCGGCCCGCCCCGCCCCGCCCCCCCCCCCCCACGCCAGGAGCCAGGATCAGTTCTCGTCGCGCGGGCAGTTCTGGTAGACCGCGATGCGCCACCCGCCGCCCTGGCGCACCAGGATCCACGACGCCCGGATGGTGTCGGCGGCGGCGAGCTCGGTGGCCCCCTTGGCGATGACACCGCCCTGTGTCAGCAACGCGACCGCGCCCGGAGCCAGCGGCTTGATGTCGATCGGCTGACCGGTGACCGTGGTGCCCTGGTAGCGGCCCTGGTACTCGGCGGCCATGTAGGCACGGATCGCGTCGCGGCCCTTCTGGTACAGGCCGGGCAGGATCATCGTGCCGTCCTCGGCGAACAGGTCGGCGAAGGCGTCGGCGTCGTTGGCGGCCCAGGCTGCCACCATCTTGGCCGGGACGGCGGCGATCGCGGCCTGCTCGGCCGGGCTGGCGACCGGTGCGGGGGTCGTCGTGGTCATGGCGCACTCCCTTTTCATCATGGACAATCGTCCATTAATCGTCCGGCGTGGCCGATCAACCGCGCACCTTCGAGACTGCCGCACCGTACGACACAAAAACCGCAGGTCAGCCGGGCTGCCACACATCGCGCAACACCGAAGATGCGCCGTGTGCCGCCCGCGCGGGACCGTGGACAGTGACCGCCCAGGAAAGGGAGCACATGCGCACCGCCATGGTCATCCGTTACAGCACGCGGCCCGAGGTCGCCGACGAGAACGCGCGCCTTGCCGAGGAGGTCTTCGCCGAGTTGGCCGAGAGCAAGCCCGACGGGCTGCGTTATGCGACGTTCCGGCTCGGTGACGGTGCCGACTTCATGCACGTGCTCGTCGCGCCGGAGGGCTCCAACGCCCTCGCCGAGACGGCGGCGTTCCAGCGTTTCCAGCAGGGCATCGCGTCGCGCTGCGTCGCCCCGCCGCAGTTCACCCGGTCGACGGTGGTCGGGGCGTACGGTTTCGGCGACCTCTGATCCGGTCAGCACATCTGCAACCACGCCGCGAGCGCGGTGCGCAGGTCGCCGGCTGCGATCATCGTGATCAGCACGGGTATGGAGTAGGTGCACGGCAGCAGCGGACGGCACTGCAGAGCGGCGAGGACGGACCGCGGCTGTGCCCGCGTCCGACGGGTCAACGGACTGCGACCCGGCCGGCCGGTGAACCGGCGGCGTCCCCCTTTCGTCTGCGATCGACGCTGGCGGGCGAGCGCTGCACGGCGAGCCCCACTGTTCCTCCCGAGGTAGTGGCCCGACTGTGGGCCGGGCACCCGACTTTGTCAGAGCCGGCCAGTGCCCGCATCTTCGAGATTGCGGCTTCCCCAGGTCGGGGCGGGCCGGGGGTTCGCCCCGGCCCGCCGGACTCACGGGCGCAACTTGGCGGCGAACGACCGCAGGTCGCCGACGAACAGCTCCGGCACTTCGAACGCCGGGAAGTGCCCGCCTCGGTCGAACTCGCTCCACTGCACGATGTTGGTCAGTCCCCGCTCGGCGAAGCGCCGGATCGGCTGCGCCGGGTCCTGCGGGAACACCGCGACGCCGAACGGCACCGGCAGCGGCGGGGGCGGCGGCGGGGGCGGTGAGGCGATCGGCAGCAGCGGCGCGTTGTCGTAGTAGAAGTGGGCGGAGGACGCGCCGGTGGAGGTGAGCCAGTAGAGCATGACGTTGGTGAGCAACCGGTCACGGTCGACGGCGTCCTCCGGCGCCTTGGCCGAGTCGGTCCAGTCCTTGAACTTCTCCACGATCCAGGCGAGCTGCCCGACCGGTGAGTCGTTCAGACCGTAGGCGAGGGTCTGCGGCCTGGTGGCCTGGATGTGCATGTAGCCGGCCAGTTCGGTGGCGAAGCGCCCGAGCCGGCCCAGCCGGCCCAGCTCCACCTCGGTCAGCGCGGCCATGTCCGCGGGGTCGCCGCTGGGCGGGGTCGGCAGGAAGTTCAGGTGCCCGCCCAGCACGTGCTGGTGGTCCATGCCGGCCAGCATCATCGTGATCCAGGCCCCGAAGTCGCCGCCCTGGGCGAGGTAGCGGTCGTAGCCCAGCCGCGCCATCAGCTGCGCCCAGGCCCCGGCCACCCGCGGCATGCTCCAGCCCGGCTCGCGCAGCGGACCGGACAGGCCGAATCCGGGCAGGGTGGGGATGACGAGGTGGAACGCGTCGGCCGGGTCGCCGCCGTGGGCGCGCGGGTCGGTCAGCGGCCCGATCACGTCCAGGTACTCCACGAACGAGCCGGGCCAGCCGTGCGTGACGATCATCGGAACGGCGTCCGGCTCGGGCGAGCGCACGTGGACGAAGTGCACGTTCGCCCCGTCGATCTCGGTGGTGAACTGCGGGAACCGGTTGAGCTCGGCCTCGGCGGCGCGCCAGTCGTAGCGGGTGCGCCAGTACTCGGCCAGCTCGCGCAGGTAGTCGGCGGGCACGCCGCGCTCCCAGCCGGCTCCGGGCATCTCGCCGGGCCAGCGGGTGGCGGCCAGCCGCCGGTTCAGGTCGTCGAGGGCTTCCTGCGGGATGTCGATGCGGTACGGGACCATTCAGCACTCCTTGCGACAGAGATCGGCACCGGCCGTCGCGCTCCGGAGCGCGCGGAGGCCGCGTGATGCGGTCGACGGCGGTGCCGGGCCCGGGGGTCAACAGCGCTCGGCGGCCTCACCGTAACCCCGGACCCGATCCCCGAGCATCTTCCTGACCTGCGTATATACAGCATTATGAAAGAAATCTTGGCCGCTTGCGCCACTAGCATCTTTGTCCATATGCGACCTCCGAACCCTCACCAAGGGAGTCATGGACATGGATGGCCTTAGGCGCGGTCACGCGGTGGTGCTCGGCGGCAGCATCGCCGGGACCCTGGCAGCCCGTGTGCTCGCCGACACCTACTCCACCGTCACCGTCGTCGACCGCGACGTGCTGCTCGACGACGCCGACCCGAGGCACGCCGTGCCGCAGGGTCACCACATCCACGCGCTGCTGGCCCGCGGGCAGCAGATCCTGGAGGAACTGTTCCCCGGCCTCACCGGCTCGCTGGTCGCCGAGGGCGTCCCGGTCGGCGACTTCGGCACCAGCCTCAGCTGGTACTTCAACGGGGAGATGATCGAAAAAGCCGAGACCGGGCTGGTCTGCGTCGCCGCCGGCCGCCCGCTGCTGGAGGCCCGCCTGCGCGCCAGGGTCCGCGCCCTGCCCAACGTCACCTATCGCCAGCGCACCGACATCGTCGGCCTCGTCGCCGCCACCGGGCGGATCACCGGGGTGCGGGTGCAGGGCCACGACGCCGACCAGCCCGAGACCCTGGCCGCGGACCTGGTCGTCGACGCCACCGGCCGCGGTTCACGTACCGCTCGCTGGCTGCAGGAACTGGGCTACGCCCCGGTGCCCGAGGAACGCGTCAAGATGGACCTGACCTACACGACCTGCGACTTCAAGGGCCCGCTGAGCTACGACCCGATCGGCGACGACATCGCCCTGCTGCCGGTGGCGACCCCGGCCATGCCCCGCGGGGCGATCTTCGCGCGGCTGCCCGACCGCTACGCCGTGTCGCTGACCGGGATCCTCGGCGACCGGCCGCCCACCGACATCGACGGGTTCATGGAGTACGTGAAGTCGCTGCCGGTGCCCGACGTCTACAAAGCCGTACGTGACGCCGAGCCGATGGGCAGCCCGCAGACGTTCCGCTTCCCGGCCAGCGTCCGGCGCCACTACGAGGCGATGCCGCAGCTGCCCGAGGGGCTGCTCGTCATCGGTGACGCCGCCTGCGTGTTCAACCCCGTGTACGGCCAGGGGATGACCGTCGCCGCGATCGAGACCACGGTGCTGGCCGCACACGTGCGCGACGGGGAACCGCAGCCGCGCGCGTACTTCCGCGACCTGGCCAAGGTGATCGACGCCCCGTGGACGATGTCGGCCGGTGCCGACCTCGGCTTCCCGGGTGTGGAGGGCCGCCGCACCCTGCAGACCCGGCTGGGCAACCTCTACATCCCGCGGCTGCAGGCAGCGGCCGTGCACGACGGGCGGCTGTCGGCGGCGTTCCTGCGCTCGGCCGGGCTGGTCGACCCGCCGACCGCGCTGATGCACCCCCGCATCATCGCGCGGGTGCTGCGCGGCGGCCGCTGAGCAGGCTCAGCCCGCCAGCCGCCCCGCCCGGGCCTCCAGGTACCGCCGCTCCGGCAGGCTGGTGGCCCGGCGGGCGGCGGCCTCGTACTCGGCGAGCGCGGCGGCGCCGTCACCGGCCATCTCCAGCAGGTGCGCCCGCACCGCCAGCAGCCGGTGCCCGCCGGCGAGCCGGTCGTCGCCGTCGAGTGCGGCGAGCAGGTCCAGCCCTGCCCCCGGCCCGTGCACCATGCCCACGGCGACGGCCCGGTTCAGGCGCACCATCGGGTTCGGCCACACCTGCTCGAGCATTCCGTACAGCACGAGGATCTGCGGCCAGTCGGTGTCGGCCGCCTTGTCCGCCTCGTCGTGCAGGGCGGCGATCGCGGCTTGCAGCTGGTAGGGCCCGACCGGGTTGCGGGCCAGGCTGCGGGTCACCAGTTCGGTGCCCTCGGTGATGAGATCCCTGCGCCACCGGGTGCGGTCCTGCTCGGCCAGCGGGACCAGCACTCCCCCGGGCCCGGTGCGGGCCGGCTGGCGCGCCTCGATCAGGAGCATCAGGGCCAGCAGCCCCGCCACCTCGCCGTCGCGGCTCAGCAGCCGGTGCAGCTGCCGGGTGAGCCGGACGGCCTCCCCGGTCAGTTCGGCGCGCTGCAGCTCGGTGCCGGACGTGGCGGTGTACCCCTCGTTGAAGATCAGATAGAGGACGTGCAGGACCACCTGCATGCGGTCGTGCAGGTCGCGTCCTGTGGGCATCCGGAACTCTCCGCCGGCCGATTTGATCCGCTGCTTGGCGCGGCTGATCCGCTGGCCCATGGTCGCCTCGGGGACCAGGAACGCGCTGGCGATCTGCCCGGTGGTCAGGCCGCCGACGGCCCGCAGCGTCAGGGCCATCTGCGAGTCGGGCGTCAGCGCGGGGTGGCAGCACAGCAGCAGTAGCGCCAGCGTGTCGTCGCCGCCGTCCGCGTCGCCGGGGCCGGGCACCACCAGCTCGTCGGCGGACAGGAAGCCCGCCGCGGTGAGCTCCCGTTGCTGGCGGGCCGCCTCGCTGCGGCGCAGGTCCATCAGGCGGCGCGAGGCGACGGTGATCAGCCAGGCCATGGGGTGGTCGGGCAGGCCCTGCTGCGGCCACTGCACCACGGCCGCCAGCAGCGCCTCCTGCACCGCGTCCTCGCAGGCGTCGAAGGAGCCATAGCGGCGCACGAGCACGCCGAGTACCCGCGGAACCAGCCCTCGCAGCAGGTCTTCCATGAGTCACATCTCCATGCCGGACAAACCCATCACGGGTCGGATCTCGACCGGGCTGTCGGCCGCGGACAGCCGGGAGGCGACCTCCAGGGCGCGCTGTGCGCTGTCGACGTCGACGACCAGGAAGCCCGCAAGGTGGCTGAGGGCAGGAGCTGCGGGACCGTCGACGGCCAGCGCCACCTCGCCGTGCCGGCGCACGGTCTTGCTGGTGACCGGATCGGCCAGAGCCGCGGCGGCGACGAGCTCTCCAGACTCCGTGATCTCCCGTAGCAGCAGGTCGAACGCCGCGGTGCGGGCGTCGCACCGGTCCGCGTCCGGACTGCACGGCAGGAACATCGGGTGCACCCAGCTCTCGAGATCACTGTGGATCAGCAGGACATACCTCACACAACCCCTCCGCCCGGGCGCCGGCGCGGCGCCCTTCTGCAAGTGAGTCGGAGCAGCCGGGCTCGGGTTCGACATCGCTGCCGGACCTCGACGTCCAGGGCACCGCCAGGTTATCGCGCCGTGCGGATCGCACGGCCGCGCCGACGGCGAAACCGGCACGCCGCCGATGTCGTAGCGGCGGTCTTCTGCTGCGACTCACCTATGGGCGGCGCATGCCGTCCACGGGTGGAACGAGCCGGAACGTCCGGCTCCCGCAGACGCCATCGCCACGGGAGGTCGACTGTGCGGCAGTATCCCGACGACGCGGACGGCACCGGGCCGCAGATGGTCCGGGTCGACCGGGTATACGAACTGGCCGGACCGTGCGGCCTGGTGCGCCTTGCCGACCTGTTCGGGGGCCGGTCGTGGCTGGTCGTGTACCACGTCGTGCTGGGTCCGGACCGCGGCCGCGACGTCCGGGCCGGACTGCTCGTCCTGGACTGCCTCAGCCGGCTGCGTCCGCCGCGGCACACGGCCTTCGCCGTCGTCGTCGCCGGGCCGCTGCCACAGCCGGAACCGGCCGCGTGGTACTCGTGCCGCGGCGACTTCACCGCGGACTTCCACACCGGGCCGGATGCAGGACTGTCCGCCACCGCGATCAGCCTGTTCCGCCGTGGCGACGACGGCTGCGTCTACCACGCCCGCACGCACCACCGCCCGGACGGCCACCTGCTGCACCGCATCACCGGTTTCGGCCAGCCCGCCTGAACCTGCGCACTCCCGAACACGTACGCCGCCGCCGCCGCTCAACGATGACGGCGGTCGGGCGGCCGGACGAGGAAGGCAACGACATGGCCGACAGTGCACCGACGCTGAGGGCGTCGGTCATCATCCCCACCTACAATCGCGCGGACCTGCTGCGCCTGATGCTGGAACAGCTCACCCGGCAGACCCTGCCGGTGGCGGAGTTCGAGGTCATCGTCTCCGACGACGGATCCGCCGACGACACGGCCGAGGTGGCCGCCGCGTTCACCGAGCGGCTGCGCCTGAAGTACTGGTTCCAGGAGGACCTCGGCGACCGGGTCAGCCTCGCCCGCAACAACGCCGCCAAGCTCGCCGAGGCCGACCTGCTGATCTTCCTCGACGGCGGTGGGATGATCGCGCCTGACCTGGTGGAGCGCCACCTGATCGCGCACGACGTCCCGCAGCGGCGCACCGTCTGCGGTTACGCCTGGGGCTACGACCCGCGGTATCCGGCGCTGGAGGGATTGGACCGGGATCTGGCCGCGATGCACCCGGAGCAGGTCCTGGCCAAGTACCGGGACCTGCCCGCCTTCCGCGACATCCGCCACGAGCCGCTGGCCGCCTGGGATTTCGCCTTCGACGCGATGCCGCTGCCCTGGCAGCTGTTCTTCGCCCTCAACTGCTCGATGCGGGCCGAGGACTTCCATGCGGTAGGCGGCTTCGACGAGGATATGACCGGCTGGGGCTGCGAGGACCTGGAGATGGGATTCAAGCTCCAGCGTGCCGGGATCTCCATGCACTTCGCGACCGACGCCTGGATCATCGAGTGGCCGCACGAGCGCGACATGTCCAAGCGGTGGCCGGAGATGGTCGTGAACACGTTCAAGTTCCTGCGCAAGTATCCCGAGCCCGTGATCGAGATCGGCTACGTCCTCTGCGCCGACGACGAGTACTGGCGGTGGGAGCCGACCTGGCTGGAGCTGCAGAGCTGGTCGGAGCAGGTCGCCGACGTCGACGTCGCCGACGAGCTCGCGCAGGCGGTGGCGCGGATCGGGGCCGGTGAGCGGATCGCGGTGTTCGGCGCGGGCGCGGTGCTGCCGCCGCAACTGCCGCCATCGGTCGTGGCCGACTTCGACGCCGCGCTGGTGCGGCGGGCCACCGCGGGCACCGCCCACACGGCACTGCACGCGGTGGGCGTGCGCACCCTGCTGGAGGACCAGTCGGTCGACACGGTGCTGGTCACGTCCCGGCTGTCCGGGCTGTGGGACACCTGGGGTGAGCACGTCATGACCGAGGCGCACCGTATCGGCCGCAAGGTCGAGCTGCTCGGCCCCGGCATGACAGCAGGCTGACCACCGGCGAGGGGCCGCCGCCGGCTGCGGCGGCCCCTGGTCTGCCGGTCAGCTGTAGGCGCGGGCCTGCAGCGCGAACAGTTCCGCGTAAAGTCCCCCGGCCGTCACCAGCGCCGCGTGGTCGCCGATCTCGGCCACCTCGCCGTCGTGCAGCACGATGATCAGATCGGCCATCCGCACCGTCGAGAACCGGTGCGACACGAACAGGGTGATGGCTCCCGATGCGCGCGACACCCGACCGGCCTGTTCGGCGAAGCGTTCGAACAGTGCGTGTTCGGCGGCCGGGTCCAGCGCCGACGCGGGTTCGTCCAGCACCAGCAGCAGCGGCTCGCCGCGCATCATCGCCCGGCCCAGCGCGAGCCGCTGCCACTGGCCGCCCGACAGCTCCTGCCCGTCGGTCCAGCTGCGGCCGAGCTGGGTGTCCAGGCCGTCGGGCAGCTCGTCGGCCACAGCGGTGGCCTGTGCGCGGTCCAGGGCGTCGCGTACGTGCGGTTCGGAGTCGGCGTGCGGCAGGTCGCCGAGGCCGACGTTGCGCCGCAGGGCCAGCTCGTAGCGTGCGAAGTCCTGGAACCCGGCCGAGATCCGCTCGCGCCACCGCTGCGGCGACACGTGCGCGAGGTCGACACCGTCGACCAGCACCTGCCCGCTGGTCGGCTGGTAGAACCCGCACAGGAGCTTGACCAGAGTCGACTTGCCCGCGCCGTTCTCCCCCACGACGGCCACTCGCGCACCCGCCGGGATGGTGAGGTCGACACCGTGCAGCACCTGCCGTGCCGTGCCGTGGTACGCGAACGACACGTCGCGCAGGGTGATGCCGGTTTGCAGTCGCTCGGGCAGGTCGGGCGTGTCAGCGCCGAGGTCCGGCACGGCGACCTCGTCCCGCAGCCGCCGCAGCCGGGTGAACGCGCCGGACATCCGCTGCAGGGTCTGCAGCAGGGTGACCGCCGTGGTCACCTGCTGGTTCACCTGGACGGCCAGCACGATCACGAGGACGACGTCGCCGACGCCGCCGCGGCCGCTCATCGCGTCGCGGACGACCAGCAGCACCGCGGCGACGTAGGCCAGCGCGAACACGACCTGCCCCACCGAATGGACCACGGTGGCGACGAAGTGGCCCCGGGCCAGGCCCTTGGTGGCCTGTGCCCATTGCCGCTCGTGGCGGGCGACCAGGTCGCGGCTGAGCTGGAACACCCGCAGCTCGCCGGCGACCGTCGCCGACGTGGACAGGTGGAACAGGTTCAGCGCGACGCGGGTCGGCTCGGCGGTCGCCGTGCGGGCCCGGTCCCGGATCCGTTCGGCGGCCCGGCCCGCGACCAGCGGGGGCAGCGCCGCCAGCGGCAGGAGCAGCAGCAGCGGGTTGACCCGGGCCAGCAGCACACCGGTGACGGCCATCGCCAGGACCAGGCCGAGCCCGTTCATCAGGGCGTCCATGGCGCCTTCGAGCTGCCGCCCCTCCTGGCGCAGCACCGTGATCTCGTCGGCGAGTTCGGGCCGCTCGTGGTGCTCGATGCCCGGTGAGCCGTTCGACACAGCCATCAGCTGCTCGTCGAAGTCCTGCTCGGCCATCTCCGCCAGTTCGAAGTACGCGATGTGGGCGAAGTGGGAGAAGGTCAGCATCGCGATGGCCAGCACCGCCACGAGCACACCGCTGCGGATCGCGCCGGCCGCGTGGCCGCCGAGCACCTGCCCGGTCATCCGGCCCAGCACGTAGGCCATCAGCGGTGCGGCCAGCGCGCCGGCGAGCATGAGCACGACGGAGACCACGGCGCGGCGGCGGTCCATCCGCCAGGCCGTCGCCAGCAGGTGCCCGGAACCGCGGATCGCCTCGATCATGCGTCCACCTCCGCGTCGACGAACCGGTCGGCCTGCAGGGTGAACAGCTCCTGGTAGCGGCCGCCGAGCGCCATCAGCTGCTCGTGTGAGCCCTGTTCCAGCACGCCTCCGTCGGACAGCACCACGATGTTGTCGGCGCGGCGCACGCTGGAGAACCGGTGTGAGATCAGCAAGGTGGTCGCCCCCTGGGTGAGTCCGGCGAACTCGTCGAAGAACTGTGCCTCGGCGCGCACGTCGAGGCTGGCGGTCGGCTCGTCCAGCACGACCACGGGCGCGCCGTGGCGCAGCGCGAACAGCGCCCGTGCCAGCGCGACGCGCTGCCACTGCCCGCCGGACAAATCCACCCCGCCGGTGAGGTGCCGGGCCAGCGGCGTGTCCAGCCCGTGCGGCAGCTGGGCGAGCAGGTCGCCGAGCCCGACCGCCTCGGCGGCGCTGCGTGCCCCGGCGTGGTCGGACTGCGCCGCCACGGCCCCGAAGGTGATGTTGTCGGCGATCGACGCCTCGAACCGGGCGAAGTCCTGGAAGATGATGCCGAGCCGGGCCCGCCACTGGTCGACGCTGTAGGCGCGGATGTCGACGCCGTCGGCCAGGATCGCGCCGGTGTCCGGTTCGTACAGGCGGGCCAGCAGTTTCACGATGGTGGTCTTGCCTGCGCCGTTGACGCCGACCAGGGCCGTGCACTTGCCGACGGGGATGGTGAGGTTCAGCCCGGACAGGATCGGCCGGTCCTGACCCGGGTAGCGGAAGCTGACGTCGGCGAACCGGATCTCGGAGACCGGTTCCGGGGCCGGAGAGGTGTCGCCGGTGGCGTCCGTGTCCGGCACCGTGGCGTCGATACGGGCCACGAACTGCTGGAACGCCCGGTAGCCGTACATGCCCACGCAGGTCTGGGTGTCGGCTTCGGCGTAATGCTCCGACAGCCGCAGCGCGCCCAGTACGGCCTGCACCACCAGCACGAACGCGGTGAGCGTGACGCCGTCGGCGGCGGTCGCGCCGAGCCCCGCGAAGACCGCGACGGCCACGACGACACCCCACAGGGTGAACCACACGAACGGCCACAGGTACGCCTTGCGCCGCGCCGCCCGCACCGGCGCCAGCAGGCCCGAGTACGCGTCGGCGAGCTGCTCGCGCAGCCATCCGACCAGCCCGAACACCCGGATCTCCTTGCCGGCCGCGCTGTCGACGGCCAGGCCGCGGACGTAGTCGAGCCTGCGCGACGCGCCCGCCGAGGCGAACCGCACCTTGACGTACTTGCGCAGGCCGCCGCGCTGGCCGTAGCGGAACAGCAGCACCGCTGTGACCAGCCCGGCGGCGGCGAGCCAGGAGAAGGCGTAGCCGACCACGGCCGCGTAGCCGGCCAGTGAGACGTATCTGGCCACCAGGGACAGCAGGCCGGGCACGGCCTGGCCGGGGCTGCGGAAGCCGAACTCCAGCTCGCGTGCGGCGTTGCGCAGGTCGTCGAGGGTGGCCTGGTCCTCCAGCGGGCTGATGCCGGGGCTGCGCAGCGACGCGTGCATCAGTGCGCGGAACAGCACGCCGTCGACGCGGCGGGCGGCCAGCTCGCGCAGCAGCGTGACCACGGGGGCGAGCAGTTGCTGGCCGACGAAGGCTGCGGCGCCGATCAGGAACGCCTGGACCAGCGACGTCCATTCGGGTGAGTCCAGGCCGGCGTCGACGGCTTGGGGCACCTTGCCGAGCATCACGCTGGTGGCGATGACGAACACCACGGGCAGCACGCCGAGCACGAGGTTGACCGCGGTCAGCACGCAGATCAGGCCGAAGCCGGCGTGCCGGGCCAGCTTGACGATCTCCCACCGCTCCGCGGTCCGTCGGGCGAGCCACCTCATCGGGCTGTCACCTGCCGCTCGTACTCGGCGCAGCTGGGCAGGTTCTCGGCCTTGATGACGTCGTTGATGTTGAAGGGGTGCACCTCCATGCTGGTGAACCTGCGCATCAGCTCCATGATCGGGGTGCGGTACTTGTCGGCCATGTAGTCGTAGTTGTCGCCTTCACCGCTCTTGCTGGCCGCGGGGTGCGGCAGGTGCACCGCGGCGGCGTCGCGGCTGAGGGCGAAGTAGGCACCTGCGCGGTGCAGCCGGTAGCCCAGGTCGCAGTCCTCGCCGCCCCAGGCGCGGAACGACTCGTCGAACCCGCCGACCTCGCGGATGAGCGTGGTGGGGGCGGACACGTTGCAGGTCCAGAAGATCGACCACGGTGCGGGCTCGTCGCCGAAGTCGTCGCCGTACTTGGCGTAGTACTCCTCGCGCAGGTCGGGCAGCCTGCCCTCGGCGCGCAGCCAGCCGATGAGCGCGTCGTCGTCGGCCTCGTCGAGGATCTGCTGCATGTGTGCGCTGTCCTCGGCGCTGACGTCATGGCGCGGGGTGTAGGCCCACACGTAGCCGATCAGCGCGAGCGGGCCGTCGGCCGCCTCGTGTACGGCGACGTGTGCACGCAGGCAGCCGGATCCGGCCACGACGCCGTCGTCGATGAACACGCACAACTCGGCGCGGGCGGCGGCGATCCCCATGTTGCGCGCGGCGGCGACCCGCGATCCGAGGTCCTGCTGGTAGAAGTGGCGGACGTCGATCCGGTCCGCATAGTCGGCGACCAGCTCGGCGGTGCCGTCGTCGGAGCCGTCGTCGCAGACGAGCACTTCGTACTCGGTACTGGGCAGGTCCTGCCGGGTGAGCGAATCGAGGGTACGGCGCAGCAGGTGTCTGCGGTTGTATGTGGGGATGATGACGCTGCACTTCAGCACGGCGGACTCTCCTGGGTGCGACGGGCCGGCCTGCGGCCGGCCTGCGGGCTCAGTTGTTGCTCGTTGCGCGGCGGCGCCCGATCGCGCCGCCATAGATGAGTCGTCGCCGCGGTGGCGGATTTCGACATGCGGGCCGCGCCCGGCCCAAAGTGACAGTGTTCGATATCAGTGGACCGACACGCCGTCATGGAAGACGTCCTGGCGCGGTGGGCCGGGCTAGGCTCGGGTGGGCGGCTCCCCGTGCCGGCTCATCGACGTGACCGGAGATCCAGCGCATGAAGTACGTGGTGCTCATCTACAACAACCCGACCGCGTGGCAGCATCCGATGTTTCTCCAGAGCGGGCCGCTGTCCGAGCAGGAGCGCGCCGAACGGACCAGCGAGTTCCAGACGCTGCTCAAGGAGCTGGCCGAGACCGGCGAGCTGGTGGACTCGGCGGCGCTGGGCGACCCGGCGCACAGCATCGCCCTGCGTATGCGCGAAGGGGTACTGGCCGCGACCGACGGGCCGTTCGCCGACGTCAAGGAGCATCTGGCCGGCTATTTCGTGCTCGACTGCGCGACGCCGGAGCGGGCGCTGGAGCTGGCGCGGCGTTTCCCGGACGTGCGGGCCGGCGGCGTCGAGCTGCGCCCGGTGCTGGACCCGTCCGAGCTCCGCATGTGAGATCCACAGCCGACCGCGGCGGGCGGCCCCGGTCACCGGGGCCGCCCGCCGCGGGGCGTCGTGGCTCAGACGAAGAAGGTGTTGGGCTCCAGGCCGCACAGCACCCGGCCGTACAGCTCCAGCGTGGTGGTGGGCAGGTGCAGCGCATGCAGGGTCACCGCACGCACGTCGCGGCGGATGCGCTGGACCGGGTCGTTGAGGTAGATCGAGGACGCGCCCAGCCCGCCGGCGAGCAGGTCGACCGCCTCGGCGGTCAGCTGCGGCACCCGGCCGCCGACCGCGCGCGCGAACGCCCGCTCCTGCAGCGTCCACTCCTGCCCGGTCAGGCCTTTCTCGTCCACCATGGTCGCGATGCGCCGGGCGTGCCCTTCCGCTTCGTCGATCTTGAGGGCCGCGTCGGCCGCCTGCAGGTGGGTGATCGGCGCGTCGGCCTGCCGCTCGTAGGTGGTGTTGGCGATCGGGCGGCGGTTGATGCGGTCGTAGAAGTGCTCGGAGGCCGCGCGGGCCATGCCGATCATCTTGCCCGCGGTCGACGCGGCCACCGCACCGACCAGCGGGGCGCGGAACATCGGCAGGTCGATGTTGAGCTTCGAGCCGTACTCCCCCGCGGTGAACGCGGCGATGCGCATGACGTGGCTCATCGGCACGAACAGGTCCTCGGCCGCGGCCGACACGCTGCCCGTGCCCGACAGTGCGGAGACCTCCCAGTCGTCGATGAGCCGCAGTGACTTCATCGGCACCACGGCCATCACGGGCTCCGGCTCGCCCTCGGCCGGGATCATCAGGGTGGACAGCAGTTTGTACTTGCTGTGCGCGGCGCCGCTGTTGAAGGCCCACTGCCCGTTGACGACGAGGCCGCCGGGCCGTGCGACGCCGGTGCCGTTGAGTGCCAGCGTGCCGGCGATACGCGTGTCGGGGTCGGCGAAGACCTCGTCCTGCACCTCGTCGGGGAACAGCCCGACGTTCCACGACGTGATCCACCAGGCGGCGACGTCGAAGGCGCATGCACCGTCGCCGCGGCCCAGTTCGATGCCGACGTCGACCATCGTGTGCGCGTCGGACTCGTAACCGCCGTAGCGGGCCGGGGTGCGCATCCGGAAGATCCCGGCCGCCGTCATCGCCTCGACGCTCTCGTCGGACAGGCGGCGGTTCTGCTCCTGCCAGAGGCTGTTCTTGCGCAGCAGCGGCACGAGATCCGCCGCCCGCCGGGCCAGTTCGGTGCGCTGTGGTGCTTGAGTCGCTTGCACGGATTCCTCCTCCTGGGCATGGCGATTTCGCTCGCGAAGGTCATTCGCCGCAGCAATGCGAAAGCGCGCAAGGCGTGTCGTTCCGGGCCTGCGAACAGCAACTCCGAGCGCCCGGGGCGAATGCCACGCTAGCGGGCCGGCACAGGCCGGAAAAGGGGTTCGAAAGCGCATGGCGACAGTGCGCAATATGGAAGAAGAATCGCACGGACCGCTGCGTAGAGTGGGCGTGGCCGATAGCGGATCCCGTATGCGAAATGGCGAGGCGACATCCCATGGAAGACCTGTCTGGACAGACCGTGTTCGTCATCGGCGCCAGCCGCGGCCTGGGCCGTGGCGCCGTCGACGCCTTCCTCGACGCCGGGGCGCGGGTGATCGCGCTGGCCCGTGACACCTCGTCGCTGCGCGCGCCGGCCGGGCAGCGGCCGGAGCTGACCGTGGAGGCCGCCGACGCCGCCGATCCCGGGCGCGCCGCCGACCTGCTCAAACGCCACGATCCGGACGTGCTGGTGCTGGTCGCGGGGGCGCAGCCGGTGCTGCGGCCGCTGACCCACCAGACCTGGGAGACGTTCTCCGTCAATTGGCACAGCGACGTGCGTATCGCCTACACGTGGCTGCGCGAGGCGCTGCTGCGGCCGCTGCGGCCCGGCAGCCGCGTCATCGTCGTCAGCAGCGGCGCCGCGCTGCGCGGCTCGCCGATCAGCGGCGGTTATGCCGGAGCGAAGGCCACCGTGCGGTTCCTGGCCGACTACGCCGCCGAGGAGTCGGCTCGCGCCGGTCTCGGTCTCACCGTCACGACCGTGCTGCCGCAGCTCACCGGCGAGACTGCGCTGGGCCGGCCCGCGGTCGAGGCGTACGCCGAGCGGGCCGGGATCAGCGTCGAGGAGTTCCAGACCCGGCTCGGCCCCGCGTTGACCCCGCAGCTCGCCGGGGCCGCGCTGCGGCGCCTGGCGGCGGGGACCGCCGCCGGTGACGCCTCTGCCTACCTGCTCACCGGCCAGGGCCTGCAACCGGTGCGGTGAACCGCGATCCGGCCGGCCCTCTACAGAACGGAGACACCGTGAACTTCAAGGACCCGCACGAGACCGATGTCCTGGTCATCGGCGCGACGGGTTACGCGGGCGGCTACGCGGCCGCCGCGCTGGCCCGCGCCGGATACCGGGTCGCCGCCCTGCAGCGTCCCGGCGGCAAGCCGGTTCCACCGGAGTACCGCCCGGTGCCGGGCGACCTGGCCGACCCGCCCTCGCTGGCGGCCGCCGCCCAAGGGTTCGACATCGTGGTGCAGGTCGGCCGGATCGAAGGCGATCTGGAGAGCGTCGGCGCCGAGGCGATCATGGACACCGGCGCCCGGCTGATCCACACGTCCGGCGCGGACGTGCTCGGCCCGGGCCAGACCCACGAGGACACCGTGCCCGTCCCGCCCGCGGTGGTCGCCTGGCGCGCCGACGTGGAGCGGCGTGTCCTGGCCGGCGGCGGCATCCTGGTGCGGCCGGGCCTGATCTACGGCAACGGCGGCGGCGTGGTGCAGGACATGCTGGTGCCGCTGCAGGAGCGCGTCGGGGCCGGGGTGTACCTGGGCCGCCGCGGCATCCACTGGCCGGCCGTGCACGTCGAGGACCTGGCCGACCTGTACGTCCTCGTCGCGCAGCAGGCCGCACCGGGCACGGCCTGGAACGCCGTCACCGACAACGTCGCCATAGACGAGCTGGTCGCAGCCGTCGCGGGCGGTCACGCGGTGTGCTGGCCGGCCGACCGCGAAGCGCCCGAGGAGATCCGGGTCATCGAAGAGCTGTACCTGATGGACCACATCGTCAGCGCCGACAAGACCCGCCGGGAGCTGGGCTGGAAGCCGGTCCACCCGTCCGTGCTCGACTACTACCGGGCCGCCGTCGCCGGCTAGCTCGCTCCGGCACGCGTACGCCGCCACCGACGGTGGCGGCGTACGCTTGTACGCGCCCAGCCGGCCGCCCCGGACAGCGCCTACTGCCGGTAGCGGTCGTGGTGGCGCAGCCACGGCCGCTCGGCCGGGCGGCCACTCGGCGTCAGGTCCAGGAAGTTGAACGTGTTGTGGAACACGTCGATGCCGTCGCCGTAGCACGAGTAGGTGTGCAGCACGCGGTCTCCGTCGCGCAGGAAGACGCTCATGCCGCCCGCCTCACCCTCGGTGAACCAGTTGCCGTGCGCGGCGAGCGTGTCCTCGTCCTGATAGTCGTACTCCACCGGGGTGATCGACTTGTCGAGCGTGGCGTGGTAGTCGTAGTTGAACATGCTGTCGTAGGACGAATACCACGGCACCTGCCAGCCCATGCGCTGGTGGAAGGGGCCGATCTTCGAGTACGGCGCGCGCGACACGATGGCCAGCGTCGTGTCCAGGGCGTGCAGGTGAGAGGTGTCGCCGATGCCGTCGCTGAGCATCGAGCAGTGCCGGCAGCCCTCGTCCCACCCCGGGTCGAACATGAAGTGCTGCACGATGAGCTGACCCCGCCCCTCGAACAGGTCGATCAGCGTCGCCTTGCCCGCCGGTCCCTCGAAGACGTATTCCTTGTCGACCACCACCGCCGGCATCTGCAGGCGGGCGGCGTTGACCTCGTCACGGACCTTGAGCAGCTCACCTTCGCGGTTGCGCAGCTCCTTGCGGGCCGCCAGCCACTCCTGCGGTGAAACGACCTGTGGCACCATTTCCGCTCCTCTCCACGAGTCGCCCGGTCGGGCGCCTCCATCGGGTAGTCGGAGCCGACGGGCCCGCCCTCGACATCGGCCGACGCCGCACATGGTTGCGCCCCGGCACCTGGCGGGGGGCCGGGGCGCGGTGGCGGCGGTCAGGCGAGCGCGGGCACCGGAGCATTGAGGTACACCGGGACGCTGCCGTAGCCGTTCATGATGAAGGTGCCCTGTGGCGGAATCTCGGACACCGGAACGGCCAGCCGCATGTTGGGGAAGCGCTCGAACAGCGCCGGCATGGCGATCATCGCCTGCATGGTGGCAAGCGACCGGCCCAGGCAGTAGTGCGGGCCGTGGCCGAAGGCCAGGTTGGTCTTGTCGGGGCGGGTGAGGTCGAACTGGTCCGCGGTCTCGCCGTGCAGCTCGGGGTCGCGGCCGATGCCGGCGTAGGCGATCAGCACCAGGTCCCCCTTGGCGATATGCACCCCGGCGACCTCGGCGTCCTCGGTGGCGTAGCGGAACGGCAGCTGCGCGATGGCCGCATCCTTGCGCAACGCCTCGTTGAACGCGTCCTGCCAGGTGTACTGCCCGCTGCGAACCAGCTCCAGCTGCTGCGGGTTTTCCAGCAGATCGACGACGAGGTGGGACATCACATTGCCCAGCGTCTCCGAGCCGGCGCCGAGCATGACGTGCAGCGTGCCCACCAGCTCGTCGTTGGTCATCATCGAGCCGTCTTCCTTGGCCTGGACCAGCACGCTGGTGAGGTCCGTGCCCGGGTTGGCCTTCTTCTCCGCGACGAGCTCCTCCATGGCCTCGTGCCACTGGTGCAGGTTGGCCCCGGACTCCTCGCGCGTGTTGGTCGTCTTGCTGTTGGTGACCGCGCCCTGCAGCATTCTGTCGCGTGCCTGCGGCGGCACCCCGAACAGGTCGCAGATGACAAGTGCGGTCAGCAGGTAGGTGAACTGGCCTTTGATGTCCACGACCTCGCCGGGCGGCACCCGCTCCAGGTCGTCGAGCAGGCCCGCCACCAGCTTCTCGATGTGGCCGCGGGCGGCCTCCACCTGCCGAGGGGCGAATGCGTGCGCGACCAGTTTGCGCAGGCGGTCGTGGTCGGCGCCCTCACGGGTCGTGACGTTGTCCATCATCACCCAGGTGATGAGCTCCCAGTCCGGCGGAACCTCGCCGTTGATCAGCGCCGGCCAGTGCTCCCTGGCGTTCTTGGAGAATCGCGGGTCGGCCAGGATCTGCCTGCCCACCGTGTAGTTGGTCACCGACCAGGCCAGGTAACCACCGGGCACCTCTACCCGGGTCACCGGCCCTTCGGCCCGGATCCGGGCCGCCTCGGCGTGGATGTCTTTACCGGTCCGGTCCAGCACGATCGGACATTTACCCATCGCGGGCCTCCACAGAATGGGAGATATGTACACCGGCACTCTCACGCACCGATGACGCCGATCATTCACGGCGCTTGTACGAGCGTATCCACAGCGCTTCCAAAACACTTCTTCTAACGTGCCGCAAGGCCTTTGCCGACGGTCTCGGAAAAGCATTCCAGAAGGTGCCGCAGACCTGTGTGGAATGGACACTGTAACGGCTGAACGGAACTGTTCGGCGACGGCTGCCCGGTGGAGGTGGAGCGCATGGCCAGGTTCAAGGTCGGGGTGCAGATCAGGCCGCAGCACTGCTCGATGGAGCAGCTGCGAGAGGCGTGGCAGACGGCCGAGGACCTGGGGGTGGACTCGGTCTGGAACTGGGACCACTTCTACCCGCTCTACGGCGACCCCGACGGCGCGCACTACGAATGCTGGACGATGCTCGCCGCGATCGCCGCCGACACCAGCCGGGTCCAGTTCGGTCCCCTGGTCAGCTGCCACGGCTACCGCAATCCGGACCTGGTCGCCGCGATGGCCGGCACCGTCGACCAGCTCAGCGGCGGGCGGCTGGTCGTCGGGCTGGGCGCGGGATGGTTCGAACGCGACTACACCGAGTTCGGGTACGACTTCGGCACCGCCCCCGGCCGGCTGCACGGCCTGGAGGCGGCCACCCGGCGCATCCAGCAGCGGCTGCCGCGGCTCAACCCGCCCGCGCCGGCGATCCCGCTGCTGATCGGCGGCGGCGGCGAGAAGGTGACGCTGCGCATCGTCGCCGAGCGGGCCGACATGTGGAACGACTTCGGCTCTCCCGAGCGCTTCGCGCACAAGAACGCGGTCCTCGACCAGTGGTGCGCGAAGGTGGGACGCGACCCGGCCGAGATCGAGCGCACGACGATGATCGGACCCGACGAGATCGACGGCCACGAGGCCTATCTGGCCGCCGGGGCCACGCACATCATCCTGGGCTGGGACCCGCCGTTCGATGTGAAGGACGTGCAGCGGCTGCTCGACCACGCCAAGGACTAGGTTCCGTCTCGACGTCCGCTCATGAAGTTCGTTCCGGAGCCGAGCCTTCGTCGAGGTAGGGCCGTAGTCTGCTGCACAGTCCTACCACCGCCGCTGCCGTGCCGCGGGGTGCATCGTGCCATTGATCGCCGGACATCCAGCCGTACTCGGCTGGTGTGCCGGTATGGCGGACGAACACATGTTGATGGAAGTGCGCGTGACTCATCCCGGCGATCGCGGAGAACACGAAGTCCGCTGACAACTCCGTCCGCAATCCCAGCGCTGCTCGCCGAACCGCACGACCGATCGCCTCAGCCTCGCTGTCCGTGAGGTCGGCCAGGTAGGGCACGTGACGGCGGCTCTCCACGTACAGGTAGCCGAGTACGGTCGTGCCGTCTTCCCCTGCCGGGCGGTGGGAGATCACCAAGTGCTCGTCCTCCCAGACGGTCGGCCCGGCCAAGGGCCCGTCGCCCCGATGCTTGTCGCAGATCATGCAGTCCAGCTGCGGTCGCCCGGCCAATACCATGGCCGCACGGTAGCGTCTCCGAGAGCAACTTGCCGACCTGGCGGTCGAAGCCAGCCCGCGTGGATGTGCGGGTCCGCCGGCTCAAGCCCCCGCCGAGCCGGAACGGGGGCGCACCGTGGTGCCGTCGAGTCGTTCGACGACGGGCTCCGAGCCGTCCAGCCACAACGTCTCGCCTTGGCGCAGGAACAGCGCTTCCTCAAGGGTGATGGTCAGGCAGCTACGGTTGACCATGATCTCTCGGATCATGAGGTTTCTCGGGGCGACGATTCGGTCTCCGGACAGCTGCATGCACTCATGTTGCATCTCAGCTGGTTGCATGTCGACTGGCATGGTGGTCGAGTCAGGCGAGGTACGTGAAAGTCGGTAGCGTTGGACCTCTGGCCTACGCGTAGTCTCGTGCGGATGATCTCGAATGAAGTGACAGAAGTACTCCGCGGCTGGGCAAAGGGTCTGGCCGCGGTCAGACGCAACTCCGTGCCCGTCGAGACCACGTGGGGCCTGCGGATCGACGAGGTCCGGCCGAAGACCCGCGCCCGCTGTCTGGTGTTTCGCGACGACCTTGACGCCGTGCGCAGCGCGGCGGATGTCGCGTCCGCTCCGCACGGGGTGGTCATCGTCGCCGCCGCCGAAGATGCGGCAGCGGCCCTGCTCGGGCCGGCCTGGCAGAGCACGCCGCCGGAGCCGATCATGACGACCACGCTGCGGCGGATGCCGTCGAGTGTCCCCGCCGGGTACGACCTCAGCATCACGGTCGACGCGGGTGTCATCAACGTGCGTGTGCATGCCGAGAGCGAGGTCGTCGCGGCTGGATATGCCGCAGTCGTGGACGGTATCGCCGTCGTGGATCGCGTCGGCACCGAACCCGCGCATCAGCGCCGTGGTCTGGGCACAGCGGTGATGAACGCACTGACCGCCGCGGCCATGGACCAGGGGGCGGTGAGCGCCGTACTCCATGGGACAGAGGAAGGACGTGCGCTCTACGAGGGCCTCGGCTGGCAACTGCACTCAAAGATCACGAGCTTCACCCACGCGGCATGATCTCTCGCAGGTACGGCGGCCGATCACCGCTCAGACCGCGGCGCGCGCCCGCCGAAGCGCGAACAGGATGTGGTCCAGGTCCTCGGGATCCTCGGGGGTGTTGAGGATGATGGTGTTCACGCCCGCGTTGAAGTACTCGGCGAGTGCGGCGGCGACCTCGTCGTAGTCACCGACCAGGTACGGGCAGAAGGTGTGGTACGCCCGGAACGGGTAGAGCCAGTAGACCTGGTCGAGGACCCCGGTCCGCCGTACGTCGTCGGCGAGGTTGCGGTGCCAGCGCGACTCCGCCTGCTGCGCGACCCAGTCGTGCAGCTGCTCGCCGTCCTCGTCGTGCGGGAACCTGGCGTGCGCGAGCGCCCAGGCCTCCTCGGAGGTCGGACGGGCGATGATCCCGAACCGGACCCCGCCGCCCTGGAGCACGCCGCTGTCGCCGTAGCGGCCCAGCAGCCGCGGGTACGTCAGCCAGCCCGCACCCAGCCGGCGCCTGGCTTCCAGGCTCGCCTCGGACCCACCGGAGACGTAGATCCTCGGCATCAGCTCGGGGTCGAACCGCATGCCGAGCATCGCGCCCTTGACGGTGTAGTGCTCGCCCGCGTGGGAGACCGTCGCGTCGTCGGACAGCAGACGCGTGATGATCTGCGCGTACTCGGTGATCCGGTCGTAGCGTTCGTCGTGGTCGAGACGGCACCCGAGTTCCTTAAGATGGCTGGGGAAACCACCGCTGACCAGGTTCAAATCGACCTGGCGGTGGTACAGGTAGCCGATCGTGGCGATCGCCCTCGCCGCGGCGAACGGGTGCGTGTACACGGGGTTGACCGCGATCAGCGGCACCAGGCGTTCGGTGTTCTCCAGCAGGAACTGGGCGGCCGACCATGGGTCGACGCTGCGGTTGTCGGTGTGCACGAGCACGCCCCGGCAGCCCGCCTCCTCGATCCACCGGCACTTGTCCAGCAGTGTGCGCCGGTACTCCTCCGGAGGCAGATCCGGGTCCGTCGGAAACGACGTGTAGACGGTGAGCATGGGGTGTCCCTGCCTTTCAGGCGTCTGCCGACTGGGCCGCGCGGGCGGTGATACGTTCGTTGACGGCGCGCACCGTCGGCTGGGCGACGAATTCCCGCAGCCCGATCCGCACGCCGAAGCGCTCACCGATCCGCGCGACGAGCACGGCGGCGAGCAGGGAGTGGCCTCCCAGGTCGAAGAATCCGTCGTCGATCCCGACGTGCCGCGCACCGACGATCTCTGCGACGAGGTCGCACAGGGCCGCCTCGATCGCGGACGTCGGGCCGGTCGTCTCGCTGCCCGCGTACTGTGGTGCGGGCAGGGCTCTGCGGTCGAGCTTGCCGTTGGCGTTGAGGGGAAGCCGGTCGAGCGCGACGACCGCGGCGGGCACCATGTACTCCGGCAGGCGGGTCGCGGCGTACCGGCGCAGTTCCGGGGCGTCGACGGTTGTCCCGCTGGATCCGATGACGTAGGCGACCAGGCGGCGGTCGCCGGGCCGGTCCTCGCGTACGACCACCGCGGCCCGGTCGACCGAGCCGTGGCCGGACAGCACGGCTTCGATCTCGCCGAGCTCGATCCGGAAACCCCACAGTTTCACCTGATCGTCGGATCGGCCGAGGTAGTCGAGCTGGCCGTCGGGCGTCCAGCGCACCACGTCGCCGGTGCGGTACATGCGCTCGCCGGCGCTGAACGGGCAGGCCACGAACCGGGCCGCGGTCAGGTCCGGACGGCCCAGATAGCCGGCCGCCACACCGGGGCCGGCGATGTAGAGCTCACCGGCCACCCCGACGGGCACCGGCCGCAGCCGCTCGTCGAGCACGTACAGGCGTGCGTTGGCCAGCGGCGACCCGATCAGCGGAGTGCCGTCGCCGGTGGCGCGCCATGCGCTGGCGTGTGCCGCCTCGGTGGGCCCGTACATGTTCAGCACGCGCGCTGACGGGAACGCGGTCCGGGCGCGGTCCAGCACGCTGCGCGGCAGCGCCTCCCCGGCGAGGACCACCGCGCGCACCGATGCGAAGGCCGGCACGTCCGACAGCACCTGGCTCAACGCGGACGGGACTGCCGAGATCAGCGTTCCGGGCCACGTCGCGGGCAGCTCACCCAGGGCCAGCACGTCGCGCGCCAGTTCCACGCAGCCGCCCGTCGCCCAGGTGCCGAAGACCTCGAACACCGACACGTCGAAGCTCAGCGACGTCGCGGCCAGCACCCGGGACAGCTCGCCGTCGGCGAACTCGTCGACGACCCAGTGCAGGTAGTTCACGACGTTGCCCTGCGAGACCAGCACTCCCTTCGGCCGGCCGGTGGAGCCCGACGTGTAGATCACGTACGCGGGGCTGTCGGCGTCCACCGGCACGGCCAGGTCACCATCGGGCCACTGGCCCAGTCGCTCGAACAGGCTCGGGTCGTCCAGTACGGCGACCGGCTCGGCCTCGTCACGCACCAACCGCGCGCGCTCGGCCGGCCACCGCGGATCCACCGGAACGTAGGCGGCCCCGGACTTGACCACCGCCAGTACCGCGACCAGCGCATCGGCGGTCCGTGGCAGCATCACCACCACGAACCGGCCCGGCCCTGCGCCTACTGACACCAGATACCGGGCCAGCCGGTTGGCCCGCGTGTTCAGCTCGGCGAATGTCAGTTCCTGCGGCCCGTCCACCAGCGCCACCGCGTCCGGGGACTTGTGCACCCGGGCTTCGAACAGGTCGGCCATCGGCTCGAAGGGCACCGTGTGCGCGGCGTCGTTCCAGCGCCGGAGTATCAGGTCCCTTTCGTCCTGGTTCAGGATTTCCATGTCCGCGACCGGTGTCAGGGGGTATGCGGTCGCCTGCTCCAGGATCAGGCGGAATCGCTGCGTCAGTGAACGGGCCGTGTCGGGGTCGAACAGGTCGCGCGCGTATTCGAGTGAGCCGTCGATGCCGCCTGCCGTGCCGTCGCCGGTGGAGCGCTGTCGCAGGTTGAGGGTGAGGTCGAACTTGGCCACGTCGGCGACGAGTCGTTCCTCGGTGGCGTCGATTCCCGGCAGGTCGCATTGGGCGGTGGTTTCGGGCTCGACGGCCAGCGTGACCTGGAACAGGGGGTGGCGGGCGGTGGAGCGGGCGGGGTTGAGCACTTCGACCAGGCGCTCGAACGGCACGTCCTGATGCGCGAACGCGGCGAGGTCGGCCTCGCGCACTCGGGCGAGCAGGTCGGCGAACGTGGGGTCGCCCGACACGTCGGTCCGCAGCACCAGGGTGTTGACGAAGAATCCGACCAGGTCGTGCACCGCCTCATCGAGCCGGCCCGCCACCGGTGTCCCGATCGGAATGTCGGTGCCGGCGCCTGACCGTGACAGCGCCAGCGCCAGCGCGGCCTGCACCACCATGAACACCGTCACCTGGTGCTCACGAGCCACGTTCAACAGCCGGTGGTGCAGGTCAGCGCCGATCTCGAACGTCACTTCGCCACCCCGGTGCGACGGCGTGGCGGGCCGCGCACGGTCGTAGGGCAGGGCAAGTTCCTCGGGTATCCCGGCGAGCGCCTGCCGCCAGAACTGCAGCTGGTCACCGGCCGGACTTCCGGCGGACTCGTCACCGAGCAGGTCCCGCTGCCACAGGGTGTGGTCGGCGTATTGGACGGCAAGTGGCGACCAGGTCGGAGCAGAGCCGTCAAGCCGCGACGTATAGGCCTGTGACAGGTCGCGCAGCAGCGGACCGAGTGACCAGCCGTCGCTGGCGATGTGATGGGTCAGCAGGAGCAGGACACATTCGTCGGGTCCGAGGTCGAACAGCCACGCCCGGATCGGCAACTCGGCCGACAGGTCGAACACATACCCTGCCGCCGACGACAGACCGGCAGCCAGATCGCTCTCGGCGAGGGAGACCTCCTCCACGACCGGCGCCGCGCCGACATCGAGGACCCGCTGGTACGGCCGCCCGTCCACCGCCGGCAGCAGCGTTCGCAACGCCTCGTGGCGGTCGACGACATCGCCCAGCGCCGCACGCAGCGCAGCCCGGTCCAGCCCGCCACGCAGCCGCAACGCCAACGGCACGTTGTAGACCGCGCTACCACCGTCCATCTGGTCCACGAACCACAACCGCTGCTGCGCGAACGACAACGGCAACCGCTCCGGCCGCACCCCCGCCACCAGCGCCGGACGCGCCACACCGAGCCCATCGAGCACCCGGCACAGACCCGACACCGTCGGAGACTCGAACAACGCCCGAATCCCCAACTCCACCCCCAGCACCGCACGCACCCGCGCGATCAGCCGCGTCGCCAACAGCGAATGACCACCCAGATCGAAGAAGCTGTCGTCGACACCCACCCTGTCGACGCCCAGAACCTGCGCGAACAGACCGCACAGGATCTCCTCACGCGCCGACAACGGCCCGCCCGCCTCACCACCGGCATACTGCGGAGCAGGCAACGCCCTGCGATCGAGCTTGCCGTTGGCGTTGAGGGGCAGAGCGTCCAGAAGGATTACGGCGGAGGGAACCATGTACTCGGGCAGACGAGTCGCGGAGTGCCGGCGCAACACCGCAGCATCGGCCTTGACATCAGTTGACGAGACGACGTAGGCGACGAGGCGGCGGTCGCCTGGTTGGTCCTCGCGCACGATCACCGCCGCCTGCTCGACCGACTGATGCCCGGACAGCGCCGCTTCGATCTCGCCGAGCTCGATCCGGAACCCGCGCACCTTCACCTGGTCATCGGCCCGGCCCAGATAGTCCAGCTGACCCTCCCGCGTCCAGCGCACCACATCACCGGTCCGGTACATCCGCTCACCGGCACCGAACGGGCACGCGACAAACCGGGCCGACGTCAGATCCGGCCGCCCCAGATAACCGGCCGCCACACCCCCACCGGCGATGTACAACTCACCGGCCACCCCGACCGGCACCAGCCGCAACCGCTCATCGAGGACGAACAGCCGGGTGTTCCAGTTCGGCCGGCCGATCGGGACGAGTATGCCCGCCCCGCCGTGAACGCATTCGCCCGACGTCACGCCGATCGTCGTCTCGGTCGGCCCGTACGTGTTGTGCAGGTGCACGCCGGGGAGCACCGAGAGCGCGTGGTCGCGAAGCTCCCGCGAGAGCTCCTCACCACCGCTGACCAACTGACGCAACGACGTGCACGACGCCGCGCCCGGCTCGTCCACGAACATCCGCAGCAGCGAGGGCACGAACTCGGCCGCAGTCACGTGCTCCCGACGGATCAGGTCCGCCAGATACGCGGCGTCGCGGTGGCCGCCAGGGCGTGCCAGCACCATCGTCGCGCCGGTCACGAGCGGCAGGAACAGCTCCCACACCGAGACGTCGAACGTGATCGGCGCCTTCTGCAGAATCCGGTCCGCGGCGGTGAGCCGGTATTCGGCCTGGAGCCAGCAGATGTGGTTGACGATGCCGCGGTGCGCGACGACGACGCCCTTGGGCCTGCCCGTCGAACCGGAGGTGTAGATCACGCAGGCGGGAAGCCGAGCGGCGTCGAGGCCTCGCGTCGCATCGAGATCATCGTCGGCGAGCGCCGCGTATTCCCGGTCATCGCCGACGACGAGCACACGCGGACCGTCCGGTCCGGGCAGAGCGGCGACAGCAGGGGTGGTGATCAGCAGCTCCGGGCGAACGTCGTCGAGCATCCATATGATCCGCTCGGTCGGGTACTCCGGGTCGACCGGGACGTAGCCAGCACCTGTCTTGAGCACGGCGAGTATCGCGACGACGAGGTCGAACGACCGGGGCAGCGCCACGGCCACGAACCGCTCGGGCCCAGCGCCGAGGGACACCAGATGCCGCGCGAGGCGGTTGGCACACGCGTTCAGTTCCGCGAAGGTGATCTGCTCGCCCTCGTGGACGACGGCCACGGCGGCGGGGGTTGCCCGGACCTGGGCTTCGAACAGGGCCGGGAGGGTGTCGGCGGGAACCGGGTGCGAGGTGTCGTTCCACCGGTCGAGCAGCAGTTCCCGCTCCTGCGCGGCCAGGACTTCCAGGGTGCCGATCGGGTCGCCGGACGCTGACAGGCCATGGTGCAGGACCCGCAGCACGCGGTCGACGAGCGCGCGGGCGGTGTCGGGGGCGAACAGGTCGAGCGCGTATTCGAGCGAGCCGTCGATGCCGGCCGCTGTGCCGTCGCCGCTGGAGCGCTGCTTGAGGTTGAAGATGAGGTCGAACTTGGCCACGTCGGCCACGAGCCGTACTTCGCTGGCTTCGACTCCCGGCAGGTCGCACTGGCCCGTGGTTTCGGGCTCGACGGCAAGCATGACCTGGAACAGGGGGTGGCGGGCGGTGGAGCGGACGGGGTTGAGCACTTCGACCAGGCGCTCGAACGGCACGTCCTGATGGGCGAACGCGGCGAGGTCGGCCTCGCGCACCCGGGCGAGCAGGTCGGCGAACGTGGGATCGCCCGACACGTCGGTCCGCAGCACCAGGGTGTTGACGAAGAACCCGACCAGGTCGTGCACCGCCTCATCGAGCCGGCCCGCCACCGGTGTCCCGATCGGAATGTCGGTGCCGGCGCCTGACCGTGACAGCGCCAGCGCCAGCGCGGCCTGCACCACCATGAACACCGTCACCTGATGCTCACGAGCCACGTCCACCAGCCGGTGGTGCAGGTCAGCGCCGATCTCGAAGCGCACCTCCCCACCCCGATACGACGGCGTCGCAGGCCGCGCACGGTCGTAGGGCAGAGCAAGCTCCTCGGGCACCCCGGCCAGCGCGCCACGCCAGAACTGCAGTTGCTGACCCGCGAGGCTTGCATCCGACTCGTCGCCGAGCAGTTCTCGCTGCCAGAGGGCGTAGTCGGGATACTGGACGGGCAGCGGCGACCAGTCAGGTGCGGTATCGGACAGGCGTGACGTATAGGCCTGTGACAGGTCGCGCAGCAGCGGACCGTGCGACCAGCCGTCGCTGGCGACGTGGTGCGTCAGCAGCAGCAGAACGCACTCGTCGGGTCCGAGGTCGAACAGCCACGCCCGGATCGGCAACTCGGCCGACAGGTCGAAGACATACCCTGCCGCCGCCGACAGACCGGCAGCCAGATCGCTCTCGGCGAGGGAGACCTCCTCCACGACCGGCGCCGCGCCGACATCGAGGACCCGCTGGTACGGCCGCCCGTCCACCGCCGGCAGCAGCGTTCGCAACGCCTCGTGGCGGTCGACCACATCACCCAGCGCCGCACGCAGCGCAGCCCGGTCCAACCCGCCACGCAGCCGCAACGCCAACGGCACGTTGTAGACCGCGCTACCACCGTCCATCTGATCCACGAACCACAACCGCTGCTGCGCGAACGACAACGGCAACCGCTCCGGCCGCACCCCCGCCACCAGCGCCGGACGCGCCACACCGAGCCCATCGAGCACCCGGCACAGACCCGACACCGTCGGAGACTCGAACAACGCCCGAATCCCCAACTCCACCCCCAGCACCGCACGCACCCGCGCGATCAGCCGCGTCGCCAACAGCGAATGACCACCCAGATCGAAGAAGCTGTCGTCGACACCCACCCTGCCGACGCCCAGAACCTGCGCGAACAGACCGCACAGGATCTCCTCACGCGCCGACAACGGCCCGCCCGCCTCACCACCGGCATACTGCGGAGCAGGCAACGCCCTGCGATCAAGCTTGCCGTTGGCGTTGAGGGGAAGCCGGTCGAGCACGACGACCGCGGCGGGCACCATGTACTCCGGCAGCCGGGTCGCGGCGTAGCGGCGCAGCCC
>NZ_JBEZDT010000067.1:0-27604 GCF_040648455.1 Catellatospora sp. NPDC049133
CAACACGGCGGCATTGACCGCCTACCAAAAGTGGGGATGGCACAAGCTCGGCGAACTGAAGCCGTTCGAGGACTCACCAGTCTACGAAGCCATGGTGTTGGATCTCATGCGTAGCTAAGTCAAGGAGCTACCTGAACAACACAAACCACCCGCCGTCGGTTGTTGGTCCACACGGGCAGCTCAGAGCACGAACCGGCACTGCCGTACTAGCCCTGTCGAGCGACAAGGCAGAATCATTGCTCCAATCGGGAATCGCTGACGGTAAATTGCTCCAGGTGATCCCGGCGTCGTGAGGATTTGTAGCGTTAGCTTCACTCTAATGGCGGTCACCCAAACAGGCGAATAAACGCTTGAATTCTTGCACCTTGCATTTACTCTGCCCTCTGTGGAAATCAACTGGCGCATTAAGCTTCCTCGACGACCCTGGATGTTGGCGGGTGGATTAATAGTGGGATTGGCGACCGTCCTTGGCACGGTCTTCGCGGGCCTCCCTCTGCTCACGGATACTGCGGAAGCAGAAAGTGGCGAGGCTAAAATGCCCCGCGGTACCATCACGTCGCCAACCGGCAATCTCATCCCACAGTGCGCCACATTGTCTGGCCACGCAGAGATCCCCATTGGCCAGGTCCTCTGGGTCACCTACGAAACGCCGAACCGCATGATCGGATTAGCCAAGGCAATAGTACAGATCGATGGCTCGTACACAGTAGAGGACACCGTCGGCGGGGCGCATGACGGCGGCAAGAACTTCGTCTTCAGTTTGACACTACTGTCCGATGCAGACAGCAAGTTCGTCGACGGCATCAAGCCTTTCGGCAATGCCGACAACAGGCCCGGATATCTGTTATACGAAGCGCTTCCACCAAGCGCTCAAAAAATAGCAACAAAGACATTCACGCGCGACCCTAAAGGTCCACATTCCCATTGCGGTGCCAGCAAGCAAAACAGCTGACATATCCGCCCCGAACCCGGTGTCATTGGCATTCGGCGCGCTCCAGGGGTCAGGCGGACCGCATATCGCGGCATATGCAGGTGCAGCATCGTCACCCGGCCTGCCGGATGCAGCCGCCGCACGTGCGGCGAAGCATCCCGCACATCGGGTTGCTGGGCTATGCATGGAAGTGAACCGCGTAGGCCTCAAGGTCCGATGGGGCCTGCCAGTGATCTCACTGGCAGGCCCCATCTCACCAATTACCGCAGGTTTGATCAGCTACCCGAGAAGGTGAACGTCGACCCAGGCTGGGTCACGATGTTCCCCGTACCCGAGTTCGTGATCGTGACGTTCGACAGCGTCGCGCTACCCCGGGCCTGGGCCATGGCCAGCATGCCCGCGCCGTTGTTCGACTTGTCGATCTTCACGTTGGTGATGACCACCCCCGGAAGCTCACCCGCCTTGAACTGGATGCCGTCGTACGTCGAGTCGTAGATCTCGGTATCACGAATCGTGACCCCCGGGATCGCGACCGTCGCCGCGAACAGCGTGATGGCACCGAACTCCTGGTCCTCGTTCCAGAACGCCCCACCCGTGCGGTACAGCGCGTTGTTGGCGATCAGCGTCTGACCCGTGAAGGGGATCGGGTCGTGGTCGGTCGCCAGCATGATGCCCGGGTAGTTCATCGTGTCGTAGATCAGGTTGTTCTCGATCTTGTTGCCGTATCCGCCGTACACCGCGATGCCGTTGGCCCGCCACGGCAGCTGCACCGTGTTGTTGACGAACCGGTTGTCATGCCCGATGTCGACCGACGTGTCCTTCACGTACTTGCTGGCCCAGACCGCGAGCGCGTCGTCGCCGTTGTTGCGGAACGACGAGTTGAACACGGTCGAGTTGCGGGTGCCGTTGGTGAAGTTGATGCCGTCGGCGTACGTGTTGCGCACGCGCATGCCGCTGAACTCCAGCCCGTCACCGGGTCCCCACAGCTCGGGGATGTTGGAGTAGTCGCGGCCGACCCAGGCGCCGACGTTCGCGTGCTCGATCCACACGTTGGTGATCTTCGTGCCGACGCCGAGCCGGCCGTTGATGCCGACGCCGCCTTCGGCGTTGCCGTCACCGCCGCGGATCCGGCCGGAGCCGAAGATCGCGATGTCGGAGATCTGGGTGTTCTTGTCGATGTCGAAGCCGAAGTTGCCCTCGTGCGGGTGGTTGATGCCGCCCGCGTTCTGCGGCTGGATCAGCGAGTAGAGGCGGGAGTGCCACATGCCCGCGCCCTTGATGACGACGTTGCTGATGCCGACCTGGTTGTGGGTGCCGCGGTTCAGCGGGTCGTCGGTCAGGATCTTCTGCTCCTGCCGCCACTGGCCCTCGGGGATCCACACGCAGCTGATCTGCCCGTTCTGGTCGGCGGTCACCGCGGCCTGGATGGCGGCGGTGTCGTCGAGGCCGTCGTTGGGCACGGCGCCGTAGTTGGTGATGGAGGTGCACTCGGCGGGCTTGCTCAGCGGCGCGGCCACCTGCTCAAGATCGATCATATCGATGATGTAGAAGGAGGCGTTGTCGCCGGAGTCGCGCTGGAGCTTGAACTTCGTGCCCGGCGGGTACGAGGTGCCCAGCAGCGCGTTCGACTCGTCGAACAGCCGGCGCGCGTTGGCCGACGGGGTGTTGGTCAGGCCCTCGGGGTCGTCGGTGGTGCCGTAGAGCCAGCTGTGCACCGAGGACAGGGTGAGCTTGCGGTTGAACGTGCCGTTGACGTACAGGCTGATCGTGAAGTCCTGGCCACCGCCGCCGGCGGCGTCGGGGACCGAGTTGCGGACGACGATCGAGTTGGCCTGGTTGGTCGAGGTGAACTCGACGTACTGGCCCTGGGTGGTCAGGCGCACCGACTTGCGGCCCGAGGACTCGGTGGCGAAGTTGGTGTGTCCGAAGGTGCGCAGGGCGTCCGTCTGCAGCAGTTCGCCCTGGTAGGCGGCGGACTCGGCCTCGTACGAGGTGTACGGGACGGCCGCGCCCCGGCCGACGACGATCGACGAGGTCAGCGAGTTGTTGGTCTCATTGGTCTCGGTGACGACGTTGGTGGCGTCGGCGCTGGCGGTGATGGTCGCGCCGCCGGAGGTGGCGGTCCAGGTGCCGTTGACGGCCACGTTGACGGTGGCGCCCGCGGCGATGGACGCGGTGTTGGTGTTGAGGGTGGTGGAGCCGGCGGTCACCCGGGTGACCGTGGTGACGCCGGAGGCCGTGGTGCCGCGGTTGTTGACGGTCACGGTGAAGCTGACCGCCGCGCCGACGGCCGGGTTGGCCGGGTTCGTGGAGATGCCGGTGACCTGCAGGTCAGGGCCGGGGGCCTGGGCCACGACGAGGTTGCTCGCGGCGTTGGCGGTGTTGTTGTTCTCGTTCTTCTCGACGACCGTGCTGGCGTTGTCGGCGCGGGCGCTGACGGCGTACGTGCCCTGGCCGAGGTTGCCGATCGGCAGGCTCACCGACTGCGAGCCGCCGGCGGCGATGGCCGCGACGTCGACGGTGCCCTTGAGCGCGCCGTCGAGGTAGAGGCCCACCTTGGAGGCGGGGGCGGACAGGTCGCCGATGTTGTTGACGGTGGCGGTCAGCGAGATGCTCGACGCCTCGTTCGGCGAGGACGGGGTCCACGACACGTTGCTGACGGTGAGGTCAGGGTTCGGCGCGGGGGTGCCGCAGACCTCGAACTCCGCGACCTGGCCCGAGGGGGCGCCGGTGTTGGAGTTGAAGGACAGCCGCACGTCGGCGGTGGTCGCCGAGACGGGGACGCTCACCACGTTGTTGCCCTGGGTGAACTGGTAGCTCGCCGCCGACACCAGGTTGGTGTAAGTGGAGGAGGACTGCTCACGGCCCAGGATCTGGAAGTTCTGGGTACGCGTGCCCCACGAGGCGTCCGGGTTCAGCTTGACGTTGACCTGGGTGACGACGTGGTTGCCGCCGAGCGCCACGGTGAGCGTCGCCGGGTAGCCGCCGCCCTCCCAGTAGGTGCCGAGCTGGCCGTCGTTGGCCTTGTCCGGGGTGAACGTGAACGTGGAGCCGTTCGCGGTCATGGTCTTGCCGGACGCGACGTTGACGCAGCCGGGCTGCTGGGTGCCGGTGCGGGTGACGGTGTTGCTGTTGGCCGACACGTTGCCCGCGTTGTCGCGCGCCCGCACGTAGTAGGACACGGTCGCCGTGGCGGCCTGGGTGTCGTTCCACGTGGTCACGGTGCCGACCTGTGCGGCCAGCGCGCCGTCGCGGAACACGTCGTAGCCCGCCAGGCCGCTGCCGCCGGTGTCGGTCGACGCGCCCCAGTTCAGGGTGATCGTCGTGCCGGAGGTGCTGTGGCTCAGCGTGCCGGGCGTGCTCGGCGGGGTGGTGTCGGTCGTGGTGCCGGTCCGGGTGACGGTGTTGCTGTTGCCGGAGACGTTGCCCGCGTTGTCGCGCGCCCGCACGTAGTAGGACACGGTGGCCGTGGCGGCCTGGGTGTCGTTCCACGTGGTGACGGTGCCGACCTGCGCGGCCAGCGCGCCGTTGCGGAAGATGTCGTAGCCGGCCAGGCCGCTGCCGCCCGCGTTGTCGGTCGACGCGCCCCAGTTGAGCGTGATCGTCGTGCCGGACGTGCTGTGGGTCAGCGTGCCGGGCGTGCTCGGGGCGGTGGTGTCGGGTGTGGTCCCGGTGCGGGTGACCGTGTTGCTGTTGGCCGACACGTTGCCCGCGACGTCACGGGCCCGCACGTAGTAGGACACGGTGGCCGTGGTCGGCTGGGTGTCCTGCCAGGTGGTGACCGCGCCGACCTGGGCGGCCAGGGTGCCGTTGCGGTAGATGTCGTAGCCCGCGAGGCCGCTGCCGCCGGAGTTGTCCGTCGACGCGCCCCAGTTCAGGGTGATCGTCGTGCCGGACGCGCCGAGGGTCAGGTTCGACGGCACGCTCGGGGCGGTGGTGTCGGGGGTGCCGGCGCCGGGCCCGTACACCTCGATCTCGGAGAGCTGGCCCGCCGGCCACGCGGTGTTGGCGGTGATGTTGATCCGCACGTACCGGGTGGTGGTCTGGGTGAAGTTGATCGTCACCGAGTTGCCGGCCACGGCCGGGTTGAAGGTGTACGACGCCGAGCCGACGATGTCGGTGAACGTCGAGCCGTTGGTGCTGCCCTGGACCGCGAGTGTCTGCGAGCGGGTGCCCCAGCCGGAGGTGGGCAGCTTCAGCACGACGCGGTTGACCGCGACGGACGAGCCGAGGTCGACGGTGGCCCACTCGGGGAACGAGTTGTTGACGCTCTCCCAGTAGGTGCCCTGGTTGCCGTCGACGGTCCGGGACACGTCGTAGACGTCGGCGTGGCCGCTCTCGGTGGTCGGGCGGCCCTGCGCGAGGTTGGTCGACGCGCTGGCGGTGCCGTAGATCTCCAGCTCGGAGAGCTGCGCGGCGGCCCAGCCGGTGTTGGCGCTGATGTTGACGCGCACGTACCGGGGCGAGGTCGCCGGGAAGTTGATGGTCACCGAGTTGTTGGCGACCGACGGGTTGAAGCTGTAGCCCTGCGAGGCGACGATGTCGCTGAAGCTGGAACCGTTGGTGCTGCCCTGCACGGACAGGGTCTGGGTGCGGGTGCCCCAGCCGGCGGGCAGCTTCAGCACGACCTGGTCGATGGCGGTGGCGGCGCCGAGGTCGATCTGGGCCCACTGCGGCAGGGAGCCGGAGCTCTCCCAGTAGCTGCCCTGGTTGCCGTCGTTGAGGTTGCCGGTCACGTAGGGGCCGTTGACCGAGCTGGCGGAGGTCGTTTTGCCTGATGACAGGTTGGGGCCGCCGGCCGCTTGCGCGACCGCCGCCCACCCGGCGGTGGCGATCATGGCAGCGGCGACCGCGGTCGCCACCACTCTGATCGGAGTCCTGGTTCTCATCACTGTCCTTTGTCACGGAGGGACGGTTCCGCGGGTGGACGGGGATCCACACGCGTTGCGGTGAAACGGGTGAACGATCAGCCGCGACGGTGAGCGGGGCCGGGCGGTTGATGTTTTGCAGGCGTGGTGTAACCGCTGACGTGGCGGGGGCGTGAACTCAGCCCGGGCCGCGTGGAGGTGATCGACCAGTGCGTACGAATGCCGACGTCATACCGGGCCTCTCCCGAACGGATGGAGAACACCGGCAGGTGAGCGGCCTGCAGGGAACTTGCACAAGCTAACGACAAAACTAAACATCTGTTTGTCGAAATCTTGCACTGCGTCGGGGGCAACGTTACCGACACGTCACGAACACGTCAACACTTCGACGGTCGTGAGCCGACGAACGGATGAGATGTGCACACGACGACATGGCCATCCGGACGGAATCCGGATGGCCATGTGTCCACTATCGACGGTGCGGTCAGCCCGCGGCCAGCACCTCGCGCAGTCGCGCGGCGAACGCCGCCGGGTCGCCGGTGAAGCCGATGTGGTCGCCGGGGAACATCGTCGGCTCGATGTCCAGCTGCGCCGCCAGCGCCCGCGAGGTGCGGTCGCAGAGCTGGCCGGTCGACTCCTCGCCGATGCCGACCACGAGCCGGGTGCCGCCCTTGCGCAGCGCCGCCGCGTCCGGCACGAAGCTGACCGTCGGCAGCAGCATGTGGGCGTACTGGAAGTGCTCGTCGGCGACCGACTGCTCGTCGCGCTCGCCGCCGACGATGGCCTCGAACACGAACGGGGGCAGCTCGATGTTCGCGATCTTGAGGAACTTCGCGAACGCGCCCCGGTGGTCCCCGCCGAGGTAGGTGGCGATCATGTCGTCGGTCGCCACCCGCAGCTCCGCCCGGTCCTCGACCAGCTCGTCCAGCGGCGGCTCGTGTGCGATGAGCGTGCTCACCAGGTCGGGCCGGGCCTCGGCCAGCGCCAGCGCGCTGACCGCCCCGCCGCTGGAGCCGAGCACCACGGCCGGTCCGGCGTCGAGGTGGGTGATCAGCCGGGCCAGGTCGTCGCCGCGCTGCTGCGGCGTCGAGTCCTGGTCGCGGTCGTCGACCGAGCTGCGGAAGATGCCCCGCGGGTCGGTGGTGAGCACCGTGTGGTCGGTCGCCAGCAGCTCGGCCAGCGGCGTGAACGCGCGGGCGTCCATCGGCGCGCCGATCAGCACGATCAGCGGACCGGCGCCCCGGACCTCGTAGTGCAGCCGCGCGCCGGGCACCTCCAGGGTGGCGGCGGGCACGGTCGAAACGTCGTTCATCAGGTCTCCCTAGCAGGTGAGATGGCTCTCGTACCTGAATGAGACCGGGCGCGTGCGGCAGAATCGTCGCTTGTGAGCGAACTTTCCTCCGCGTCGGCCGGGGACCCGCCCGCGCCCGGAGCCGAGGATCCCGATCTGACCGCGGCGCGGGGCGGGGACGACGCCGCGTTCACCCGGCTCGTCGAGCCGCTGCGCGCGGAGCTGCACGCGCACTGCTACCGGATGCTGGGTTCGGCCCATGACGCCGACGACGCGCTGCAGGACGCGCTGCTGCGGGCCTGGCGCGGGCTGGCGGGTTTCACCGGGCGCGGCTCGCTGCGGTCGTGGCTCTACACCGTGGCGACCCGCACCTGCCTGGACCTCGTCGAGGCGCGCGGCCGGCGGGCGCTGCCGATGGACCTGGGCCCGGCCAGCGCCCACGTGGTGCTCGCCGAGACCCCGCTGACCGAGGTCGCCTGGCTCGGGCCGTACGCCGGCGCGGGTCTGGGGTCCGGTCCGGCCGGGCCGGGCGCGCGCTACGAGCAGCGCGAGGCGGTCGAGCTGGCGTTCGTGGCCGCGCTGCAGCACCTGCCGGGCAACCAGCGGGCGGCGCTGCTGCTGTTCGAGGTGCTGGGGTTCTCCGTCGCCGAGATCGCCGCGATCATGGACACGTCGACCACCTCGGTGAACTCCGCGCTGGCCCGCGCCCGCCGGATCGTGGCGGAGAAGGCACCCTCCCCCAGCCAGCAGCAGACCCTGCGCAAGATCGGCGACGCGCGGGTGCGGGAGGTGGTGAGCCGGTTCGCCCAGGCGCTGGAGCGCGGCGACGCCGACGCCCTGATCACCCTGCTGGTCGAGGACGTCACCTGGTCCATGCCGCCGATGCCGCACTGGTACCACGGCCTGGCCGCGGTCATGGACTTCGCGGCACGTGTCCCGCTGACCTCGTGCGGCTCCTGGCGGCACCTGCCGGTCGACGCCAACGGCCAGCCCGCGGTGGCCTGCTACCTGCGCCCCGGCAACGAGGGCGAGCACCTGCCCTGGTCGGTCAATGTGCTGACCCTGCGCGACGACCGCATCGCCGAGGTCACCGCGTTCATCGGCGAGGAGCACTTCGCCCTCTTCGACCTGCCCACCTCGCTGCCCTGACCGCCACCGCCGCGAGCGGGTGCGACGACTCACCATGATCGTTCGACTTGCCCGGCAAGTGGGCGAATGAACGGTCAAGATACGCACAGGTGCCAGGCAAGTCCGATGACCTTGAGGGGCGCGCGGTCACGCGGCGGCGGGGACGGGTTCTTGCTCGTCCTCGTGGGCGATGCGGGTCATCTCGCGCCACAGCAGCACGACGAAGGCTGCCGAGCCGGCGAAGGCGAACCAGAACGGCGCGGTGACGCCGTAGTGGGTGGCCAGCACGCCGCCGATCACCGAGCCGACGACCAGCCCGCCGAAGACGCAGATGGTGTTGAGGCTGTTCACCCGGCCCTGCAGTTGCTCGGGCACGGCCCGCTGGCGCACCGTGACCGAGGTGGTGCCCCAGACGAACGCGTGCGCCCCGAACACGAAGAAGATCGCAGAGGCGACCACCGGTGAGTTCGTGACCGCCAGGCCGAGGTGGGTGAGGGTCTCGATGATCAGCCCGACGCGCATCACGTTGCCCAGGCTCACCCGGCGGGTGATCGCCCCATACAGCGCGGTGCCGAGCAGACCGCCGACCGCCGAGACGGTGGTGAGCAGGCCGAAGCCGATCGCGCCGAGGCCGAGCCGCTCCTGTGCGTAGAGCACGAGCACCGACCACGCCGCCCCGAAGGTCACGTTGAAGATCAAGATCGTGAGCACGAGGGTACGCACGGCCGCGTGGTTCACCGTCCAGCGGAATCCTTCGGCGACGTCGCGCCGCAGGCTGCGCCTGTCCTGCGCGGGCCGCTCCCGGACCGGCAGCCGCACCCGCGACACCAGGACCACCGCGGCGGCGACCAGCACGACCTCGGTCGCGAACGGCCAGGCCGTGCCCGCGGCGAACAGCGCCGCCCCGATCGGCGGGCCGATCAGCTGATTGAGGGTGATGAAGCCGGTCTGCAGCCGGGCGTTGGCCACGGCCAGGTCGTCGCGGTGCACCAGCATCGGCGTCAGCGTGCCCGCGGTGTTGTCGGCGAACACCTCGGCGACGGTCAGCAGGCCGATCGCGGCCAGCGCGCCGATCGCCGTCAGCGTCCCGGTGAGCATCGTCGCCACGAGTCCGGCCAGCACCAGGACCCGGGCCAGGTTCGCCACGATCATGATCAGTCGGCGGTCGTGCCGGTCCGACAGCACTCCGGCGTACAGGCCGAACACCAGCGGCGGGGCCCAGCGCAGCAGCGCGGCCAGCGAGATCAGGAACGGGTCGTCGGTCAGCGAGGTGACCAGCAGCGGCCCGGCCGCGAGTGCCACCCCGTCGCCGAGGTTGCTCGACCAGGACGAGGCCAGCAGCCAGCGGTAGCCCGCGCCGAGCCGGGCGGGCACGACGGAGTCGACTACCTTGCGCACAAGGACGAGACCCTACGCGGACGCGCGACCGGGTCGCAACGCGTATTCATGAGCCCGATGCGGTTCGGCGCGACAGTTTCGCGGACACCGCACCTGTCGGGGCCCGCGATGCCGCAGTTTTCGCGAAACTGCGGCAGGCCGCGTCATCGGCCGGCGAAGCCGATCACGGCGAGCGCCGCTGAGGCGAGCGCCAGGACTCCGGCGACGACCTCGCCCCGGGCGGAGAACCGGCCGCTGCCCCAGCGCTGCGGGAACAGGACGTCGTCGGCCCGGCGGGCTTTGACGATGACGTAGCCCGCGTAGGCGTTGAGCAGGGTCGCGCCGACTGCCACCGCGGGCAGCAGCCACGAGTCCCAGACGGCGAGCGCGACGCTCAGCACCAGGCCGACCGCGCCGGACAGGGCCGCGGGCAGGCCGGCCGCCTGCCAGGTGCGCGCCTCGGTGAGCGCCGAGCGGGTCCGTGCCCGGCCGCCGGGCTGCATCCGTGCGGCTGCGGCGGCTCGGCGGGCCCGGACTTCGCGGCGTGACTTCGGCATGGGAGGCAGTGTGCCCGACGCCGTCCAGCGGCCGCGGGCGTGGTCTCAGGGCGGCCGAGGTCCCCCGAATCTCGGCCCGCCCCGAGACCATCGGCACGTCGGCGTGCCAGCCGACGAACGCGCAACGGTTTGCCACAGGGCGTTTCGACCCGTGCCGTACGCTCGCCGATACCGCGCATCGTGTCCGATCGCGGTACAGGCGATGTACAAAGCGGACCGTAGTCGCCTGAGCACGTTTCGTTGTCGGGATCGTGGTCGGGAAGGCGAGACGGCAGTGGAGTTCCAGACGCTGGGACCCCTTCAGGCGGTACACGACGGACAGCCGGCCTACCTGCCCACGGGCCACAAGCCGCGGCTGGCGCTCGCCGTCCTGCTGGCCCGCCTGGGTCGGCCGGTGCCCATGGACGTGCTCGTCGAGGCGCTGTGGGCCGACCAGCCCCCGGCCTCGGCCCGGCGCAACGTGCACCAGTACATCAGCCAGCTGCGCGGGGCCCTGGGCACCGAGCGGATCCTCAACGCCCCCGACGGTTACACGGTGCCCGCGGGCGAGTCGCTCGACGCGGCCCGGTTCGGCGAGCTGAGCGCCGCGGCGGCCGCGGCCATGGACCGCGGCGATGTCGAGGCCGCGGCCCGGGACTGGCGGACCGCCCTGGACCTGTGGCGCGGCCCGGCGTATGCGGAGTTCACCGCGTTCCCGCCGCTGGCCGACGAGGCGCTGCGCCTGGACCAGCAACGGCTGGCCGCGTACGAGGGCTGGGCCGAAGCGGAGCTGGCCCTGGGCCGGCACCGGCAGGTGGCGGGCACGCTCGAGACGCTCGTGGCCGAGCAGCCGTTCCGCGAGTTCTTCCGCGGCTGCCTGATGCTGGCCCGCTACCGCAGCGGGCGGCGGGCCGAGGCGCTGGACCTGTTCCGCGACACCCGCACGCTGCTGCGCGACGAACTCGGCCTGGAGCCCGGCCCGCAGCTGCGGGCGCTGCACGAGGCGATCCTGCGCGACGACGAACGGCTCACCCGCCCCGGCCGGTACGACTTCACGCCCGAAGCGCCCGCGGCCGCAGAGCCGGTGACCGTGCCCCGGCAACTGCCCGCCGACGTGGCGGGCTTCACCGGCCGCGACGCGGCGCTGCGGGAGCTGGACCGGATGCGCGACCGGGAGGCCGGTCCGGCCCGGGTCGCGGTCATCACCGGCAGCGCGGGGATCGGCAAGTCCTCGCTCGCGGTGCACTGGGCGCACCGCTCCGCCGAGCGTTTCCCCGACGGGCAGCTCCATGTCAACCTCCACGGCTTCGACGCGTCCGGCCCGCCGACCAACCCCTCGCAGGCGGTCCGCGGCTTCCTCGACGCGCTGGGCGTGCCGTCCGCGCGAGTGCCCGCCGACCTCGCCGAGCAGGCCGCCCTGTACCGCAGCCTGCTGGCCGGGCGGCGCATGCTGCTGGTGCTGGACAACGCCCGCGACGCCGACCAGGTGCGCCCGCTGCTGCCGGGCACGGCCGGATGCATGGTGCTGGTCACCAGCCGCAACCAGCTGTCCGGCCTGGTCGCGGCCGAGGGCGCCCGGCCGGTGTCGCTGGCCGTGTTCACCGCCGCCGAGGCCCGGCAGCTGATCACTCACCGGCTCGGCGGCACCGCGGTCGAGCGGGAGCCCCGCGCCGTGCGCGACGTCATCGCCCGCTGCGGCGGGCTGCCCCTGGCCCTGGCGATCGTGGCGGCGCGCGCCGCCGTCGGCTCGGCGCTGCCGTTGGCCGCGCTGGCGGCGGAGCTGGCCGACGGGCGCGACAACCTGGACGCGTTCAGCGGCGACGACACGGCCACCGATCTGCGTGCGGTGTTCTCCTGGTCGTATCGCCAGCTCAGCGATGGCGGCGCGCGGATGTTCCGGCTGCTCGGGCTGCATCCGGGGCCGGATGTCTCGCTCGCGGCGGCGGCCAGCACGGCCGGGCTGACCGTGCGGCAGGCGCGCCCGCTGCTGGCCGAGCTGACCCGCGCGCACCTGGCCGTCGAGCACGGCCCGGGGCGGTTCCTGCTGCACGACCTGATGCGGGCGTACGCCGCGGAGCTGGTCGCCGAGGCCGACCCCGAACCGGACCGCTTCACCGCGCTGCGCCGGACGTACGACCACTACCTGCACACCGCCAACAGCGCGACGCTGATGGTCTACCCGCACCGGCACCGCATCGCGATCCTGCCCTGCGACGAGCAGGTGACGCCGGAGGCGCACGCCGACCGCGACGCGGCCTACGCCTGGTTCGCCGCCGAGCACGCGGTGCTGCTGGCCGTCATCCGGCAGGCCTACGAGCTCGGCTGCGACGGGCACACCTGGCAGCTGGCCTGGACACTGATCACCTATTTCGACCGGCAGGGCCACTGGCTGGACCAGGCCGCCACCCAGCGCACCGCGCTCGACGCGGCGCTGCGCTCGGGTGACGTGACCGGCCAGGCCCACGTCTACCACGGGCTCGGCGTCTCCAGCACCTGGCTGGAACGCTACGACGAGGCCCAGCAGCACTACGACAGCGCCATGGCGCTGTTCGCCCAGGCCGGCGACGCGGCAAGCCAGGCCAACACGCTGCTCGCGCTCACCTGGCTCGGCGAGCGCACCAGCCGCTACGCCGACGCCTACACCTACGCCGAGCGGGCATACCAGCTGCACCGGGCCACCGGGGACCGGTCGGGGCAGGCCAAGGCGCTGAACACGATGGGCTGGTTCCAGACCCTGCGCGGCGACCACGCGGCGGCGATCACGGCCTGCGCGGAGGCGCTGGCACTGCACGAGGAGGTCGGGGACCTGGCCGGGCAGTGGGAGACCTGGGACAGCCTCGGCCATGCCCACCTGCACCTCGGCAACCACGAGCAGGCCGTGCTCGGTTTCGGCAACGCGCTGGTCCTGGTCCGCCAGACCCGTGACCGGTACTGGGAGGCGTTCATCCTCGACCACCTCGCCGACGCGCACGAGGCGCTCGGTGAGACGGGCACGGCCGGCGGGCTGTGGCGGGACGCGCTGCGCATCATGGAGGAGCTGGCCCACCCCGACGCGGAACGCATCCGCGCCAAACTCGACACCGACGCGGCCCAGGCCTGACCGTCGGCAACGCCGTCCGGGCCGCCACCCGGGTGGGTGTGGCGGCCCCGACGGTTCAGCGCTGTTACCGGGTGGACACCCGCTCGTCCGACTCGGCCTCGGCGGCGTCGCGGGCGAGCTTGGCGTCGCGGGCCGCCCGAGCGGCCTCGACCTCGCGTTCGGCGTCGGCCGCACCGGCCTCGGCGGCGCGCTGGGCGGCCAGTTCCGTGGCGATGGTGTCGTGCTTGCGCTTCAGGTCGAGGTTCTCGGCGCGCTGCGCCTGCAGTTCCCGGCGGGCCGCCATCCGCCGGCGGGCGCGCCGACCGGCCCCGCCGAAGAGCATGAACAGCCCGACGAGCAGCAGCGCCCCAGCGGCCGCGCCGATGAGGAAGACCTCACCGACCGAGAGTGTGGCGTTGTAGCCGAACAGCTCGACCGAGCCCACCGACGCGGTGAACAGGCCGTCATTGTCCATGAAGGCCACGAGCGCCAGTCCGGCCAGGCCGAGGACCAGCAGCAATCCGAGCAGCATCATCATTGTCCTCCTGCGTGCCGACAGCGGTGTTGATTCGTGGTGACGGGCCGCAGATACCCACCGGACACGGCCGTAAACCGCCGCGGAAACGAAGGATCCCCGCCGACCACGGGGGAAGTCGGCGGGGAACGTCTATGACGATACTCCTCCGGACCCGAGCCGGGTAGTCCACGGTACGAAGCAATTCGTTCCGATCTCCACCGTCGTGATCGGATGGCGCGTCAGCGACCCGCGAACAGGCGTCCCACCAGGGCCGATGCCAGATCGTCGGTCAGCGTCCAGGGTTGGAACAGCACCCGGTAGACGATCGGTGCGACGACATGGTCAATCACGTCCCCCACCGGCACCCCGCCACCGGCCCGCTCGATCAGCAGGGTCGCTTCGGCCCGGCGGTTGCGCAGGCAGTCCGAGTCACCCGCCCCCGCTCCGGCCGCCCCGCCGCGCAGCAGTGCCGCGGCGGCCGGCTGCCGGAAGTGCTCGATGATCTCCTGCGCCCAGCGGGTCAGGTCTTCGCGCAGGTCGCCGGTGTCGGGCAGGGGCCGGTCCGGCGAGATCCGGTACGTCGCGAGGTCGTTGATCATCGAAGGGGCGTCGCCCCAGCGGCGGTAGATGCTGGTCGGGTTGACCCCGGCCCGCTCGGCGACCATCGGGATGGTCACCTGGGCGCTGCCGCGCTCCTGCACCAGTTCCTCGACCGCGGAGCGCACCGCGGCGAGCACCGCGGCGCTGCGGCCGCCGGTGCGCCGGGCGGGGCTGGGTGTGGCAGACATGACTCCCACTCTAACGCAGAAATATTTGCTTTAACTTTCGCGCTGAGGCTACGGTCGCCCAAGACACTAAACGCAATGATCTTTGCTTTAGGGAGCGTACGTCATGACCATCGCCGAGCGGGCCACGCCTTATATACCCCGCCACTCCGCCCGGACCGCCCGGCGGCCGCTGTCGCCGACCGTCGCCTTCACCGGCGCGGCGCTCGCCTTCGGGTCGCTCTACCTGGCCGCCGGTGCACCCACTCCGCTGCTCGTCCTGTTTCAGCGGCAATGGGGCTTTGCGCCGTCCATGCTCACCGTCGCCTTCGCCGCGTACGCCTTCGCGCTGCTCGCCGCCCTGCTGGTGGCCGGCTCGCTGTCGGACCACCTCGGCCGGCGGCCGGTGCTGATCGGCGCGCTGCTGGTGGAGCTGGTGTCCATGCTGATGTTCGTGTTCGCGCCGAACCTCGGCTGGGTCATCGCCGCCCGGGTCGTGCAGGGCCTGGCCACCGGTGCCGCCAGCAGCGCGTTCACCGCCTCGCTGCTGGAACTGGCCCCGCCGCGGTACCGCCGCTGGGGTTCGCTGATCGGCAGCGTCGCCCCGGCCGGCGGTCTCGGCCTGGGGGCGCTGCTCACCGGCGTCGCGGTCCAGTTCACCCACTCCGCCAACGTGATCGTGTTCAGCACGCTGACCGTGATCATGGCGATCGGCGCGGTGGTGCTCTACCTGTCCGCCGAGACGTCCGCCCGCCGACCCGGTGCGCTGGGCTCGCTCGTGCCGCGGGTCACCGTGCCGCACCCGGCCCGGCGCGAGTTCGCCGCCGCCGTGCCCGTGCACCTGTCGGCCTGGATGATGGCCGGCCTGTTCATGGGCCTCGGGCCGACCATCGTGCGCGGCGTCTTCCACCTCGACAGCGGCCTGCTCAACGGCGCGACCGCGTTCCTGGCCCCGGGCGCGGCCGCGGTCGCGGGCATCATGACCGGCCGCTTCCACGGCCGCCGCGCCACGGTGCTCGGCAGCGCCGGACTGCTCACCGGCACGCTGGTCGTCGCGGCCGGCATCGCCGCGGGTCTGCTGCCCGTGGTCTGGCTCGGCGCGATCGTCAGCGGCCTCGGCTTCGGCGCGTCGTTCGGCGGCGCGCTGCGCCTGGTCGCCCCCCACGCCCAGCCGCACCAGCGGGGCGGCCTGTTCGCCGCCGTCTTCCTGGTCGCCTACCTGTCCTTCGGCCTGCCGCTGATCGTCGCCGGCCAGAGCGTCGCCTCCGTCGGCCTGCTCCCCACCGTGCTCACCTACAGCGCCATCGCCGTCCTGATCGCCGCCACAGGCCTGCTCACTCAGCTCCGCCTGCGCCGCAGCGACGCCGTCGCGGCCTGAGTGTTTCGTCGTGGCCGGGCAGTTTCCGGGAAACTGCACGAATCGACCGGCTGATTCGTGCAGTTTCCCGGAACACGCAGCAGGGCTGCCATGAAACGGACGCACCGGAGCATCGGCGGAATCGCTTGCGGTGCAAGCGGAAGCCAGTTGTCGTCGTCGCGCGGGAAGGGCCGCTAGCGTCTACAGTTGGCCGCCATGACCTCCCAGGCGGACGCGGCGGCGGGCACTGAGCGAGTACGCCGCTACTACGACAACAACGCCGCCGCTTTCGAGCGGCTCGGGCAGGGCGGCGCGTCCATCCACCGCGCCGTCTGGGGTCCCGGCGTGGCGACCCGGGCACAGGCCTTCCACCACGTGGACGAGCTGCTGCTCGACACGCTGCCGCCGGACCTGGCGCGACCGTCCGTAGTGGACCTGGGCTGCGGGCTCGGGGCGAGCCTGCTCTACCTGGCGGCACAGACCGACCTGACCGGCGAGGGCATCACCATCAGCTCCGCGCAGGCGGCGCGGGCGGCCGAGCTGATCGCCGAGGCAGGCCTGGCCGACCGCGTGCGCTGCCGCGTGGGCGACTTCCTGGCGGTGCCCGACGACCTGGCCGGGACCGCCGACCTGGCCTTCTCCATCGAGGCGTTCATCCACAGCCCCGACGCCGACGGCTACTTCCGCGAGGCGGCCCGCACCCTGCGCCCCGGCGGCAGGCTGGTGCTCTGCGACGACTTCCTCACCTCAGCCGCCACGCCCGACTCGCCGAAGGCCGCCCGGCGCATGGCGGAGTTCCGCACCGGCTGGCACGTCGGCTCGCTGCTGACGGTCGGCCAGGTGCGCACCACGGCCGCCGCGCACGGCCTGGAACTGGTCCGCGACCTCGACCTCACCCCGTACCTCGAACTGCGCCGCCCGCGTGACCGCTGGATCAGCGCGCTGCTGGCGGTGGGCCGCGTGTTCCGCCCGACCGGCCTGTACTGGCAGTCGCTGGTCGGCGGCGACGCGCTGCAGTGGGCGCTCATCCACGACCTGCTCAGCTACCGCTTCCTCGAACTGCGCCGCCGCTGACCGGAGCGGCCCGCCCGCGTGGCGGGCCGCCCCCGTCGACAGGTCACTCGACCGTCATGGAGCCGTACGTCGGAGCGCCGGCCAGTTCCAGGGTCTGCATCGTCACGCCGGTCGGCGTCGACCTGAGGTCGGCGAGCCGGAACCCCGACGGCGTACGCCCCTGTGCGAACAGGCGCATACCCGAGCCGAGCACGACCGGGAACACGATGAGCCGGACCGTGTCGATCAGGCCGGCGTCGAACAGCACCTGGGCGAGCGCGCCGCTGCCGTGGATCTGCAGTTCGCGGCCGGGCTGCTCCTTGAGTTTGGCGACCTCGGCCACCACGTCCCCGCCGAGGACCGTGCTGTTGTGCCAGTCGGCCCCGGTCAGCGTGCGGGACGCGACGTACTTCGGCAGCGCGTTGAGGGCCTTCGCGATCGGGTCGTCCGGGTCGGTGGACTTCGGCCAGGCGGCGGCGAAGATGTCGTAGGTGCGCCGGCCGAGCAGGAACGCGTCGACCTCGCCGAAGACACCGGTGATGAACTCGCCCAGGGTGTCCTCAAAGAACGGCACCACCCAGCCGCCGTGCCGGAAGCCGTCGGCGGTGTCCTCCTCCGGGCCACCCGGACCCTGGTAGACGCCGTCGAGAGTCACGAACTCCGTGAGTGTCAGTCTCATACCAGTGATGACGATCCAGGGGTGCGGAAGTCATCGGTCCGGGCAGGAATTCAGCAGTGATTAAGCTGGAACCCCGGCCCTACAGGGCCGGGAGGAAAGCCGTCACCCAGCCGGGCGCTTCCGGTTCTCGATGTACGGCCGCGTCATATGTCGGGATCGGATGCCCATCTCGGTGGCACAGTCCAAATGCTACGGTCGCCCGGCAGACCGGCGTCTACCGCAACTACGACCTGCGCAGACACGTTTACCAGGCGATCAAGGACGACCATCGGCTCGGCGTGCAAGCGGCCCAACTGGCCCGGCGCAGGCGCAAGGAAGCGCGGCACACCGCCAACGTCAACCACCGCATCGCCAAGACCATCGTGACCGAGGCTGCACGCACCGGGCGCGGGATCGCCGTCGAGAACCTGACGGGCATCCGCGACCGGGTCCGGCTCCGAAAGCCCCAACGGGTCACACTCCACTCATGGTCGTTCCACCAGCTCGGCGCGTTTCTGACCTACAAGGCACGCCGGGCAGGTGTACCGCTGGTCCAGGTGGACCCGCGGTACACCTCCCAGACCTGCAGCCGGTGCGGTCACCGTGACAAGCGCAACCGTTCCGACCAGGAAACGTTCACCTGTCGATCGTGCGGGGTCGTTGCCCACGCCGATCACAATGCAGCCCTCAACATCGCCCGACGCGGTGTCGAGCGCTGGGGCGCAGTCAACCGCCCACACGCAGCCTCACCTCGCAGCCAGCGAGGAAGAGAGACCTGCAAGCCCGGCCGTTCAGGGTCGGGTAGCTGACGCGTCGACGTTGAGCCGGACCGTGACCGTGTCACCGGCGTCGAGCTTCTCGGCCCTGCGCACCACCGCCTTGACGGGCACGATGTAGCGCCCGTCCTTGGGGAACAGCGAGGTGGTCCAGCCCGTCGTGCCGATCCGGGCGGTCACCGGGATCATGCCCCAGCCGTAGCTGACCTGCGCCGACGCGTCTTCGAGCGCCGGGCAGTGCTCGTCGGGCACGGTCACGAAGTACCAGGGGGCCGGGCCTCTCCAGAACCAGATCTCGCCACTGAACTCCAGGTCCATCGCGCCAGGATAGCCAGCCCGACCGACACGGCGGTCAGGACGCGGGTCCGCGGGGGACCTTGCTTCGGTTCCGCGATCCGCTGGCGGCGGCTGGTTCGTGCCGGATCGACGGCTGCGGGTGGTCGCCCCCGGCAGGAACCTGACCGCCCTTCTTGCGGGACCCCCGGGCGCGGCCTTTGGCCTTCCCGGCAGGGGCAACCGGCACGGGCGCAGCGGACGGTGCCGGCGTCGGCTCCACGGCCGGCGTCGGCGTCGGCTCCACGGGCCACTCCGGCGGCGACGGTTCCATCGGCTCGACTGCCGGTAGCGGGCCCCGGTTGATCCGGCCGTCCCCGTCGATGAGCCACTGCTCGGATGGGAAGGCGTCGCCGCGCACCCGGGCCGCGAGCCAGTCGGCCATCAGGCCTGACGGGGACGGTCCCAGGCGGGCCGACGGCACGCCGCCGATGTGGTGGGGCGAGCCCTGATAGACCACCAGCCGCCGGGGGCCCTGCACTGCGTCGAGCAGTGCGCGGGTCCACTCGATCGGACTGAGCTCGTCGTCCTCCCCGACGACCGCGAGGTACGGCATGGCGATCCGCTCGGCGCGCCCCTGCCAGGTCAGCGTGCGGGCGAACCGGTCGAACTCCGCCTCGTCGGTGTGCCCGGTCATGTACATGAAGCGCATCTTGTAGGCCGGGGACGCCTGCTCGAACACGGTCGTCCAGCCCGGTTCGTGGCAGACCTCCGTGACGGCGCAGGCGCGCAGGCGGGGTTCGTGGGCGGCCACCACGGTCGCGGCGAACGAGCCGAAGCCGCTGCCGGCGATCACGACCTGCTCCGGGTCGAGTTCGGCCCGCCCGGCCAGCCAGTCCACGCAGGCCGGTCCGACCTGAGCCCAGGCGGGCACGCTGAAGTGGGTGCCGAGCATCGCGCACTCGTACTGTCCCGGCCCCTCGATCGCGAGCACGGCAAAGCCGCGGCTGAGGAAGCGGTCGCCGTGCAGGGCGACCGTCGCCTCCTTGGCGCTGTCCAGGTCCGGCACCACGAGCGCGACCGGCAGGCGGCCGCCGGTGTAGCCGGGTGGCAGGTGCAACCAGGCCGGCAGCGAACCGCGGTGGGTCCCGGGGAACGGCACCGACACGGCTTCGACGTGGTGGTCGGCGAGTGCGGCGTAGCGGGCGTAGCAGGCGCGTTTGCGCTCGTGGTGGCCCCGGCTGACGGCGTCGTCGGCGTGGCCCGGCCACTGCGCCGCGCTCCAGTGCACCGCCGCCATGAAGTAGTTCTCCCGCGCGGTGACCAGGTCGCCCATGGCCTCGGCGGTGCGGGCGCGGTCCTCGCGGTGGCGGGCGGTCGCGGCGAACGCGGGCGCGATGGCGTCGTAGGTCCGCGCGTTGCGGCGTACGGCGGCGAAGTCGGCCGCGGCGTCCGTGCCGCAGGCGGCGTTCCAGTGCACCGAGCGGGGGTGGTCCCAGTCGACCCCGTGCTCGGCGATCGCGGCCGCCCACCGGTGCTGTTCCGCGACCCAGCGTCTGACCTGCGGTGTCGTGCCGCCGGCGGGTGCGAGCTGATCCACGGTACTGCCGGCCGCCCTGGTCTGGTCGGCGAGAATCCTGTCCATCCCGGCTCCTCTCCTTGCGACCACCCTGCCCTGACTCAGCCGCCGAAGTGGCCGATTCGGTCATATCTGACGTAAATCGGCACGATGGGGTGGCGCTCGCCGGTCCGACCCCGATCAGGCGGGTGCGTCGACCGGGTCGCGGAAGTCCCGGAAGGTGAACGCGTCCTGTCCGGGGCCGTGTTCATTGAGCAGCGCCAGACGCGCCATGCCCTCCGCGGCGGTCGGCAGGTGCCCGTCGGGAACCCACCACATCACGCTGTGGATCTCCACCGGCCGCTGGAACCACTCCCTGCGCCGCTGCAGCACGGCGAGGTGACGGGACCGGTACACGTAGTCCCACAGGGCTCGTAGCCGCGTTCGCGCAGTGTCGCCAGCCAGCCGGCGGGCTCGTGCAGCCGCTCGCCCGCCGCCACCGCCACCGCGCGCTCGTCTGCGTCCAAGCCGTGAACCACCTCGGCGAGCAACGCCGCCAACTGCTCGTAGTCACGGTGCGGCAGCGTGACCTTGCGCGCGGCGCTCGCTCGGCGATACACCTTGGCCGGACGCCCGCCGCCCGGACCGGGCCTGGCCTCGGTCAACCGCATGAAGTCGACCTCCAGCAGGCCGGCCTCGGCGAGCTTGTCCAGGTGGAAGGCCGCGAGGGTACGCGAGACCCCCGCCTCCTGGGCCACGACGTAGTCGTAGAGCGCCCGGCGCACCGGGTCGTGAGCGCGACCACCGCGTCGAGATCGTCGCTCACACTACGAAGTGTGCCTCCCACCAGGCAGCAGGCCGATCGCGGGTGCTCCCGGAGCCTGCGGACCATCCGTCACCCTCACGACGGGCGGCTGTGATGCTGATCTGATGTGGATCCGCTGCGTGGAACACCGTTGCGCGCCCGTGTGAGACTCCTGGGGTGACGCTGCCTCCACCGCAGAATCCCCCCGGTTACCCCGGCGCCGCCCCCTGGCAACCCGGCCCACCGCCGCCGCCGAAGAAGAGCAACACGCCACTGATCATCGGCCTGATCGTCGGCGTGGTGGTGCTGTGCGTGGTCGGGCTCTGCGGGGGTGGCGTGGTGTACAACCTCGTCAACGACGACAGCCCGTCGCCGTCGCCGACGGCGCAGCGGACCGCCCGCCCGTCCCCGTCCGACCTGTACTCGCCGCCCGAGCCGATCCCGACGACGGAAGCCGCGCTGCCCGCGCCCGCCGCCGTCGGCGACTGCATCACCGTCGACAAGACCGGCGACTTCCTGGGGCTCGGCAACTGCAACGGCTCGCGCGGCACCTACCGGGTGCTGTCCGTCGACCGGGCGCAGGGCACCTGCTCGGACCCCGACGGGCCCTGGATCACCACCGACGGCTACCGGCTCTGTCTGGAGCTGTACCTGGTGCGCAACTACTGCTACATCCTGCCGACGGACACCGAGTTCGCGGTCGCCGCGCCGAAGTGCAAGGCCAAGGGCACCGTGCACATCATCGACATCGTGCGCGGCGGGGCCAACGGCGACAAGTGCACCAACGACTACAAGTGGAACCACTGGTACCGGTTCCTGCACCCGACGGTCGTCTACTGCGTCATGCGGTACTGACCTCCGACAGCGACGAAGCCCGCCGGTGACAAACACCGGCGGGCTTCGTCGTCACCAGGATCAGGCGAGGTCGTACCGGCCCAGGTTCATGACCTTGACCCACGCCGCGGCGAAGTCGCGTACGAACTTCTCCTTCGCGTCGTCGCTGGCGTAGACCTCGGCGAGTGCCCGCAGCTCCGAGTTCGAGCCGAAGACGAGGTCGGCCCGGCTGCCGGTCCACCTGACCTCACCGGTGGCGAGGTCGCGGCCCTCGAAGGTCTCGGCGTCGGCCGACGTCGCCTTCCACGCGGTGCCCAGGTCGAGCAGGTTGGCGAAGAAGTCGTTGGTCAGCGACCCGGGGGTGTCGGTGAACACGCCGACCGTGGACTGCTTGGTGTTCGCTCCGAGCACCCGCAGACCGCCGACCAGCACGGTCATCTCGGGCGCGCTCAGGGTGAGCAGGTTGGCCCGGTCGATCAGCAGGTACTCGGCCGGCAGGCGGTTGCCCTTGCCCAGGTGGTTGCGGAACCCGTCGGTGGTCGGCTCCAGCGCGGCGAACGAGTCCGCGTCGGTCTGCTCGGCCGACGCGTCGGTGCGGCCCGGGGTGAAGGGCACCTCGACCGGGTGGCCGCCGGTCGCGGCGGCCTGCTCGACGGCGGCGGACCCGGCCAGCACGATCAGGTCGGCCAGCGAGACCTTCTTGCCGCCGGTCTGGGCGGCGTTGAACGCGGCCTGCACGCCCTCCAGGATGTGCAGCACACGGGCGAGCTGGTCGGGGTCGTTGACCTCCCAGCCGCTCTGCGGCTGCAGGCGGATGCGGGCGCCGTTCGCGCCGCCGCGCTTGTCACTGCCGCGGAACGTCGACGCCGACGCCCACGCGACCGAGACCAGCTCCGACACCGACAGGCCCGACGCGAGCACCTGCGCCTTGAGGGCGGCGACGTCGGCGGCGTCGACCAGCTCGTGGTCCACCGCCGGCACCCGGTCCTGCCAGATCAGCGCCTCGGCCGGGACCTCCGGGCCGAGGTAGCGGGCGATCGGGCCCATGTCGCGGTGGGTCAGCTTGAACCAGGCACGGGCGAACGCGTCCGCGAACGCGGCCGGGTCGTCCTTGAACCGGCGCGCGATCGGCTCGTAAACCGGGTCGAAGCGCAGCGACAGGTCGGTGGTCAGCATGATCGGGGTGTGGCTCTTGGCCGGGTCGTGGGCGTCGGGCACGGTGCCCGCGCCCGCGCCGTCCTTCGGCTTCCACTGCTGCGCGCCCGCCGGGCTGCGGAACAGCTCCCACTCGTACCCGAACAGGATCTCGAAGAAGCTGTTGTCCCACGCGATCGGCGTGTTCGTCCAGGCGCCTTCCAGGCCGCTGGTGATGGTGTCGCCGCCCTTGCCGGTGCCGAAGCTGTTCTTCCAGCCCAGGCCCTGCTCCTCCAGCGTCGCGCCCTCCGGCTCCGGGCCGACGTGGTCGGCGGTGCCCGCGCCGTGGGCCTTGCCGAAGGTGTGGCCGCCGGCGATCAGCGCGACGGTCTCCTCGTCGTTCATGGCCATGCGGCCGAACGTCTCGCGGATGTCGCGGGCCGCGGCGATCGGGTCCGGGTTGCCGTTCGGGCCCTCCGGATTGACGTAGATCAGGCCCATCTGCACGGCGGCCAGCGGGTTCTCCAGCTCGCGGTCACCGGTGTAGCGCTGGTCGCCGAGCCAGGTGGTCTCCGGGCCCCAGTAGACGTCGGCGTCGGGCTCCCAGACGTCGGGGCGGCCGCCGGCGAAGCCGAAGGTCTGGAAACCCATCGTCTCCAGCGCGACGTTGCCGGTCAGGATCATCAGGTCGGCCCAGGAGATGGCCTGGCCGTACTTCTTCTTGACCGGCCACAGCAGGCGGCGGGCCTTGTCCAGGTTGCCGTTGTCCGGCCAGCTGTTGAGCGGCGCGAAACGCTGCATGCCGGCACCCGCGCCACCACGGCCGTCGCTGATGCGGTACGTGCCGGCGCTGTGCCACGCCATGCGGATCATGAACGGGCCGTAGTGCCCGTAGTCGGCCGGCCACCAGTCCTGCGAGGTCGTCAGCACCTCGGCGATGTCCCGCTTCACGGCGGCGAGGTCGAGGCCCGCGAACGCCTCGGCGTAGTCGAAGTCCTCGCCCAGCGGGTTGGCCACGGCCGGGTTCTTGGCCAGGATCTTCAGGTTGAGCTGGTTGGGCCACCAGCCGCGGTTGCCGTCACCCTGGGTCGGGTGGGGCGCGCGTCCGTGCGCCACCGGGCAGCGCGACTCGGCGCCGGCCTCGGCGTCGTGGACGACGGCATCGTGGTTCTCAGACATCGGATTCCTTCCGTGACTTGCGGGGGATCGGGTGGATCAGGAACTGCCTGCGGCGGAGCAGTCGGGGCAGCGGCCCCAGTAGACGACCTCGGCCTCGTCGATCGAGAAGCCGTCGCCGCCGGACGCGGTCAGGCAGGGCGCGTCGCCGACAGCGCACTCGACGTCGGCGATGAGCCCGCAGGACCGGCAGACCATGTGGTGGTGGTTGTCCCCGACCCGCGCCTCGTAGCGGGGCACCGAGCCGGCGGGCTGGATACGCCGCACCAGGCCCGCGGCCGTGAGGACACGCAGCGAGTCGTACACCGCCTGGTGCGAGACCTCGCCGCGCAGCACGCCGACGATCGAGTCCGTGTCGGCGTGCGGATGTGCGGACACCGCGCGCAGCACCGCCGTCCGGGGACGGGTCACCCGCAACGCGGCTCCGCGCAGCAAATGCTCGAAGTCCGGGGTCGTCACCACGCCCCGTAGTCTGCTGCCTTTTCTGGAATGAGTCAAGAAAAAGAGTTGATCTTTCGGACGCGCGGCCCTCGTGGACGGTCAGCAGATCAGGATCGGCCGCCGGCGCGCGACGGCGGGCAGCACAGGTCGAATACGAGACCGCGGCCGATCAGCAGGAGGACATGGCTCGCACACGCCTCATCGCCGAGCAGCCGACGGCCCATCGGGCCGGGTCCGACTGCGGCGGTATGGCCGCAGGGCAGCAGATCCACAGCGGCATCACATCAGGGCGGGCGACATCGACACCACGACATCGCGCGCGATCGCGCGTACGGCGCCACGGTGGCGGCGGAAGGAGGTCGGGCGGACGGAACGGGTAGGGCGGGACGGCTCAGCGGCGGCGAGGAGCGGGGCGACGCCACCTCACCAGACTTGATCGATCTCAATCGATATAAATGCTCCTGTTCGCGGGCGATGTGGCTTCCAGATGTCCGGGTATCGACGGGGGCCGGCCGGGCAGGTCCGGCCCCATCGATAAACGACGACATTGCCAGATTGTTTCGCCGCTATCAAGTGGCAGCCGCCAACCCGGTTCGTCAACCCTTTCGGGATGCGGGCGAAACAACTGCCGATCAAGGTGTATCCCCTGCCAGACACCATCGGAAAGATGTGATTGCCAGCACGGGCCGATGATGGCGCGACCCTCCACACGGGACCTGGATAACACTTTTTCAGACACGATTTCGATACATCTCGCGAGCGATTCTCAGCGCAGACAAGTGTCATGCGACGCATGGTGCGGTGGTCGCGAGGCGACGGTGGCCGACCGACCGCCACGGCGCGGGATCTCCTCCACGGCATCTTGACGCGGCACCCGCAACTCCGTCAGAGTCAACCACCCGATCCACCGACGACAGCGATGCGGAGAATGCCACCCAACAGCTCGACCGAGACCGCGCTCGTCGTCGCAGCGCAGGCCGGTGACCGCCGGGCACTCGACACCCTGATCGAGGCGTACCTCCCATTCGTCTACACCGTCGCGCGCAGGGCCCTCGACACCGAGGACGACGCCGACGACGTGGTGCAGGACTCCATGCTGCGCGCGGTGCGCGAACTACGGGATCTGCGCGCGCCGGACCGCTTCCGGGCGTGGCTCGGCGCGATCGCGGTCCGGCAGGTCAGCACCCACCTGCACCGCAGGCGGGCCGCCGAACGGCGCACCGGCGACCTGGCCGACCTGGTGGGCACACCCGACGCGGGCGCGCGCTTCGAAGGGCTGACGGAGCTGCGGCTGGGCGTCTCCGAGCAGCGCCGCCAGGCGGCCCGCGCCGCGCACTGGCTCGACTCCGACGACCGGGTGCTGCTGTCGCTGTGGTGGCTGGAGGTCGCCGGCCACCTGTCGCGCACCGAGCTGGCCGAGGCGATCGGCGTCAACGTCGCCCACGCCGGCGTACGCGTCCAGCGCATGCGCCGGCAGTTCGACGGCTGCCGCGGCCTAGTGGCGGCCCTCGACGCGCGACCGCGCTGCGGCGAGCTGGAGGGGGTCGTGGCGGGCTGGGACGGCGTGCCCGGCGCGACCTGGCGCAAGCGGCTGACCCGGCATGTCCAGGCATGCGCCGTCTGCACTCCGGCGGCCGAGGCGATGCCGGCAGCCGAGCAGTTGCTCATCGGGCTCGCGCTGCTGCCCGTCCCCCTCGCGCTCACCGCCGCGGTCATCGGCAAGAGCGCGCTGGCGACCGCGACCTCCGCGTCCGCACTGGCCGGGGCCGCCAAGACCGGTATCGTCAGCCAGCTGGCCAAGGCGCTGGCGGCTCATCCGATCGCGGCGCTCGCCGTGACGGGCACCGTGGTCGCGGGAAGCGCCGCCGCCGTCATCAGCTGGCCCGCGACCCCGCCGCCGCGGCCTCCGGCGATCGTGGCGCCCGGGCCCTCGGCCGTCGCGCTCCCGCCGAGTCCGTCTCCCCGCCGCGCCGCCCCGAGCCCCAGTCCCGTCGCACCGAGCCCGGCGCGCAGCCCGGCGCGGCAGCTCGCGGTCGGGCCGGCCTCCCTGGAGGCCGGCGACGGCACCGGGCTGTACGTCACGACCACCGCGGCGCTCGGCGTCCTGGCTCCGCTGTCCGGCGCGAGCAGCGCGTCAGCGCGCCAGCAGGCCACCTTCCAGGTCGTGGCCGGCATCGCCGACCCGAAGTGCTTCTCCTTCCGCAGCCCGGACGGCCGCTACCTGCGCCACTCGTCATGGCGGGTGCGGCTGCACGCCGACGACGGCACCGCGCTGTTCAAGGGGGACGCCACCTTCTGCGTCCGGCCCGGCTCGTCGGCCGCGACGATCCTGCTCGAATCGTCGAACTACCCCGGCTGGTTCCTGCACCGGCGGGGCACCGAGCTGTGGGTCGACCAGTCCGACGGCAGCGCCGGCTTCCGTGCGGAGAGCTCGTTCCGGATCCGGCCGCCGCTGGCGGCGTAGCGCCGATCCGCGGGATCGTGCCGGATGCCGCGCGACCGACGGCGTTGACGTCGGCCGATGCCTTGCCCGCACGCAGCACGTTCTCGAAACATTTTCGCCGGACTTGACGTCAGTGTTGTTATCGTTCACATTCGACTGACGGGACGGCTCACCAAACCGAGCGTCACAGCGCCATCAGCACTATCCGGAGCAGGGCGACGTCTTCTAGGGACGTGCTCCACAGGGCGCGTGTGACCGATAACCGAGTTCCCTGTTCTCACCGCAACCGCATCCGTGGACGGCCGTACCCATCGGCCGGCCCGCGGCGATGCGTCGTGCCCGCGGCCGGCCGACGGGCCGCACCCGACATCGAAGGAGGATGCCGTGACCGGCATCAGCACCATCACACCAGCCGTCTCCCGGCGGCAAGCCTGGCGCGTGGCCCTGATCACCGTAGTGGTCACCGCCCTGGTCAGCGCCGGAATGATCGTCATGGCGGGCAACCGCGCCCAGGCCGCGACCGTGGACACCAGCGCCTGGTACATCCTGGTCAACCGCAACAGCGGCAAAGCCCTCGACGTCTACAACTTCTCCACCGCCGACGG
>NZ_JBEZDT010000068.1:0-26014 GCF_040648455.1 Catellatospora sp. NPDC049133
GTTTCAGGTCAAAACCTCGGGTCCCACCGCAGGTTTTGACCTGAAACGGCGATCATGCACCGGGCCCCACCCGTCATCCCGGTCCCCCGGGCCGATCCGGCCGCTCCCAGCCGGTTCACGGCCTGGGTCACGGCCTTGGAACGATGGGAAGGGCACCTTCTATAACGCGGAGCGTTAAGAAGGTGCCCTTCCTTGCTCTAAATGAGGGGGCGGACGGAGTCGCGCATGGCGATGTGGGTGCCGAGCATGACGTGCTGGCGGGCGGAGCCTTCGCCGCGCTGGAGGGCCAGTTTGACGGCGGTGCGGCCGAGTTCCTCGTGCGGGAGGTGGACGCTGGTCAGGGCCGGGGTGAGTTCGGGGGCGAAGGGGGTGTCGTCGTAGCCGATGACGGAGACGTCGTCGGGCACGCGCTTGCCGGCCGCGCGCAGCGCGCGCATCGCCCCCGCGGCGACGAAGTCGTTGGCGGCGAAGACCGCGGTGAACTCGACACCATCGGCGAGCAGGCGCTGGATCTGGCGGAAGCCGGTCTCCTGGCTCATGTCGCCATGGGAGATCAGCGCGGGGTCGACCGGGACCCGGAACGCCTCCAGAGCGCGGCGGTAGCCGTCGAGGCGGGCGTCGAAGGTCGTGTTGCCGATCGGGCCGCCCAGCATCGCGATCCGGCGGTGGCCGGAGGAGAGCAGGTGGCTGGTGGCCGAGAAGGCGCCGCCGGAGTTGTCGTACTCGACGGTGATGGCCGGGAAGTCCGGGCCGAGCGAGGGGCGGCCGCAGAGCACCAGGCGGCTGCCCGCGTCCTCCAGGCCTTTGGCATAGCGGTACATGCGCTCGCGGTAGTCGTCGGTCATGTTCACGCCGCCGACCAGGATGACCGCGTCGGCGTGCTGCTCGCGCATCAGCTTGACGATCTCCAGCTCGCGGTCCGGGTCGCCGTGCGTGGTGCACACGAGGCAGAGCCGGTCGGACTCGGTGGCCTGGTATTCCACGCCCGAGGCGATGAACGCGAAGAACGGGGTGACCACGTCGTACATGACCAGGGCGACGACGTTGGAGGTGGAGCCGGACAGCGCCCGCGCGTGGGCGTTGACGACGTAGTCCAGCTCCCGTACGGCGCGCTGGACCTTGGTGCGGGTGGCGTTGGCGACGGGGTAGTCGCCGGAGAGCACCCGGGACACGGTCGCCACCGACACCCCGGCCATCGCCGCGACGTCGCGAATGGTGGGCCGCTTGTTCATGGGAACCCCAGAAGGATGAGGACGAGCAGGGGAAACGATTCTAGAAAGCGTTTACCCTACGCGTCCTCATCCCGTCTGTCCACGTCGGCCCTCAGCCGGTGACCACCTGCAGGAAGGCGGGCCGGACGGCGTTGCTGCGGCTGTTGAGCACGGTCGCCCGGCCGGTCGCCGCCTGCCACAGCCCGATGGTCGCGGTCTTGTCGCCCGCGTACTCGGCCTGCACGAACGAGGTGACGTCGAGCGGGATCCAGTCGGCGACCTGGCACAGCGGGGACGTGGACAGTTGCGCGCCCAGTGCGGGCGCGGTGTTCCAGGTGACGCCGCTCTCCGTCCAGCCGTCGGCGGCGACGGCGTACGCGCTGATGCTGGTGTGCGTGCCGACGGAGTCGGCGGTGTAGCCGCTGACCCAGAGCACGGCCCGCTTCGGCGCGGCGGTCAGCGTGCTCAGGTCGAACTTGAGGAAGGCCTTGCGGGCGTACCCGGTGCCGTCGTTCTTCACTTCCAGGGTGGTGCCGTTGTAGTTGGTGGTGGCGTAGTTCCCGTCCCGGGTGTGCGCGTCGGCGGTCGGCGACAGGGTCAGGTGCTGCCCGCCGGTCACGGTCGCGCCGGTGCCGAAGGTGATGGTCCGGGAGCCGCCGAGGGCGCCGCCGACCTCGACGACCAGCTTGATCGGGTTGAGGCCGGTGACGGTGATGCGCCCGTCGCCGGAGGCGGTGCTGTAGCCGCTGCGGGCGATGGTGACCGTGATCGTGGTGGCGGCCCTGGTCGGGTCGGCGACGCTGACCTTGAGCCGGCCGCCGGACTCGCGCATCAGCACCGAGCAGGGTGCGCTGACCGTGATCGGCCCGGCGGTGCCCGCGGCGAAGAAGTTCGCGGCCGTCACGCCGGTGGCGGTGTCGCTGACCGCCTGCGCGGCGGCCGTGTTGGCGAGCACGGTCACGGTCGGGGCGGCGGCCCGGTTCGCGGTCGTCGCGGTGTCCGCGCCCGGCAGCAGTTGGTAGGCATACGAGGCGGCCGTGGGGTTGACGCCGTGGTCGACGTACAGGGTGAGGTACTTGCGGGTCAGCACTTCCGTGGTGCCGCCGGTGTTGATCTGGGACCAACTGCCCGAGCGCGACTCGCGCAGCGCCTTGACCGTCGCGCCGCCGGGGAACACGATCCCGGCGAAGGAGTTGTGCGCCCAGTTCACCCCGGTGAAGGTGGCCGAGCCGGGCGACGCGAGCTGCGCGGTCCCGTTGATGTGCAGCTGCTGGCTGCCGGTGCCGCCGCCGAGGTTGCGGTTGTCCACGATCGTCTCGACCGCGACGCCGTCGGTGCCGCTGATGCCCGCGCCGAGGCAGACGATGCCGTCGTCGAGGCAGAACCAGGACTTCTTGGCCTGCAGCGTGGACTCCAGGCCGCGGGTGTCCTGGCCGAGCGCGGCGAAGATGCCGTCGGTGGCACCGCCGACCCAGCTGGTGCCGGGGTCGGGCGCGCCCCACGTGCCGCCCGCGCCGTCGGCGAGGGCCTTCTTCGACACCGTCGTGCCGGGCAGCCGGTACGGGTCCACGGTCGGCCAGAACGCGTCCGAGTACTGCCCGTTGCCCCAGGTCGAGCCCCAGTACGACAGCATGCCGTTGTTGGTGTGCCAGCCCTTGAGGTGCTCGCCGTTGCCGGTCTCGTAGTAGGTGGTGCGCTGGGAGCACATGGCGATGGAAGCCGCCCAGCCCGCGCGCCGGTGCACGGCCTGGTCCTGCGCGGCGAGCAGGCGGTGGTCGACCGGCTCGGCGACCGCGGTGACCGACGCGCTGTCACGGATCGCCAGGCACGCGGCCAGCGTGGGCACGCCCAGGTTCTGGTCATCGGCGAGGTTGCCCCAGTACTCGCGCTGGATCCAGCCCTTGACCATGCCCCGCCACAGCGCCGCCTCGGCCGGGGACGCGGCGTCGGCCATCCGCACGAAGCTGGCGACGAGGCCGTGGCCGCGCACGTGGTCGTCGCCCTGGATGCCGAGCGGGTCCTGCAGGGACAGGCCGCGGCTGACGCCCCGGCCGCTGACGCAGTCCATGACCAGGCCGTTGTAGATGAACGGGGCCCACGAGCGGGTCATCGCGTCGAACGCGATCTGCCGGTTCGGGTCGCTCACCGCCCACGTCGACCCGGCCAGCAGCCCGAACAGTCCGGCCAGCCCGGACAGCAGCGCCGCGCCGTAGGTGCCCTGGTAGGGCACCACGCCGTGCTGGATGAAGGAGCCGTCCTCGTAGTAGCCGTCGCCGGTGCGCGCGTACGTGAAGATCGGGGACAGGCCGTCCCGGCCCAAGATGATCTTCGTGGCGTTCTTGCCGACGATACCGCGCCGCACGATCACGACGCACACGTCGGAGCGGTTCGCGCCGGTGCTCGCACCGCCGTTGAGCAGCGGCGCGACCGACGGGGTGAAGGTGTCGACGGCGGCCAGCCAGTCGGCGATCCGGGTGGCCGTCAGGTGGTCGTAGACCAGCGCCATGATGTCGAGCAGCGTCTGCGGGGTGCCGATGTTCCAGTCCCACCAGTTGCCGAACCAGCTGGTCGAGGGCTTGTAGACCTTGGTGTGCAGGTAGTCGAGGCCGGTGATGACCTCGCTGAGCAGGGTCGCGTCGCCGGTGAGCCCGGTGCCCGGCTGGGCCCAGGCCAGCGCCATGGCACGCAGGCGCGAGTAGCTGTTGGTGACCGACGACGAGACGTCGAGCGGCAGGTCCGGCCACAGTGCCGTGCCGCCGGGGGTCATCGCGGCCCGGCGCTGCGCGGCGACCTCCCCGATCGTGGCCAGGCGCGAGGCGTAGGGCTCGACCGCCGGATCGAACCCCGTGCCGGTGATGCTGTCGCGATACCGCAGCCGCAGGGTGTCGAACTCGTCGGCGGCGTACGCCGGGCCGGCCGGGAGCAGGGGCAGGGTCAGCGCGCCGAGTGCGGAGGCGCTGCCGGCCCGGAGCAGGTGACGGCGGGACAGGAGCATGGGCCATCCTCTTTACGTCAGTACTACAGCGGACTTACGTAACCGTTTCCCCGATTGATGACGCAGAAGATAGGGCATGCGCTCTCAGCCACACAAGAGAAGCGGGAAAACGTTATCCATCACTACCGCACGGACCCCCACTGACCATTGCCCGACAGCCACGACATGTCCGGAGTCGATCTTGACTACTGTTAAGAAGCTGTACTACGGTCGAAGGGTTGTTCCAGAAATCGTTTTCTAGGCTGTGACCGCGTCGCCATCCGGAGGAGCCGCCGTGCTGATCCCGCAACCCGTCTCGTACGCACCGGTCGAGGGACGGCTGACGCTCACCCCGCGGACCGCGGTCAGCGCCCCGGCCGAGATCGCCGCCCTGCTCCGGGAACTGATCGGCCCGGCCACCGGCCTGCCGCTGGCCGACGGCGACGATGACGCCGAGCTGGTCTTCGCCCTCGACGACACGGCCGGGCTCGGCGACGAGGGCTACCGGCTCACCGTCGACGGCACGGGCGTGCGAGCCGTCGCGGGCACCCTCACCGGGCTGCGCTGGGCCGTGCAGGCACTGCGCCAGCTGCTGCCCCCGCAGGCGTACGCCGCCACACCCGTCACCGGGACCGACTGGACCCTGCCGTACGTCGCGATCGAGGACCGGCCCCGGTACCCGTGGCGCGGCATCATGGTCGACGTCGGCCGGTGGTACCAGCCGGTGTCGTGGCTGCGCACCGTGGTCGACCTGCTCGCCCTGCACCGCATGAACACGCTGCACCTGCACCTGACCGAGGACCAGGGCTGGCGGTTCGAGGTGAAGAGCCACCCGCGGCTGACCGAGGTCGGCGCGTGGCGGCGGGAGTCGCCGATCGGCCACGAGAACATCAAGCAGACCGACCGCACCCCGCACGGGGGCCACTACACCCAGGACGAGCTGCGCGAGCTGGTCGCGTACGCGGCCCGGCGCGGGGTCACCATCGTGCCCGAGATCGACCTGCCCGGACACACCACCGCGGCCATCGCCGCCTACCCGGAGCTGGGCAACAACCCCGGAAGGCAGCTGGCCACGGGCACCCGCTGGGGCATCTACGACACCGTGCTCAACTGCGACGACGCCACCGTGCGCGTCATGAAGGACGTGCTGGACGAGCTGGTCGACGTCTTCCCGTCCCCACTGATCCACCTCGGCGGCGACGAGGTGCCGCCCGCGGAGTGGTCGGCGAACCCGGGCGCGCAGGCGCGCATGAAAGAACTCGGCCTGACCGACCCGGAGGACCTGCTCGGCTGGTGGATCTCCGAACTGTCCGCGCATCTGCGCGAGCACGGCCGCCGGGTGGTGGTCTGGGACGAGCTTGTCGGCCGGGGCGCGCCCGCCGAGGCCGTCGTCATGGCGTGGCGGCACCAGGACAAGGTCGACGAGGCGATCCGGGCCGGGCACGACGTCGTCGCCACCCCGTGCGAGCACGTCTACCTCGACTACTACGAGTCCGACGCGCCCGGCGAACCGGTGGGCATCGGCGGGCTGCTGCCGCTGGAGAAGGTGTACGCCTACCAGCCCGAACCCGGCGAGCCGCCGGCCGGGGACAACCGGGTGCTCGGCGTGCAGGGCAACCTGTGGGGCGAGTACCTGCCGACGGTCGGGCGGGCGGCGTACAACCTGCTGCCGCGCATGTCCGCGGTCGCCGAGGCCGGCTGGGGCACCCGCACCGAGCTGGGCGACTTCCGGCGACGGCTCGACGTGATGCTGGCCCGCTTCGACGCGCTCGGTGTCGCGTACCGCCGCCCGGAGCCCTACCCGGCTGCCGAGTAGCGACGTAGTGTGCTGGTGATCGTGGCCGGGGCACCGGCCGCGGCCCGGTGGGAGGGGAACACGTGCGTGCGGTCGCCTACGACGGTTTCGGACAGCAGCCCGACGTGCGTGAGCTTCCCGAACCGGTCGCGCCGCCGCACGGCTGCGTGATCAAGGTCGAGGCGACCGGGCTGTGCCGCAGCGACTGGCACGGCTGGATGGGCCACGACCCCGACATCGCCGCGTTCCCGCACGTGCCGGGCCACGAGCTGGCTGGGACCGTGCACGCGGTCGGCCCGGACGTCACCGGTTGGCGGGTCGGCGACCGGGTGACCGTGCCGTTCGTCTGCGGCTGCGGCGGCTGCGAGCCGTGCCGCCGCGGCGCGCCGCAGGTCTGCGAGTTTCAGACGCAGCCCGGGTTCACCCACCGCGGCTCGTTCGCCGAGTACGTAGCGATCGACCACGCCGACCTGAACCTTGTCGGACTGCCCGAGCAGCTGTCGTACGCGGCCGCGGCCGCGCTGGGCTGCCGGTTCGCCACCGCGTACCGGGCGGTGGTCGCGCAGGGTCGGGTCGCCTCCGGTGAGTGGGTCGCCGTGTACGGCTGCGGCGGCGTCGGGCTGTCGGCCGTGATGATCGCCGCCGCGTACGGCGCGCGGGTCGTCGCTGTCGACGTCTCCCCCGGCGCGCTCGACCTCGCCCGCGAGCACGGGGCCGTGGCCTGCGTGAACAGCCGCGAGACCGACCCGGTCGCCGCGGTGCGCGAGCTGGCCGGCGGCGGGGCGCACCTCACGCTCGACGCCCTGGGCAGCCCGGCGACCTGTGCCGCGGCCGTCCTGAGCCTGCGCCGCAGCGGCCGCCACGTGCAGGTCGGGCTGCTCCCGCACGGCGCGCCCGAGCTGCCGATGGGCCGGGTCATCGGCTGGGAGCTGGAGATCCTGGGCAGCCACGGCATGGCCGCCGCCGACTACCCGCCGATGCTCGACCTCGTGGTGTCCGGGCGACTGCGCCCCGACGCGCTGGTCACCAACACCATCGGGCTCGACGCGGTGCCCGCCGCGCTGACGGCGATGGGCGACGCGCCCCCGACCGGTATCACCGTCATCACCCCGCAAGCCCTTGCCTGAACGCTCGCTCACTTCGCCTAGTACGGTGTCCGAGTGCTGTTCCGTACCTGGGACCAGCCTTTCGACAACGACGGGCGGGCCGAAGCGACCGTCGAGGTGACCGACCACGTCGGCGTCCCCCACGTCGTCGTCAGCGATCACCGGCTCGTCAAGCGGGTGCTGGCCGACCCGGACACCTTCCGGCCGGACAACGCCCTCGACGCGGTCAGCCCGATGCCGGTCAGCGCGCTGCGCGTGCTCGCCTCGTACGGCTTCAAGCTGCCCGCCACGCTGGCCAACAACGGCGGCGTCTCGCATCCCGCGATCCGCGAGATCACCGCACGGGCCCTGCACCCGGCCCGGGTCGAGGCGCTCCGGCCCTGGCTGACCGGCGTGGTACGCCGCCGCGTCGCCGGCCTGGCCGCGCGGCTGCGCGCCGGGGAGCCCGTCGACCTGTACGCCGACCTCGCCGCCGACCTGCCCCTGCTGGTGCTGGCGAAACTCGTCGAACTGCCCGGTGCCGAAGCGGTCGTGGTCAAGGAGTTCTCCCGGGCCGCGCTGGAGTTGTTCTGGGCGCCGCTCGACACGCCCCGGCAGCTCGCGCTGGCCGAGACCGTCGGCCGGTTCCACACGGTGCTGCGCGACTTCGCGGCGACCGCTGGTGGCATGGTCGGTGAGCTGCGCGCCCATACCGCCGCGGCGGGCCTGCCGAAGGACACCCCGGTCGGGGCGCTGTTCTTCCTGCTCGTGGCCGGTCAGGAGACCACGTCGCAGTTCCTCACGCTGCTGCTGCACCGGCTGACCGGCGAGCCCGCGGTGCTGGACGGGCTGGCCCGGGGCACCGTCGGTGCGGACGACGTGGTCGAGGAGGGCCTGCGGCTGGTCCCGCCGATCCCCACCTGGCGACGGGTGGCCGCGACAGACACCGAACTCGACGGCTTCCCTGTGCGCCGGGGCGCGAGCATCGTGCTGTGGCTCGCCCGCGCCGGGCTCACGGCCGCCGAGAACCCGCACGATTTCGTACCCGGTCAGCGCGGCTCCCGCCGCCACCTCGCCTTCGGCGCGGGCGCACACCGCTGCGTGGGCGCGCAACTGTCCCGGATGGAAGCGGCCGTCGTCGTCGCCGAGACGGCCCCCCTGCTCCGCGACATCGAGGTCGTCCGCGCCCCATGGTGCCCGGACAACCTGAGCTTCCGGATGCCCGACACTTTCACGATCCGCCGCCCCTGACCCGGCCCAGCCCACCCATGATCGTCCGACTTGCCTGGCACTCGTGCGTATCTTGAAGGCCCATTCCCACAGGTGCCAGGCAAGTCGAACGACCTTGGTGCGGTAAGCGCCCCCGAAGTGCGCGCCGCGCGGCCGGCCGATCCCGACCATGATCGTCCGACTTGCCTGGCACTCGTGCGTATCTTGAGGGCCCATTTCCACAAGTGCCTGGCAAGTCGAGTGACCTTGGTGCGATGGGCCCCGAAGAAGCGCGCTGGGTCAGGGGGTGGGGGTGGGTTCGTGGTCGGAGCAGGTGACGCGGAGTTCGGCGTCGCCGAAGGGGGCGTCGGCGAACAGGCAGTGGTGGGGGCGGGCCGGGTCCTCGGGATGCGCGTCCGGGGCGAAGAAGCGGCAGGTCAGGCACATGCGGGTGAGCGGGATGGCGTGCCGGTCCTGGAGTTCGCGGATGATCGTCGTGGTGCCGCGGAGCATGGCCGCCAGGTCGTCCGGGGCCAGGGCGGAGATCGCGGCGCGCACATCGGGCGCGACCTCGGTCAGGCGTCGCGCCTCGGCGACACCGGCCGGGGTCAGCGTGAGGACGAACGCGCGGGAGTCGAGGGCGTCGCGTTCGCGTTCGACCAGTTCCTTGGCCAGCAGGGTGCGTACGGCGTCGCTGATCGTCGGGGCGGTCGAGGCCAGGGCGCGCACCACCTCGTTCTGCCGGCGCGGCCTTAGGTCGCCCGCGAGGTAGGTGACGATGTCGGCCTGCAGTTCGGACAGGGCGTACGGGCCGGGGTTGCGGCGCGCGCCGATCCGGATCGCCTGACCTAGCCGGGCCAGTCCGGTGACGAGCTGCTCGGTGGGCGGCAGGCCCGGGACGGGCGGCATGACGCTCCTCTCCACACCGGCTACCCGGTTCGCGCGGCGGTCGGCACGCACGGCCGCCCCGGTCAGTCTAGATCCGCCACGGTCCCCCGGGCCGCGCCCGAGGCGGACAGCGTCGGCAGTGCCCGTCCGGGGATTCGTTCCCGCTGGCGGCATCGGGGCGGCGGAGACGGTCGACGTGCAGGTCAGGGCCCGCCACCACGTCATCGGGGTGGCGGGAACCCGGACGGCGCGCGGTCAGGCGCGGGACGGCACGGCGACGGGCGGGAAGTCCAGCTCGGTGCGGCCGACGGAGTTGAAGTAGTTGGTGAACGTGTTCAGCGCGACGGCCGCGATGATCTCGCCGATCTCGCCGTCGCCGTAGCCGGCGGCGCGTACCTCGGCCAGGTCGGCGTCGGAGACGAAGCCGCGGGCGGCCACGACCGCCTTGGCGAACCGCAGCGCGGCCTGCGCCTTCGGGTCGCTCGCGGTGGCCGAGCGCCCGGCTTCGAGGTCGGCCGCGCTGACCCCGGCCCGCTCCCCGAGCACGGTGTGGGCGGCGAGGCAGTAGCCGCACTCGTTCTCGACGGCGACGGTCAGGGCGATCTGCTCCTGCAGCGCACCGGACAGCCGGCCCTTGGCCAGCGCGCCGCTGAAGGAGAGGTACGCGTCGAGCACCGCGGGCGACTCGGCCATCGCGCGCATCATGTTCGGGGTAGCGCCCAGGGCGCGCTCGACCTTGTTGAGCAGGGCGCGGGCCTGCGGCTCAGCGGTGGCGGGGTCGACGGTGTTCAGGCGGGGCATGACGGGTTCCTTTCAGCCGGCCCGGTCGCGGGCCACGTTTCGTTGGCAGTGCCAACCTTACTTGGCAGCGCCGACGAAACAAGGTTGCGCAGACTTGATCACTTGTCGCGAGCTGCGGGAATACGCCCGGATCAGTCCTCGTCCGGCTCGGCCAGGGTGCGCGGGTCGTCGCAGTCGCCGTACAGGGCGGGACTGAGCCAGCCGGGGGCGCTGCGGCGGAAGACGCCGGGTTCGATGTCGCCCGCGCCCTCGGGAAGCAGCCCGTCGAGGTCTTCGGGCAGGTCGGACAGGTTGGCGTAGTGGACCAGTTCGGGGCGGCCGGGCCAGGAGCCGAGCACGACCCGGCCAGCGATGTTGCGGCGGGCCATCGCCTCCAGGGTCAGCGCGGTGTGGTTGAGGGTGCCGAGACCGGCCCGCGCGACCACGACCGCGGGCGCGGACAGCGCCACCGCGAGGTCGGCCAGCGACCACACGGCGCCACCGGGGTGCAGGCCCATCGGCACCAGCAGCCCGCCCGCGCCCTCGACCAGGGTCAGCTCGTGCTCGGCCGCGATGCCCTTGACCTGGTCGATGATCGCGAACATGTCCAACGGAGGCAGGCCGGCGACCCGGGCGGCGGCGGTCGGCGCGAGCGGGTCCGGGTACTCGGCGAGGGTGACCGTGGTGGCGGGGGCGGCCAGCCGGGCCACGACCGCCATGTCGGGCACCTCGCCGTAGGAGGGGTCGATGCCGGTCTGGGCCGGTTTGACCACCGCGGTGCGTACGCCCGAAGCGGTTGCCGCGGCCGCGATCGCGGCCGTCGTGATGGTCTTTCCCACCCCGGTGTCCGTGCCTGTGACCAGCACGATCCCCGTCAGCGCCGTCACGGCCGCACCTCCACGATGATCTCCAAAGCCCGCGCGAAGTCGTCGGCGGGAACGCCTGCGTTGACCGTCAGCCGCAGCCGGGACCGGCTGTCCGGGGTGGACGGTGGGCGGAAGCACCCTACCGCCACGCCCTTGTCGCGGCACGCCCCGGCCCAGGCCCAGGCCTGCTCGGCCGACGACGCCTCGACCGACACCACACCGCCCGCCGGATCCGTGACCGCCAGCCCCGCCGCCCGGAACGTGTCCCGGATCGCGGCCGCGCGTTCGCGCAGCACCGCGCGCAGCGGCTCGCCGTCGCGGGCGAGGTCGAGCGCCGCGGCCACCCCGGCGGCGATCGCGGGTGGCAGCGCGGTGTCGAAGATGAAGGTGCGGCCGGTGTCGACCAGGTGCCGGACCAGCGCGGCGGGCCCGGCGACCACGCCGCCCGCGCCACCGAGCGCCTTGGACAGGGTCGCGGTGACGATCACGTCGGGCTGCCCGGAGATCCCGGCCGCGACCACGCCGCCGGACCCGGCAGGGCCGACCACGCCGAGCCCGTGCGCGTCGTCGACCAGCAGCAGCGCCCCGTGCGCGCGGACGGCCGCGTGCAGCTCGGCCAGCGGGGCGAGGTCGCCGTCGACGGAGAACACCGACTCGGTGAGCACCACCGCCGGTCGGCCGGGGTGGGCGGCGAGCAGCCGGGCCGCGTCGGCCGGGTCGCCGTGGGCGAACACCACGGTCTCCGCCCCGGCCAGCCGACAGCCGTCGATCAGCGAGGCGTGGTTGTGGGCGTCGGCGACCAGCAGCGTGTTCGGACCGCACAGGGCCCGGATCGCACCCAGGTTGGCCAGGTAGCCGCTGGAGTAGACCAGCGCCTGCTCGGCTTCCAGCCACGACGCGAGCGCCGCCTCCAGCGCGCTGTGCACGTCGGTGCTGCCGCGCACCAGGCGGGAGCCGGTCGCGCCGAGGCCGTACTCGTCCAGCGCGGCCGCCGCCGCTGACCGCACCCGCGGGTGGCGGGCCAGGCCGAGGTAGTCGTTGCCGGCGAGGTCGACGAGCGCGTCGTCACCGGCGCGCGGACGCAGTTCCCGGCGCAACCCGGCGCGTTCGCGCAGGTCGGCCTTGCGCCGTAGCGTCGCCAGCCAGTCGCCCATGATTCAACCCATCCATGTCTGAAGCCACTCGGCCTTTGGCCGACCCGAACAGGCCGCGTTGTAGGGTACGCCCATGTCGACCAGCTCAGTATCGGTACTCGACCGCGCCCGCACCCGTGTCCTCGCCGAGGGACTCGGCCTCGAGGAGGCCGACATCCTCGAGGTGCTCCGGCTGCCCGACGAGGACATCCCCGCCGCGCTCCAGCTGGCCCACGAGGTGCGCATGCGCTGGTGCGGCCCCGAGGTCGAGGTCGAGGGCATCGTGTCGCTGAAAACCGGCGGCTGCCCCGAGGACTGCCACTTCTGCTCGCAGTCCGGGCTGTTCTCCTCCCCGGTGCGCTCGGTGTGGCTGGACATCCCGTCGCTGGTCAAGGCCGCCGAGCAGACCGCAGCCACCGGCGCGAGCGAGTTCTGCATCGTCGCGGCCGTACGCGGCCCGGACGCCAAGCTCATGCAGCAGATGCGCGACGGCGTCAAGGCGATCAAGGAGGCCGTCGACATCAACGTCGCGGCGAGCCTGGGCATGCTGAGCCAGGAGCAGGTCGACGACCTGGTGGACATGGGCGTGCACCGCTACAACCACAACCTGGAGACCTGCCGGTCGTACTTCCCGAACGTGGTCACCACGCACTCGTGGGAGGAGCGCTGGAGCACCCTGAAGATGGTGCGCGACTCCGGCATGGAGGTCTGCTGCGGCGGCATCATCGGCCTCGGCGAGACCCTGGAGCAGCGCGCCGAGTTCGCGGCGCAGCTCGCCGAGCTGGAGCCGGACGAGGTCCCGCTGAACTTCCTCAACCCGCGGCCGGGCACCCCGCTGGGCGACCAGCCGGTCATGGACCCCAAGGACGCGCTGCGGGCCATCGCCGCGTTCCGGCTCGCGCTGCCGCGCACCATCCTGCGGTACGCGGGTGGTCGCGAGATCACCCTCGGTGACCTGGGCACCCGCGAGGGCCTGCTGGGCGGCATCAACGCGGTGATCGTCGGCAACTACCTGACCACCCTGGGCCGTCCCGCGACCTCGGACCTTGAGTTGCTGGCCGAGCTCAAGATGCCGGTCAAGGCGCTGTCCGCGACGCTGTGAGGCCGGCCGTGGAGACGACGTACTGTGACCGCTGCGGCGAACCCGTCGCCGGCGCGTCGCACGAGGGCTGTCTGGCGGCCCGTGAGCTGGAGCCGCCGCGCTTCTGCGGGCACTGCCGCCGCCGGATGAAGGTCCAGGTCGTGCCCGCGGGCTGGACCGCGACCTGCGTCGAGCACGGCACGCTGACCGGCCACTGAGCACCTGACACGACGAACGGCGTCCGGCCCGGGTTCCGGGCGGGACACCGTTCGTCGTGGGAGCGCGGTGCGCGGCGGGGCTCGTCAGGGCAGCGGGGTCGCCGGAGCCGGGGACGGCGGCGGGTCCGGTGCGTCCGGCAGTGCGATGAGCGTGAAGCGGGCCTTCAGCCAGGGCAGCAGCGTCCGGTACGCCACGATGGTGTCGGGTTTGCCGTTGTCGTGCGACAGCACGATCGAGCCGGGCCGCACGTCGCGCTCCACCGCCGCGATGATGTGGTTCACCATCGCCGTGCCCTTGCCGAACTTGGCGCTCTCCCAGTCCCGGGGGTCCACGTGCCAGTAGATCGACTTCATGCCCAGGTCGGATGCGATCTTCACCAGCTTGGTGGTGAAGTTGCCGCCCGGGGCGCGGAAGTAGGCGACCCGGGCGCCGGGCGGGGCCGCCCGCAGGATCATCTTGTTGGTGTTCTCCAGGTCCTTGCGGATGTACGCGTCATCCCGCTTGGCCAGGTCGAACAGGTGCTGCCAGGAGTGGTTGCACAGGGTGTGGCCCTCGGCCGCGATCCGGGCGATCAGCTCCGGGTTGTCCCGGGCCCGGAATCCGACGACGCAGAAGGTCGCCTTCACCCCGCACTGCTGCAGCGCGTCGAGGATCTTCGGTGTGTTGACCGGGTCCGGCCCGTCGTCGAAGGTCAGCGCCACCGCGGGCGAGCCGGTCTTCACCAGTGAGCCGCCGGGCCCGGCGCCGCTGGCGGCGGGCTTGGTCTGCGCGATCTTGCCGGTGCAGCTGATCGGCTTGCCCGAAGGCGGCTTCGGCTTGGCGGGGCTCGCGGTCGGCTGGACGGGTGTCGGCGTCGGCGTCGGTGAGCTGCTCGGTTCCGCGAAGGTCGGCGTCGGGGCCGCCGTCGGCGTCACCGCGGGGGCGGGCGTCGGGATCGGGAGGGTGCCACCGGCCGATGGTTCCGAGGGGGAGCCGCAGGCGGCGAGCGCGACCATGACGAGCGCAGCGATGACCGCGATGCGTCGTTGCATGCGAACTCCTGAGGGGGCGGGGGTTCAGCGTGCCCCGACCATAGTCCAATCTCTGCCCCGAATGCAGCCTTCCTCAAGATCGATATCCGGACGTCGCTCGCCCGGGGTCCGCCGGCCGGTGCCCTAGCCGATCCGCGCCCGCACCGCCAGCGAGGTTCATCACGTGTGCCGACAGAAACCGCAGGTCAGCAGATGGTTCAGCCGAGCAGGCGGCGGAGTCCCCGCTTGCGGGCGGGCACCGGCTCGGCGGTGATCGGCGCGGACGCGGGTCCGGCCGGGATCGGGACGGTCGCCTCCGCGTCGGCGTACGCCGCGAGCGGGTCGGTGTCCGGGGCGAAGTCCTGGTCGGCGGGCAGCGGCTCCAGCTCCGCGCTCGGCCTCGGGCCGGTCCGGCCGGTGATCGGGCAGACCGTGGCCGCCGGGTCGACGGCGGTACGCGGTTCGGGTGAGGTGCGCTGCGCCGGCACGGACACCTGCGGCAGCCCGGTCAACGACAGCTGCTGCGCGGACCGGTCGAGGTAGAAGTTCGGCCGCTGGTCGGCCTCGGTGTAGTAGCGGTGGAACACCGGGGTCAGCCCGCCGGAGATCGGCGGCACGATCCAGGTCCAGTCCGCGGGGGTGGCCCGGCCCGCCCGGCGCTCACGCTCGACGTGGGTCAGAAACAGGCGCGACTCGCTGTGGTGGTCGGTGACGCGGACCCCGGCGCGCTCGAAGGACCACAGCACCGCGCGGTTCAGCTCCACCAGCGCCCGGTCCCGCCACAGCGTGGACTCGCTGCTGGTGTCCAGGCCCAGCCGCGCCGCGACCACCGGGATCTGGTTGTAGCGGTGCGCGTCGGCGAGGTTGCGGGCCCCGATCTCGGTGCCCATGTACCAGCCGGAGAACGGCGCGAGCGGGTAGTCCACCCCGCCGATCGACAGCCGCATGTTGGCGATCGCGGGCACCGCGTGCCAGCGCAGGCCGAGCTCGGCGAACCAGCCGTACTCCGGATGTGCCAGCGGCACCTCCATGACCGCCGATTCGGGCAGCTCGTAGAGCCGGGGCTCGCCGTCGCCCGTCTGCAGCACCAGCGGCAGCAGGTCGAACGCGCTGCCCTTGCCGGTCCAGCCGAGCCGGGTGACGGCCGAGGTGAACTGCTCGTACTGCGGATCGCCGGTCATGCCGTCGCCGCTGCGGTACCCGGCGTACCGGATGAGCTGGTCGTTCCACAGCCGGGTGACCGGTCGGCCCGGCACCGCCTGCCCGAAGATCGAGATGACCCCGCGCAGCTTGCCGCGGTTGTGCCCTTCTCCGGTCGCCGTGTGCAGGTGGCTGACCAGGTCGTCGAAGATCTGGTCGGGCGCGCGGTGCTGCCGCCGGTCGAGCACGGTCAGGCTGCGCCAGTACACCCGGCCGATGCACCGGCTGGCGTTGCGCCACGCCATGCGGGCCCCGTGCACCAGCTCGGCGTGGGTGTGGGTGTACGTCCCCAGCGCGGCGATCTGCTCGCGCACCACGGCCAGCCGCGGTTCCACCGGGCCGAGCTTCGGCAGCTCGGCGTAGCAGGCGCGCAGGAACTCCTCGGCCTCGGCGAAGTCGACCGGCCGATCCGGGTCCCACTCGGTCAATGGAGCGTCGCGGTATCCCGTCGGAGGTATGTGAGAGGACGTCATGAGTGAAATAGTTGACCGACCGCCAACATAGCCATCGCACAATGTGTGCGACCGCCTACCAACGGTGGAGCCGGATCACTCCCCTGGTCACACGGGTGCGCGCAGCTCCGACACCGCGATGGTGGCGCTGATGAGGGTGCCGTCGCGGTCCGTGCGGGCCGGCAGCGGCAGCCGCTTCATGGTGCGCAGCATCGCGTCGTTGTCGCAGTGCGTGTGCAGCGTGACCGAGCGGAAGCCGGCCGGTCCCGCCAGCGTCAGCAGCCGCCGCAGCAGCGCCGTGCCGATGCCCCGTCGCTGCCAGCCGTCCTCGACCAGCAGCGCCACCTCGGCGGTCTCCCCCTCGCCGATCAGGTTGGCCACGGCCACGACGCGGCTGCCCGCGGTGCCCGCAACCGTCGTCTCCGCGACCAGCGTGCAGCCACGGGCCGGGGTCAGCAGCCGCGACAGCCGGCCACGGCTCGGGCCGCGGGTCCCGGCGAGGTAGCGCATGAACAGGCTGCGGTCGCCGCACCGCGTGTGCATGTCGTCGACGGCCGACACGTCCGCCGAACCGGCCGGACGGAACGCGACCTCGGTGCCGTCGGGCAGCAGCGCGACCGCGCTGGCCAGCCGCCGGGTCAGCGCCGCGCGGGCGACCTCGACCAGCGCCTGCGCGCGGGCGAACTCGGCCGGGGTGAAGGCCGGGGCGAGCCGGGTCACCACCAGCACACCGTTGTCGGTGAACGGATCCGCCAGCCGCATCGTGGTGTCGGCGTGGCCGGTGACGGTCGCGCCGCCCTGCTCCCGCCGCACCAGGCTGCCGCCGAGCAGACTGGACAGCGCGCCGTGCAGACCGTCGGGGTCGGCCGCGAGCCGGGCGGCCAGGGCCAGCGCCTGCGTGGGCGGGTCGATCAGGCCGTACACGTCGGTGCGGCTGACCCAGGCGTCGCGCCCCCGGCCGCGTTCGATGGCGGCGACCAGCTCGTCCTCGGAAAGCGCGTCGGGCGCGTCGACCAGGAAGTCGTCGACCGCCCCGCCCTCGGTGGTGTGCACCTGCACCGCGAGGATGTTGACCGATCGCAGGGCGAGACTCGCCGTCAGCACCGCCAGGAACCCAGGACGATCGTCGACGGTCGCCCTCACTCGCCACAACGCCATGACCTGCTCCGATCTTGCAGCGGTACTGCCCGCTGATGGACGCTCCTCCATGATGAGGGCGGCCACCGACAGGACTCAGCGTGCGCCTGCCGTGTTTCGCAGCGGTTACACGGCCTTGTCAAGATCTTGCTATGCCCGAGGTCACACGGCAGGCGAAAAGGCTGAGGTCAGACCGCTGACGCAGGCTCCTCCGAGGAGCGCTGCCCCGCCCGCGGGGCGGGGGTCTTCACCGCGTCGAGCCGGTCGCCGACGATCGCCGCGGCGGCGCGCACCAGCTGCGCCACCCGGTCGACCTCGGTCGCGTGGAACGCCGCCACCGGCAGCTCCGCATCCGCCGACCGTGCCACCACCAGCACCAGTCCAGCCCGCCCGAACGGCGCGAGCGCGTACCGCGTGCCGTCGGCGCCGGTGACCGAGCGTGCCCGCAGCGGCGTCACCTCGGGCAGCCGGAGCTGCTCCGGCGCGCGCCAGCTCGCGTACACGACCGGAGGCTCGGGGCGCTTGCGCATCGCGCCCAGCACGGCCATGTCGTCGGCCCCGTGGCGCACGTCGATGCCCACGGACCCGCGGGCAGCCCAGTCGGCGGGCACCCGCAGCGCCAGCGCCCAGTCCGCCGCCAGCAGCGCCGGCACCGTGTCCACCAGCGTGGCCAGGCCCTCATTCGGGTTCGACGCGACCTGCGTGAGCAGCTCCGCGTCGAAGGCCCCGGCGACGGGCGCGCCGATCGCCCGCCAGATCCCGTCGACCCGCACGCCCGGCATCGCGCTCAGGCCCGCACGCAGCCGCTCCACCCCGGCCCCACCGGGCCACACCACGGTGAAGTCGTCGATCGCCCGGCCACCGAGCCGTTCCAGCACCACGACCTGGACGATGTCCGCGCCGGCCACGCCCAGAGTCCGGGCCACCTGCCCCAGCGATCCGGGACGATCGGGCAGGGCGACTCTGACCCTCAGCAGCATGGCGGCTCCTCTCCACGACGGCACGCGGGCTGGTGCCGGATCTCTGTCCGACCTTGCCCTATTACCGTTTCGTACGCATTGCAGCGCCGTATCCGCGGGAGACAATCTCCACCGCACACCCGCAGGTCAGCGCCCGTCTACACCGGTCCAGCGCCGCCATTGCCGCCACCCGGGCCCACCCATGATCGCCGATCACGGGCAAATAGTGCGGTAACACCACACCGATGGCCACGCAAACAACGATCAAACTGAATGCAACCTACGGCCCGACATGGGCCGGACTCATATCCTCCACGCCCGCCCGGACCCCCGTCAACGCGTGTCCACCACGCGGACGACGGATGAATCCCCACCGCGCCCGCCAAGGGGCCGAGCCCACCAAGTGCGACCCTCACCGAGGGGCCGTTCCTGCCCAGGGACGTCCCACCCAGGGACCGTGCCCACCGAGGGCCGCGCCCACCACCGCGTTCGGCCGGAGGCGGGTGCCAGCTATGCAGAGTTGCGGTGGACCAGGTGGGTGTCGAGGAGAACGTGGGTGGGCTGGTCCTCGCCGCGGATGCGGCTGAGCAGCAGGCGCACCATGTGCCGGCCCATGTCCTCGACGGGCTGGTAGACCGTGGTCAGCGGCGGGTCGGTCTGCCGGGCGACCGGCGAGTCCTCGAAGCCGATGACGGCGACGTCCTCGGGGATGCGGCGGCCGTTGTCGCGCAGGGCGCGGACCGCGCCGGCGGCCATCAGGTCGGAGGCGACGAAGACGGCGTCGAGGTCGGGCCGGCGGGCCAGCAGGCGGCGCATCGCGTCGACGCCGCTGTACTCGCTGAAGTCGCCGAACTCGATGAGCGGCTCGACGGCGGCGTTCTGCACGGCGGCGCGGTAGCCGACGAGCCGGTCGACGCCGACGCCGAGGTCCTGGGGGCCGGCGATGGTGGCGACCCGCTTGCGGCCGGAGGCCAGCAGGTATTCGACGGCGGCGCGGGCCCCGTTGACGTTGTCCATGTCGACGTACGAGATCTGCGGGTCGACGTTGACGGGACGCCCGCCGAGCACGGTCGGCAGCCCGCGCTGGCGCAGCAGCTGCGGCAGCGGGTCGGACTCGTGCAGCATGACCAGCAGCACACCGTCGACGTGCTGGCTGGTCAGGTGGTTCTCGATGCGCTGGCGCTCGCCCTGGGTCTGCGCCATGGCCAGCCACAGCTGCAGGGACGTGTCGGCCAGGGCGGAGCTGATGCCGCGCACGATGCCGGCGAAGAACGGCTCGGTGAAGACGCGTTCCTGCGACTCGGACACGACCAGCGCGACGGAGTCGGTGCGCTGGGTGACCAGGGCGCGGGCGGCACGGTTGGGCACATAGCCGAGCTCTTTGATCGCCTCCTGGACGGCCGACCGGGCCTCCGGGCTGACCTGGGGCGAGCCGTTGACGACACGCGACACGGTGCCCCGGCCCACGCCGGCGAGCGCGGCCACCTCATCCAGTGTGGGCCGCCCCGCAGACCTGGTGCGCTGCGTCGTCATCGATGCTCCTCGTTCTGGGCAGGTCCGGGGCCGGCCGGTGGCCGGCCCCGGGTTGCTGTGCCGTCAGGCGGCGAGCCCGCCGCGCCGGATCACGTCCGCGTACCAGTGTGCACTGGTCTTGGGCGTGCGTACCTGGGTGTCATAGTCGACATGGACGATGCCGAACCGCCGCGAGTAGCCCCAGGCCCACTCGAAGTTGTCCAGCAGCGACCACGCGAAGTATCCCCGCAAAGGCACCCCGGACGCCATTGCCTGATGGCACGCCTTCAGGTGGGCGTCCAGGTAGGCGACGCGCTCCGGGTCCGGCACCGAGCCGTCGGGGGCGACCTTGTCGTCGTACGCCGCGCCGTTCTCGGTGATGTACATCGGGATCGGGCCGTAGTTCTCGTGCGTGCGCTGCAGCAGGTCGACGAGCCCGTCGGGGTCGACCTCCCAGCCCATCTCGGTCACCGGGAGCTCCCGGGTCAGGAAACGGACCTGGCCGCTGCCCGGCCACGCCGACGGCGCCCGCCAGTGCGACTGCGGCGCGCCGTCGTCGGACGGCCCGGCCACGACCTGCCGGGTGTAGTAGTTCACGCCGAGCATGTCCAGCGGCTGGTTGATGATCGCCAGGTCGCCGTCCTGCACGAAGGACCAGTCGGTCAGCTCGGCCGTGTCGGCAAGCAGGTCGGCCGGGTACTCGCCGCGGAACACCGGGTCCAGGAAGATCCGGTTGCCGACGCCGTCGATGCGGCGCACCGCGTCGAGGTCCTCGGGGGCGTCCGTGGCGGCCTTGAGCGAGTGCAGGTTGAGCGTGATGCCCATCTGCCGGTCCGGCACCGACGCCCGGATCGCCTGGACGGCGAGGCCGTGGCCCAGGTTGAGGTGGTGCGCGGCCGCGAGGGCCTTCGCGCCGTCGGTCACGCCGGGCGCGTGCACGCCCGAGCCGTAGCCGAGGAACGCGCTGCACCACGGTTCGTTGTGCGTGGTCCAGAACTTCACCCGGTCACCGAGCGCGTCGTGGACGAGGCCCGCGTACTCGGCGAACCGGTAGGCGGTGTCCCGCTCCGGCCAGCCACCGGCGTCCTCGAGCTCCTGCGGCAGGTCCCAGTGGTAGAGCGTCAGCCAGGGCTCGATGCCCTTGCCGAGCAGGTCGTCCACCAGGCCGCGGTAGAAGTCGAGACCCTTGGAGTTGGCCGGCCCGCGGCCGCCGGGCTGCACCCGGGGCCACGCGACGGAGAAGCGGTAGGACCGGAGCCCGAGCTCTGCCATGAGCCGGACGTCGTCGGCCCTGCGGTGGTAGTGGTCGCAGGCGACGTCGCCGGAGTCCGCGTTGAGCACCTTGCCGGGGGTGCGGCTGAAGGTGTCCCAGATGGACGGAGTGCGCCCGTCCTCGAACGCGCCGCCCTCGATCTGGTAGGAGGCAGTGGCCGCGCCCCAGAGGAAGTCCTGGGGGAACGACACGGTCGGCGTGGCGAGCTGAGGGTCTTGCTGAGTGGTCACGCTTTTACTGCACCTTCCATGATGCCGCCGATGATCTGACGACCGAAGATAATGAAGATCACGAGCAACGGCACGACACTGAGCAGCGTACCCGCGAACACCTGGGAGTAGTCGTTGTAGTAACCCTGCGAAAGGCGCTGCAGGGACAGCTGAACGGTCGGGTTCGTGGGGTCGCCCAGCGCGATCTGCGGCCAGAGGAACGAGTTCCACTGCTCCATGAAGGTGAACAGGCCCAGCACCGCGATGGCGGGACGCAGTCCCGGCAGCACGACGTTCCAGTAGGTGCGGAACGTGCTGCAGCCGTCCATGCGGGCGGCCTCGATCAGCTCGTCCGGCACGGCCTGGCTGGCGTACTGGCGCATCATGAACACGCCGAAGCCGCTGACCAGGAACGGCAGGATGATCGAGGGCAGCTTGTTGTGCAGGTCCCACTCGTACATCATCTGGTAGAGCGGCACGATGCCCAGCTGCGTCGGCACCATCATCGTGATCAGGATGCCGAGCATGAGACCGTTGCGGCCCTTGAACCGCAGCTTGGCGAAGGCGAAGCCGGCCAGCGACGAGAAGAACACCACGAACACGGTGATGACCGTCGCGACGATCGCGGAGTTCACCAGACCGGTCATGAACGCGGCGCTCTCGTTGCCGAGCAGCCGGTCGATGTTGCCGCCGATCTCGCCACCGGGCGTCACCGGCGGCGGGGTCTGCCCGATCGCGTCGTTGGTGCGCGTCGCGATGACGAACATGTAGTACAGCGGGAAGATCGACAACGCGACCGCGGCCAGCAGGGTGACGTACGTGAGCGGGCTGGCCTGCCAGAGCCGCTCGGCGGCCCCGCCACCCCTGCGCCGACGCCGGCTCGGGGCAGGCGTGGTCACGCCGGTCCGTACAGCGGTGGAGGTCATCGCTTCACGGCCTTCCTCTGCTTGGCCTTCCCGTCCGCGGAGCGCAGGCTCCGGGTGAACAGGAAGTTGATGACGCTGAATATCAGGATCATGATGAACAGCAGCCAGGCGACCGTGGCGGCGCGGCCCAGCTCGAACTTCATGTAGAACTGCTCCATCAGGAACATGGTCACCGTCTGCGACTGGCGGTCGGAGCCGCCCAGCAGCGGGTTGCCACCGCCCGTGAACAGCAGCGGCTCGCCGTAGAGCTGCAGGCCGCCGATGGTCGAGATGATGGTCACGAAGATGATGGTGGGCCGCAGCATGGGCACCGTCATCGTCCAGAACTGCCGCCAGGCCGACGCGCCGTCGATCGACGCCGACTCGTAGATGTCGCGCGGGATCGACTGCATCGCGGCCAGGAAGATCAGGGCGTTGTAGCCGGTCCAGCGCCAGTCCACCATCGAGGAGATGGCCACCCACGACGACCAGCTGTGCGCCGTCCAGTCGATCGGCTCGACGCCGAAGAAGCCGAGGAACCAGTTGATCAGACCGAAGTCGCGGTTGTAGAGCTGGGTGAAGACGATGGCGACCGCGGCGACCGAGGTGATGTTCGGGATCAGCACGCCCATGCGCAGCAGCGTGCGGCCGCGCAGGCGCTTGTTGAGCGCGTTCGCCAGGATCAGCGCGAGGATCAGCTGCGGGATGGTGGACATCAGGAACATCGCGAGCGTGTTGACGACCGAGTTCCAGAAGTCCTCGTCACCGAGGAACATGGCGAAGTTGTCGAAGCCGACGAACTTCGCGGTCTCGATGGTGGAGCCGAGATCCCAGTCGTACAGCGACATCCGCAGCGTGTAGATCAGCGGCCAGAGGCCGAAGATGCCGAAGACCACGAAGAACGGCGCGATGTACAGATACGGGGAGTATTTGATGTCGAGCCGCCCGAGCACTCCCTTGCTCCGCTGCGGTTCCATGGGCAGCTGCGAGCCGCCCCTGCGCTGCCCCGGCGCGACCTCAGGTCGCGTGGAGGATTGCACTGCCATGACCACTCCTGTGCGTTGCCGGCCGACCGTGTGACTGCCATGGCCGGGGGGGGGGGGGGGGGGGGGGGTGGGGGGGGGGGGGGGGGGCCCCCCCCCCCCACCCCGGCTTCATCGGGCGTTACTTACTGGGCGGCCTTCTTGCCGTCGGTGACGGCGGCGGTCCAGGCGTCGGCAGACGACTTCGTGCCCTGCTCCACCGTGCGGAGCGCGTTCTCGACCGCGGTGCGCACCGGGGCGTTCTTCGCGCCCAGGTAGACCGGCTTGAGGTCCAGCGCGCCCTTGGCGAAGATGTCGCCGGTCGGGGCGTTGCTGAAGTACTCGTTGACGGCGGCCTTGACGGCCGCGTCGCCCAGCGCCTGCGGCGACGAGGGCAGGTTGCCCTTCGACTTGAAGGCGGCGGTCTGGCCGGCCGGGTTGGTCAGGAACTTGACCAGCTCAGCAGCCTCCTTGGCGTGCTTGGACTGCTTCGGCACGGCCAGGAACGAGCCGCCCCAGTTGCCGCCGCCGCCGGGCGCGGCAGCGATGTCCCACTTGCCCTTGCCGTCGGCACCGTTCTGCTCGGTGATGTAACCGGTCATCCACGCCGGGCAGGCGATGGTGGCGAACTGGGCCTGCTTGAAGCCGTTGTTCCACTCCTGGGTCCAGGCCTGCAGCTTGGCCGACAGGCCCGCGTCCAGGATCTTGACCGCGAGGTCGTAGGAGTCCTTGACAGCCGGGTTGGTGTCGATCGTCATCGCACCCGACTTGTCGAAGTAGGTGTAGCCCGCGCCCTGACCGGCCTTCTGCATCAGGATCGTGTTGTACGTGTTGGTCACCGCGTCGATGAAGCCCGCGTCCTTGACCTTGCTCTTGAAGGTCTGACCGGTCTTGATGTAGTCGTCCCAGGTCGGCCACAGGGCCGAGACGGCCGCGCGGTCGGTCGGCAGACCGGCCTTCTTGAACAGGTCGGTGCGGTAGCACATGGCCATCGAGCCGACGTCGGTGCCGAGGCCGAGGATCTTGCCGTCGGCGGTGGTGCCCTGCTGGAACTTCCACGGGATGAAGTTGCCCGCGAGGTCCTTGGCGCCGTACTCACCCAGGTCGGTGAACAGGTTGGCCTTGTCCAGGTAGGAGATGATCACGCCCTCTTCGAGAGCGACGATGTCACCCGCGCCGGCGCCCGCGGCGAGCCGCTGGGTCAGCTGCTGGTTGTGCGCGTCCAGCTGCGAGCCGGTGCCCCGCTCAACGATCTTGATGTTGGGGTGCTCCGCCATGTACTGCTTGTAAAGCTCTTCGTAACCGAAGTTGCCGAAGACATCCACATTCAGGGTGATCTGCTCGGTGGTGCCGTTGCCCGGCTCCTCCGACGAGCAGGCCGCTGCGCCGAGCGTTACGGCGGCAGCGAGTGCGATCGCCGCGAAGGAACGGCGCCGCATGTTCGTGCTCATCCTGACCCCTCTCAGGTCGTCGATGTGCGGTGGGGGTGAAACGTAGGGATCGAACTCCCTGTGGCGTGGACCACATGGTCGGGAGCGCTCCCATGAGATTGCCGTGAGGTTACGTGGGTGTCAAGGGCGCTGATGGGAGCGTTCCCATTCTGTTACCTACGTCACTGCATGATCGAGAGAGCCTGGCCAGGTACGACGGCAGGGTTGTTGGCCGTTCGACCGTTACTAATTCGTTCGTATGGTCAGGTTCGGTCGACTGATCGTCGGATACTCTCCGAGCATGGCCGGGCTGAAGACGACGAGTGCCTCCGCGATCGAGCGCGGGCAGATCAAGTTGCCCGAGCGCGAGATCGCCCCGGTCCGCCAGATCACCCGGCGCGTCGTGTACGGGCTGCTCATCCTGGCCGCCGTCGTGTGCGTGGTGATGGCCGACAGCACCGGGTACAAGGACGGTGCCGACGGCCAGATGAGCTGGCTCGACGCGCTCTACTACGCGACCGTGACGCTGTCGACCACCGGCTACGGCGACATCGTGCCGGTCAGCCCGACCGCGCGACTGGTCAACGTCCTGGTCATCACGCCGCTGCGGATCGCCTTCCTGGCCATCCTGGTCGGCACGGCGTTCCAGGTGCTCACCAAGAACTACCGTGACCAAGTGCGGCGCGACCGCTGGAGGAAGACCTTGCGAGGGCACACCGTCGTCATCGGATACGGCACCAAGGGCGCCAACGCCATCCGGCAGCTGCAGGCCTCCGGGACGGCCGCGGAGCAGGTGGTGGTCGTCGACAACCGGCAGGAGTACGTCGACGAGGCCAACCGCGACGGGTATGCCGCCGTGCTCGGCGACGCCACCCGGGCGGTGGTGCTGCGCCAGGCCTCGGTGCACACCGCGGCCCGCGTCATCGTGGCCACCAACCGCGACGACACCGCGGTGCTGGCCACCCTCACCGTCCGCCAGCTCAACCCGAAGTGCCTGGTCGCCGTCGCCATCCGGGAGGCCGAGAACGAGCCGCTGCTGCTGCGCTCCGGGGCCGACGCCGTGATCACCTCGTCTGCGGCGGCCGGCCGGCTGCTCGGCGTCGCCGCGAAGTCGCCGCTGGTCAGCGAGGTCTTCTCGGACCTGCTGGTGCACGGCGACGGCCTCGAACTCGTCGAACGCCCCGTGCGGCCGGAGGAGATCGGCCGGACCACGCGCGACTGCCCCGAGCCGGTCGTCGCGGTGCTGCGCGGCGGCAAGGCGCTGGCCTGGCAGGAGGTCACCGCGCTGGAGTCCGGTGACTGCCTGGTCGTGGTCGCCTGCAAACCCCGCAACCGCCGCGGCGAGGTCACCTCGGTCATCGGCACGCCCTGACCGGAGCCCGTCCGGCCGATAAAGTGGTCACATGATCTGCCAGGCGTGCCGGGAGCGCCGGCACCGCGAGTGCCGGGGTCGCACCTGGTGCGACTGCCAGCACCGGCCGCCGCAGCCGACTCCCCCGGCCACCGGGGCGGCAGGCGAGTGATCGCCGCGCACCCGGCCGCGCTCGACGACGCCGAGCTGGCCCGGCTCTACCCCCGTGCCGACATCCCCTGGCTGCGGGTCGACTTCATGTCCAGCCCGCCGTCGTCGGGCGGGGTGGTAGGGGTGGGGGAGGCAGAAGAAG
>NZ_JBEZDT010000069.1:0-24213 GCF_040648455.1 Catellatospora sp. NPDC049133
TCTACGGCGCCCCATCTACGTACGCAAGGAGATCGTGCACAACAAGCACGTCGTGACGACCCTGCAGGCCAAGGGCGCCATCTTCGTCGAGGCTCGCGCTGTAGAAGCAGTTCACGCCGTCCGCGCCGCTGCCCACGTGGGTGGGCTCGCTGCCCTTCGGGACACCGCCTGTGACGATCCGCCGTCAACGGTGGACTTCCTTACGGCGATCCGACCGCGCACCCTGGGGAACCGAGACCACGACATGCTCGATGTGCTGATGGGCTTCCTGTCAGGGGTGGCACGCCGACGGAAGCTGACCTGTGTCAGCCTCGCCGTGACGGGCCGTTACGGTGGGCGCGTGACCGATCAGGATCTCAAGCCGTTGTTCGCCGCGGCCGCCGCCAACCTCGTCTACAACGCGCCGCTGAGCGAGGAGCGGGTGGCGGACCTCGTCCGGCGGCTGGCCCCGCCGGATGCGGACCGGCGCGTGCTGGACCTGGGCTGCGGCAGTGGCGAGCTGCTCCGCCGGCTGTGCCGCGCGCACGGCGTCGCGGGCGACGGGGTGGAGTACGACCCCGCGATCGCCGAACGGGCCCGCGCGGCGACCACCGGCCTCGACCAGGTCACCTTCCACACCGCTGACGCGACCACCTGGACGCGGCCCGCCGATGTCGTCGTCAACGTCGGCGGCAGCCACATCTGGGACGGGACCGCCCCCGCGCTCGCCGCGCTGCACAAGCTCACCGCAGCCGACGGGCGGCTGCTGTTCGGCGAGGGCTTCTACCGCACCGCGCCCACCGACCAGGTCCGCGAGGCGTTCGGTGACCTGCCCGATCTGGCCGGGCTCGCCCGGCTGGCGGTGGACGCCGGATTCCGGCCGCTGCACGTCGCCGAGTCGACGCTCGCCGAGTGGGACGACTTCGAGTCCGACTGGCGGGCCGGGATCGAGCGGGTCGGCACGCCGCAGGCGCGCGCCTTCGCCGACCGGCGGCGCGAGGAGTATCTCGGCGGCTACCGCGGCGTGCTCGGCTTCGCGTGGCTGATCCTCATGCCGGCCTGACGTCCGGGTGCCGGGCTGGTCTCGGCGCGTTCCTGCAGGTAGGCGTCCAATGCGGCGGCGCCGGACAACATCGCGCGGCCGCGCCAGGCGAGCCGGTCGCGCCAGTCCTCCAGCATCGCCTCCAATGGCTCGACCCCGCCGGCCGCCCGTACCTGGTCCAGCAGGGTGGCGATGTGTTCGAGCAGGTAGCCGCCGCGCCGGAGCTGGTGCGCCAGCCGGGCGTCGCGTACGTCGGCCGGAGTGTAGACGCGGTAGCCGGTCGCCGGGTCGCGCGGCGGGCGGACCACCCCCGCGCGTTCCCATTTGCGCAGCGTGGCGGGTTTGACGCCGAGCTGTCGGGCGAGCGGCCCGACGAACGTGCCCGCAGACCGGGTCACCGCGGGCTCGGCGTCGGCCAGGTCGCGCAGGGCCTGCTCGACGGCGGTGAGGGTGCGCCGGTCCGTGCGCAGCTGCAGGTGGCTGTCGTCGATGACGGCGAGCGCCTCGTCGACGGCGTCCTCGTTGACCGCCCGCATGATCGCCGTCGCGGTCTGGTGGCCGTGTGCCGGGGCCAGGGCCGCGAACGCACGCAGCGCGTACACGTGCAGTCCGGTGTAGACGCGGTAGCCGGACGGGGTGCGGTCGGCGGGCGGGAGGATGCCCGCCTCCTCGTAGTTGCGGATCGCCTGGGTGGACAGGCCCTGTCCCCGGGCGAGGTCGACGGGCCGTAGGCGCGGTTCGCTCATGAGGGTGACCCGTCGTTTGAGGGTTTCAAGCCTTTACAGGTGCAGTTCAGCGAGAAAGTTTACACCGTCGGTTCAACGATACGGTTGAAGGCGTAGAACGAACCGGCGAGAGGATCACACCTGATGACCGTCCATTCCGCCCTGTCCGACGCCGGCTGGGCGTTCACCGACGACGCCGGGCCTGCCGTGACCCGGCTGCTCGACACGCTGCCGCGGCGGCCGCGGCTGCTCGGCCTCGGCGAACCCCTGCACGGCGAGGACCTGTTCCTGCGGGTACGCAACCGGCTGCTGCGCCACCTCGTGGAGCACGAGGGCTACCGGTCGGTCGCGCTGGAGAGCGACTGCCTGGGCGGGCTCCTCGTGGACGCGTACGTCGCGGGCGGCCCCGGCTCGCTCGACGACGTGATGGCCCGCGGCGTCAGCCACGGCTGGGGCGCGTTCGCGGGCAACCGGGAACTGGTCGCCTGGATGCGCGAGTACAACCAGGGCCGCCCGGAAACGGACCGGCTGCGGTTCTACGGCTTCGACGCCCCGACCGAGATGATGTACGCCGCGAGCCCGCGTCAGGCCCTCATCGAGGTCCGCGACCACCTGGCGGCCTGGGGCGACCCGGGGCAGCTCCCGGACGACGCCGCCCTGATCGAGGAGCTCGCCGGTGCGGACGGACGGTGGACCGACGAGGCGGCGGCGATGGACCCGTCGCGGTCGGTCGGCTCGTCGCCGGAGGCGGTGCGGCTCCGGCTGCTGGCCGACGACCTGCGGGCGCTGCTGTCGGCGCAGGCGCCGCGGCTGCTCGCCGCCGCACCGGAGGCGGACCGGTGGCGGGCGCGGCTGCACGCAAGCGCGGCCGCGGGACTGCTGCGGTATCACGCGGTCATGGCCGCGCCCTCCCCGGCGCGGTACGCCCGGCTCATGATCACGCGCGACACGATGATGGCCGAGAACCTGCTCGCGATCGAGGCGCGGGAGGCCGACCGGGGGCCGACGCTGGTGTTCGCGCACAACGGGCACCTGCAGCGCGAGGAGGGCCACTGGCAGGCCGACTACCTCAACCAGTCGCTGACCTGGTGGACCGCCGGGGCCATCGCCGCCGCCGACCTCGGCGAGCGCTACGCCTTCGTGGCCACGGCCGTCGGCGCGATCCACCACCGCGGCCTGGGGGCACCGGCGGCGGACACGCTGGAGGGTGTCCTGGCCGCACTCCCGGACGACCGCTGCCTGCTCGACGGCCGCCGCCTGTCGGCGACGCTGCGAGCTGCCGGAACGGAACCGGTGCGGCGTGCCGACAACACCGACGACCACGGCTACTTCCCGCGCGACCCGGCCCACGTCGCCGACAGCGACGGCATCCTGTTCCTACGCGACGTTCCCACCGACAAGCCCTGACCCCCGCCCGTCGAAAGGAAGGGCACCTTCACATCGCCATACGTTGTAGAAGGTGCCCTTCCCATCCTGCGGTCAGGGTCACCGCCAGTCGACCGGCGACGCGTCCGGCCTTTCCGGGGCTCGCCGCAGTGCGAGGCCGAGCGTGAGCGCAACGAACGCGCCCGTCACCGCGAGCCCCGCCCACCACGGCAGCGGGAAGTACCCGGCGTACGGCGCGTAGTGCATGGTGACCTGCGGGTATGCCGTCAGCGTCTGCAGCACCGCGAACCCGGCGGCCGGGGTGAGCCGCAGCAGCCAGGCCGCGACGGCGTCGGGCAGCAGCGGCACGACCACCAGCACGTACGGCAGCACGAGCCCGGCCAGCAGCACGGTCACGGCGAGCCAGGCCCGACGCAGCAGCGCGCTGAGTGCCAGCGCGAGCACGGCGACGAGCGCGAGCAGCACCGCCGTGCCGACGATGACGCGCAGTTCGGTCAGCGGCCCGGCCGGGACGACCGTGAGGCCGCCGTCGCGCAGCAGCTTCGTGCCGAGCTGCTCGGCCACCGCCACGGCGGCGAGCCCGCTCGCGAACACGGCCCCGCCGAGCACCAGCGCCCGTGCCGCAAGCCGCCGTCCGCCGGGCGCGGTCCCGGTGGAGTCGCCGGCCACGGCATACCGGGCCGCGGTCACGATCAGGACGATCACCGCCACGAACAGGCCGACCAGGGTGTCCTTGGAGGTACGGCCGCCTTCGGCGCCGAGCGGGCCGATGTCGCCGGACCCGGTCACGGTGAGCGTGCCGCCGTCGGAGACCAGGCCGGGCGCGCGGTGGAACTTCTCCCAGTCGGTGTGGCCGAGTTCGCCGACGATGTCGGCGCTCCACGGGCCGGCCGCCACCCCGCCGGTCGTGGTGACGCTGTCGAACGAGCCGACGGCCTGGGTGAACCGCACCTGGCCGACGCTGCCGCCGAGGCCGACCGGCGCGAGGGTCAGGTCGCCCGGCGAGGTGGCGAACAGGCCGATCCGCACGGTGGCAGGCAGCCCCGCCAGCCGGGCGGTGTCGACCGGTGTCCACGAGACGCCGTCGGCGGACTCCTCGCCGGTGATCGTGTCGCCCGTGCGGGTCAGCCGCAGCCAACGCGGCGACTGCGGGGACACCCCGCCGGGCCGGCCGGCCGTGTCATGGGTGTAGTCGTGCTGCATCCGTACGCCGTGGGAGCCGGTCATCATCAGCGCGGCGTAGGAGGAGCCCTGCCCGAGGCCGTCCTTGATGATGATCCCGGTCTTCGCCCACGGCACCACCCCGGCGACGATCTCGTCGTGGTCCGGCGGGGGATAGGTGATGGTCCCGGTCAGCGAGGTCAGCCGCACCGTGAGGCTGCCGTCGCCGGTCAGCGACCGGTGCGCGAAGAAGAACAGGTCGGCGACGGGCCGGCCGTCGGGAGTCACCGGGTCGGTCGGGCAGGGCACCTCGACCGGGCCTTGGCTGCACGAGCCGTGGCTGCCGAGCGCGGGCAGCACGGCCAGGGCGATGACGGCCAGCGCCGCCACGAGCAGGGCGGCCATCCGGCCGCGGGACCGGAACGCGGACCATTCGGCCCGGACCAGCGCCGCCAGGCCGGGAGTGGTGCTTTCGTCGGGGGTACTCATGGCCGATGTTCTACGGAGCACGCGGTAACACGGGCCGAAGCGGCGCTGTCATGCCGCTGTTAGGCCGGGCGGGGCATGCTGGTCACCGGCACGACGGCGGGGAGGCGCGGATGATCGGGCGGCGGTGGCCGGGCAGGACGGTGGGGTGGCGGTTCACGCTGCTCTACGCGTCGGTGTTCCTGGCGTCCGGGTTCGGGCTGCTGGTCCTCACCAACCTGCTGGCCGCCGGCAAGAACACCCAGATCGCCCCCGGGCAGCTCCCGCACAGCCAGCCCGACCTCGCCGCGGCTCAGCAGCAGATCCGCGACCTGCAGGCCCGGCTGGAGGACGCCGAGGCGCTGCAGTCCCGGCGGCTGCTGGTCGGCTCGCTGATCGCGCTGGTGGTGATGGGGCTGGTCTCGCTCCTGCTGGGCAGGCTCATCTCCGGCCGGGTGCTGCGCCCGCTGCGCACGGTCACCGCGGCAACCCGCCGGATCTCCGCCGAGAACCTGCACGAGCGCCTCGCCGTGGCCGGGCCCGAGGACGAGGTCAAGGACCTCGCCGACACCATCGACGGGCTGCTGGCCAGGCTGGAGGCGTCGTTCGCCGCGCAACGGCGCTTCGTCGCGAACGCCTCGCACGAGCTGCGCACCCCGCTGGCCACCATGCGCGCCGCGCTGGACGTCGCCGAGGCCAAGCCGGAGCCGCTGCCCGCGCAGACCACCGCGCTCGCCAGGCGCGTACGCACCGAACTCGACCGGGTGGACCGGCTGCTCGACGGCCTGCTCGTGCTGGCCCGCGCGCAGCACGGGGCGCTCGGCGACCAGGCCCCGGTGGCGCTCGGTGACCTGGCCGACGGGGCGCTGACCGCCCGCGCCGCCGACATCCGGGCCGCAGGCCTGACCGCCGACGCCGCCGACGTCGCGCCGCAGGCCTGGACCGAGGGCAACGCCACGCTGCTGGCCCGCATGGCGCAGAACCTCGTCGACAACGCGGTGCTGCACAACGAGGATGGCGGCCGGCTGCGGGTCGCGGTCACCGCAGCCGACGGCACGGTCGCACTGGTGGTGGAGTCCGGCGGACCGGTGCTGGAACAGGCGCAGGTCGACCGGCTCGCCACGCCGTTCCAGCGCCTCGGCGCGGACCGCGTCGGCTCCGACGACGGCTCCGGCCTCGGACTGTCGATCGTCGCGGCCGTCGCCGAAGCACACGGCGGCCGGCTGGAGCTGCGGGCACGTCCGGCCGGTGGACTGCGCGCCACGGTGACGCTGCCGCGGGCGCGGCAGGCGGCCGCGGCGTGAGGGTGCTCGTGGTGGAGGACGCCCGTACGCTCGCCGAGGTGGTGGCCGAAGGCCTGCGGGATCAGGGCATGGCCGTGGACCTGGCGTACGACGGCCTGGCCGCCGCGGCGAAACTGGACGTCAACGCGTACGACGTGGTGGTCCTCGATCGCGATCTGCCCGGCATCCACGGCGACACGCTCTGCCAGATGGTCACCGAGCGGGACGAGCGGCCCATGGTGCTGATGCTGACCGCGGCCGTCGCGCCCGGCGACCGGGTCAGCGGCCTCACCCTGGGCGCGGACGACTACCTGGGCAAGCCGTTCCACTTCCCCGAGTTGGTGCTGCGGGTACGTGCGCTGGCCCGCAGACGGCCCACGGCACGGGCCCGGACGCTGCGCGCCGCCGGTGTCGAACTCGATCCGGCACGCCGCACCGCCACCCGCGACGGCCGTCCGCTCGACCTGTCGGTGAAGGAGTTCGCCCTGCTCGAAGCGCTGCTGTCGGCGAGCCCGGGGTTCCTGAGCACCGAGGAACTGCTCGAACGGGTGTGGGACGAGCACGCCGATCCGTTCACGAACACGGTCACGGTGACCATCGGACGCCTGCGCCGCAAACTGGGCAGCCCACCGGTCATCACGACCACACCCGGTGTCGGCTACCGCATCGCCGATCCCTCGGCCTAGCCGGTCACTGCCGGCGCTTGCGGCGCTTTCCGCGCTCGGCCGCCGTTCGCGCCGCCTGCGACGCACGCCGGTGGCGCACCAGACTGAGGGTGGCGATCGCGGCGAATCCGAGCCCTGCCGGCATGCCCATCCAGGTGTTGAAGAAGGCGAGGGAGTCGTCGGTGCTGCCGTTGCGGGCGACGAACTCGGCCGGGTCGGCCGGGTCGAGCCACAGCCACATGTTCTCGCCGACCTGCGCGTCACCCTTGATCCATTGCTGGTAGGAGCGCCCCTGCGCTTGGTAGGCGACTCGGATCTGCTCCGCCACCCGGCCGCTGCCGTCCCTGTGGCCGGTCACGGCGGCGATGACTTCGGTCCCGCCTGCCCGCAGCCGGTCCTGCTTGTCCAGATCACCGAACTTGGTCGCCGCGGTCACCGTGGTCAACGCCAGGCCGACTACCAGTATCAGCCACCAAGCCACGATCCAGTGCGGTTTGAGTAGATCTCCCTCGGCCCTGGCCATACCGTCCCCGTCACTCGTCGCGAGCCGGGACGCCTGACCTTGCCTGCCCCGTGCGGAGCAGGCTAGGTCAGCGGCGCAACGCCGTGGGGGCACCGGTTTCCGCTGTCACAGCCGCAGCTCGCGGCCGGGCCAGCGGGAGCGCAGCCAGCGGTCGTGGCTGGCGACCACGATCGTGCCCGGCCCGGTGCCCAGCGCCTCCTCCAGCTCGTCGGCCAGGCGCGGCGACAGGTGGTTGGTCGGCTCGTCGAGCAGCAGCAGCTCGGGCGGGTTCGCCACCAGCAGCGCGAGGGCGAGCCGGCGGCGCTGCCCGACCGACAGGTCGCCGACCCGGGTGCCCTGGTCGCGCGGGGCGAGCAGGCCGAGTTCGCCCAGCGGCACGGCCTCGGCGCGGGCGGTGCCCAGCGTGAGCTCGTAGGTCTCCCGGGCGGTGCGGTCGGGCCGCTCGAACACGCTGTCCTGGGTCAGCAGCCCGACCGTGAGGCCGCGTCGCCGGTGCACCTCGCCCGCGGCGTCCAGCCGCCCGGCCAGCACCGCGAGCAGCGTCGACTTGCCCGCGCCGTTGGCTCCGGTGACCAGCAGCCGGTCCGTGGACGACAGGTCGAGCCGGTCCAGGGCGAGCCGGCCCGGCACGCGCACGTCGCGCAGCGACAGCAGGGTGCCGTCGGCCGACGTGCCCGCGAGCCGGGTCGCCCGGAAGCGCAGCGGCTCCGGCGGGCGGCGCACCTGCTCGCGTTCCAGCTCGTCGAGGCGGCGGGAGGCGTTGCGGACCCGGCGCGAGATCTGGTTCTGCACCCGGCCGGTGGTGTGGCCGTAGCCCATCTTCTCGCTGTCGCGCTTGGCCCGGCCGGGCGCGACCTGGTGCGCGGTGACCGACACGGCCTGGCGCAGGTCGTCGAGCTCCTCCTGCTCCTGCTCGAAGCGGCGCTGCCAGCGGGCCCGCTCGGCCTGCTTCTCGGCCTGGTACGCGGTGTAGCCACCGCCGTAGCGGGTCGGGCCGTCGACCGCGGGGTCGAGGTCGATCAGGTCGGTGCACACGGCGTCGAGGAACGCCCGGTCGTGGCTGGCGACCACGACCACCCCGGGCAGCCCGCGCAGCTGCTCCTCCAGGAACGCCGCCGCGGCGTCGTCCAGGTGGTTGGTCGGCTCGTCGAGCAGCAGCGCCGACGGCCGCCGGGCCAGCAGGGCGGCCAGCGCGAGCCGCCCGCGCTGCCCGCCGGACAGCGAGCCGAGTGAACGCTCGTGCGGGATGCCGCCCAGGCCGAGCCCGGCCAGGACGATCTCCGCGCGCCGGTCGGCGTCCCAGGCCTCGTGCTCCTGGGCCCGGTCCAGCCGCTCGCCGTACGCGGCGAGCAGGGCGGGATAGCCGTCGGAGTCCGGTGCGACCTCGGCCAGCTCGGCGGTGAGCCGGTCGAGTGCGGCGAGGTCCTCCCGGGCCTCGCGCAGGGCGTCGTCGATCACGTCGGCGACGGTCGCCGCGGCGTCGAACGGCATCTCCTGGTGCAGGAAGCCGAGGTCGTCCGGGCGGGTGACGGCGCCGGAGTCGGGCTCGTCGGTCCCGGCGAGCAGCCGCAGCAGGGTGGACTTGCCGGCGCCGTTCTCGCCGATCAGCCCGATCCGGTGACCGGGGGACGCGGTGAGACTGACGCCGTCGAGCACCCGGCGCGTGCCGAGGGTACGGACGAGATCATGGGCAAGCAGGGCGGAATAGGACATGGAACACCACCGACAGGATCGACTCTTCCGCCCGCCGGGCAGTGCCTCGGTCGCGGGCGCGGGAAGGTGTCAGTGGCTCACATCGCCGTCGACCATACGTCGGCCGCCGATGATCGGCAAACCGATATCGGGCGCACGGCCGCCGGAGGACCGGGGAGAGTTCCGGCGCTGTCGCAGGTCGCGGGCGGTCCCGACAGTGGGCGAGCCACATCGTCCGCGACTGCCCTAGACTGCGCTGCCATGGACGCTCAGCTCGCCGATCCCCTCCTGGGCTCGCTCGTCGACGGGCGCTTCCGCATCCGCGGATGCGTGGCGCGTGGTGGCATGACGACGGTGTACGCGGCGGTGGACGAGCGCCTCGGCCGTACCGTCGCGCTCAAGATGATCCACCCGCCGCAGCCGCGCCGGGGCCAGGCCGCGGCCTTCCACGCGGACCGGTTCGCCGAGGAGGCGACGGGGCTGGCCCGGCTGACGCACCCGAACGTGGCCGCGTTCTACGGCCAGGGCCTGCACGGCGGTGTGCCGTACCTGGTGACGGAGTTCGTCCGCGGGCGCACGCTGCGCGACATCCTCGACGAGCGCCGCCGGCTCGCCCCGGCCGAAGCGCTCGCGGTGACCGAGCAGGTCCTGGCGGCGCTGGCTGCGGCGCACCGCACCAACCTGGTGCACCGCGCGGTCAAGCCGGAGAACATCATGGTGGCCGAGGCCCCGGGCGGCGGCCACGACCTGAGCGACGCCGTGGTCAAGGTGACCGACCTCGGGCTCGCCGACGCCGTCGAGGCCGGCGGGGCGGAGCCCTCGATCAGCGCCGCTTACGTCGCGCCCGAGTTCGTGGCCGACGGCCACGTGGACCCGCGCGGCGACGTGTACGGCACCGGGATCCTGCTGTTCGAGCTGCTCACCGGCCGCGTCCCGCACCAGGGCGAGCGGCCCGTCGAGGTGGCCTGGCAGCACGTCGAGCGCGATGTGCCGCCGCCCTCGCAGCTCGTGGGCGGGCTGCCGCCGGTGCTGGACGACCTCGTCGCCTCCGCCACCCGCCGCGCGCCGGGCGCGCGGTTCATGGACGCGGGCGCGATGCTGTCCGCGGTGCAGTCGGCCCGCCACGGTCTGGCCGACGCGACCACACGGATGCGGCAGGTCTCCCAGGACACCATGATGGTCGACCAGGTGCGGCCCGCCGACCGTCCGTCCTGGGCCCGGCTGCGCGAGGAGCCCGCCGAGCCGCGTACGCGCACCAAAACGGCGTCGGCCCCCTCGGTCGCGGGCCTGGTGGAGCAGGCCAAGCAGCACTACACGCGGTTGATGGGCGATCCGCGCGGGCGGATGGCGCTGATGGCCGGTGCGGTGGTGCTGGGGCTGCTGGTGCTGACCGGCGGCTACTACCTGGCCTTCGGCCGCTACGACACGATGCCGCAGGTGACAAACCTGACCAGGGAGCAGGCCGAGGCCACCCTGCGGGGCTTGGGCCTGGAGGTCGCCTACGCCAAGCCGCTGTACCGCGAGGACGTGCCCAAGGACGTCGTGCTGGTGCAGGACCCGCCGGCCGGCGAGGACGTGGTGAGCGGCGGCACGGTGACCCTGACCCTGTCCGCCGGTCCCGAGCGTTACGTGGTGCCCGACGTGTCCGGCGTGCCGTGGGACCAGGCGCTGGTCGACCTGCAAGCCGAACCGCTGAAGCTGAAGCCGGTGAAGGCCGGCGAGAAGTACAGCGACCTCGTCCCGAAGGGTTCGGTCCTGGAGACCCTGCCCAAGGCCGGCGAGGAGGTCGAGGTCGGGGCCGAGATCAAGGTGACGCTCAGCAAGGGCCGCGCCCCGGTGACCGTGCCGTCGGTCGAGGGCAAGCCGCTGGCCGAGGCCAGGTCGATCCTGGAGAACCTGGGCCTGCGGGTCGAGGTCGAGCAGGTCGACTCGGACAAGCCCTTCGAGACCGTGGTCAAGCAGACCCCGGCGCTGGGCACCGGGGTCGAGCGCAACACCGTGGTCAAGCTGCAGGTGAGCAACAACCCGCAGGGTGGCGCCATGCCGGACCTGAACAACTGGAACTGCCAGGACGCGGAGAACCACCTCACGGCGATGGGCCTGCGCGTCGACGTGCGCGGGGTCCGCGGGGACAAGCGCCAGTACCGGGTGGACCGGCAGCTCCCGGGTCCGGGCAGCCCGCTCCAGCCGGGTCAGCGGGTCGTGATCAGGTGCGAGCGCTGAGGCTCACGCGGCGGCGGTGAGCACGCCGCACACGGTGCAGCGATCCCGGTCCGACCAGTCGGGCCGGTCCAGGGCAGCCGGGGTCAGACCCGGCTGCCCGAGGTCGCCGCGCACCGCGAGCCGGAAGCGCCACAGCGCGTCCGCGAAGCCGTGATACGCCTCGTGGTAGGCCGGTGAGTCCAGCGACGCGCCGCCGCGTACCGCGTCGCGGACCTCGATCAAGCGATGGAACACAGCCTCGCCCGCGGTCAGCAGCGCGGGCGTGCCCGCCAGCAGCAGCTGTTCCCGGGCCCCGTAGACCCCGGAGGTGGCCACCGCCCGGGTCGCCGCCTCCACGCGCTCGTCGGCAGGCACGCGGGCGGCCTCGCGCAACCCGCCCAGCGCGGCGTTCAGCGCCAGCGTGAACTCCACGCAGTACTTGCGCCGCTCGATGTCGTGGTCGCGTTCGCGCTGGCGGCGGTCGCGGCGCAGGTCGGCCAGCAGCGTGCCGGACAGCGCGATGACCGCGCCGATGGCGGCGCTCAGCAGTGCTTCCCAGGTCATGCGGCACATCATCGCACCCGCGCGCAGGCCTGTTCGATCACCGTCCATTGACGACGGCCGGGCGGGGTCAGGTGGCTGTGCCGGGTGCCGTGGGTCGCCGCGATGAGCTCGTCGACGCCCGCGGTGTCGTCGTTGCGCGGGCCGGTGAGCAGCCGGTGCCCGGCGAGCAGGTCGTCGATGTCGCCGGGCCAGCCGCACCCGGCCCTGGTGCAGCAGCACCAGGTGGTCGCAGACCCGTTCCAGCTCGGTGACCACGTGGGAGGAGAGCAGCACCGTCAGGCCCGTCTCGGCGACCGCTTCGACCATGGTCTTCATGAACTCGCGGCGGGCCAGCGGATCGAGGCTGGCCACCGGTCCCGCCCCGGCCCTCGGAGATCTGCCCCGTTGGATGGCGAAGTGGTGGCTGCTCGCCCGCCGACCGGCCACACTGGACCGACCGGAGGGCGGAGTCGGGCCTGTGGCCAGGGGGGATGTCGCCGGTGAGGGAGTCGGCCGGGACCGTCGGAATGACGACCGTCAACGGATCGGTGGCACCGCCGCATTCAGACTCCTGCCATGACACAGCGTGTGACATTCACGGTGCCGGTGGAAGCCCTGCAAGGGGCACCCGGCTCCGGCGACCGTTTCGTGTACTCCTACCGGTACGCGGCCCTGAGCAACACCGGCAGCAACGGCCGTCCCGTCCTCACCCGCGCGCAGTGGGTGTACCTGGCCAAGGCGGCCGGCCTCACCGGCGAGGCCACCGCCGAGTGGGCCGAGTGGCACGGCGGCTCGGGCAAGACCGTCGCCGCTTCCGCCCCGGTCACCCGGGCGGACGGGCCGGAGGGCGAGGCGACCATGCGGATGCGCCTGGCTCACGGGGTGCCGGGCGTCGACCCGACAGAGGCAGCAGTGCCGCTACCCCTGATGAAGCTGGCCAACCTGCTGCGCAGGGGCAACGAGCCGATCATCGTCGGTCCGGGCGGGGGCACCGGTGGCACGGGCGGCACCGGTGGGACCGGGACCGGCACGGGCGGCACCGGCACGGGGACCAGCGGCGGCCCGAGCACCCACATGCCGCCGAAGGGGGACGGGACCCGCACCGGCACGGTGCTGGACCGCACCCCCGAGCAGGTACTGCTCGACCTGGCCCGGTCGGAGATCGGCCTGCTGTTCCTGGACCGCACCCGGCTGCGCCCGGCCGGTTTCGTGGTCGGCGAGCACCTGCACACCATGGGCCTGGCCCCGGCCGAGGAGGTGGTGCTGGAGCAGCGCTCGTTCGTGCAGCGCGACGTCCTGTCCGAGTCCAGCTCGGAGACCGAGGGCAACACCGAGAGCGAGCAGTCGTCGTCGACGACCATCGACCACGCCGAGGTGATCGCCGGTTCGCTGACCACGACCCGCACCGACGGCTTCACGGCCGGCGGCACGGTCGGCTTCGAGTACGGCATCAAGGCCCAGGTCAACGGCGGGGTGTCGGACACCACGACGCAGGCCGACAATGACACCCGCACCGACTCGGTCAAGGAGGTCGCCGCCCGGACCTCGAAGAACGTGGCCAAGATGCGCGACGTGCACAAGACCGTGTTCCGGGTGTCGGAGTCGGACCGCTTCGAGCGGGCGGCCCGCCGCACGATCCGCAATCCCAACCAGTTCACCCCGATCGACCTGCACTTCTACAAGGTGCTCCAGCGGATGCGGTTCTCCCACGAGCGGTTCGGGGTGCGGTTGTGCTGGACGCCGTTCGTCCGGGACCCCGCCGGCGACTTCTACGCCGCCGAGAGCGCGATGCGCGAGCAGCTGCTCAAGGCGGCCCGGGACTCGGTCCCGGCGGCGGTGCTGCCCCCGCAGCCGAACATCGCCGAGGTGCCCGGCGCGCGGCTGGTCGGGCTCGACCCGCCGCTGACCGAGCTGACGCAGTGGGGCGGCTGGCCGGGCAGCGACATGAGCGCCGACTACACCCTGCCGATCAACGTGCCCCGCGGGATGAAGTGGGACGGCGACATCGCGAGCCTGCAGGGCAGCCTGCGTTCGACGATGACCGGCGCGTCGCGCGGGTACGGCGTGTACACCGTCGGCGACCCCTGGGAGGTCATGAACTCGGCGGGGGACCGTACCGTCTTCCAGATCGTCCACTGCGGCGCGGGCTGGCGGCTGACCGGCTCGTCGCAGATCTGGGTGTCGCTGTCGGCCCGGGTCATTCCGGACGCCACGTCGCTCAGCCAGGCGCAGGCCGAGGCGGCCGCGGCGTGGGAGGCGCAGTGCGCGGTCCTGATCGCCCAGCGGGCGGCGAAGGTGGCCGCCGCCGAGGCGGTCGCGCTGGCCGAGTTCGAGGCGTGGCGGATCGCGCACCGGGCGAGCCTGAACCCGGCGCAGGAGCTGATGCGCCGGTTCATCAACGCCATGTTCCCGGCCGACGCCCGCGACGAGATCGCCGAGCTGGACGTCTGGGAGCAGGTCTTCGACTGGGAACTGGCCGCGGCGCGGACCTACTCCGGCACCTGGAGCGGCGACGGCAGCCTGCGCGACCCGGCCCGCCCGGCCGGCGACTTCGTCAACGCCTCCTGGGCGCGGCTGTTCCTGCCGGTGCGCACCGGATACGAGGAGATCGCGCTGCGCTGGATCTTCCTGCGCTCGCAGCAGGGCACCGGCCCGGCGGGCATCGAGGACCTGGTCCGCAAGGTGCTCAAGGAGCTGGCCGACTGGCGGGTGACCCACCTGGGCGGCCCGTCGGAGGTCGAGCTGGTCCCGGGCAACCCGTGCCCGGAGGTGGTGCAGAAGCACGTGTGCCTGGGCACCTGGTCGGAGGACCTGCCGACCGACGGGGTGCACACCGAGGTGACGCTGGCCGGCACCACCGCGGCCGACCCGTTCACCGAGAGCGTGGCCCAGGGCGAGGCGGGCCGCACCGCGGCGGTGTCGGCCGCGCTGCTGGCCCAGGGCAAGGTGAGCGAGGCGGTGGCGGCCGGCGACCTGAAGACGGCTGAGGTGGCGGTGCACCTCACCGAGCCGCGGCCGTGACCGGCCTGTCCGGACAGCTCAGCGCCGCCGACCAGGCGGCGCTGGGCACGGGCCTGATCCAGGCGGTGACCGCGCAGGCGCCCCGGTCGGCGGGCGTCGCCGACGTGGCGGCGTACCTGCGGATGGTCAGCGCCCCGACGTATCCGCTGCCGGCCACGGCCGGCTTCGTGGACGGGTTCGCCGACGGCTTCCTGGAGGGTGCCGCCGCCTGGAAGCAGGACCTGCAGGCGCTGTTCAAGCTGGTCGGGGTCGGGGTCACGGTGAGCCTGGCCGAGTTCTTCGTCCGCCCGATCGTCGAGGACACGCCGCAGGGGCTGTCCCCGCAGGTCAAGGCGGAGCTGGAGACGCTGCGGGCGATGCAGCGCATGGGCGCGGTGTTCCGCTGGCTCGACCAGGTGGGGCCGGTCGAGGCGGCGAAAGCGCTGCGCGACATCATCCCCGACGCCGAGGACATCGCCACCATGATCGGCCGGGCCAGCCTGGAGTGGTGGTCCGAGCAGGTGCGCACCGCCCCCGACGCCGCCGCGTCCGGCCGGCACCTGGGCCGCCTGGTCGGCCGGATCGCGCTGGAGCTGATCCGGGCGTTCTGCGAGCCGGACAGCTTCGCCATCGGCGAGGCGCTCGAAGTTTCCTACGAGGAGGCTTCGCCGTGAGCAAGGTGGTGGCACTGATCCGGCTCGGGCACGGCACCAAGTTCGCCCGCGGCGTCAAGCGGCTCAGCCTGCAGATCTTCGGCAAGGAGGTGGTGCGGTACGAGATCCGGGCCGCGCCGAAGGCACTCGCCGCCGCGAGCATGCGCGACCTGGAGCGCATGGTCAAGCTGATCACCGGAGCCGTGGTGGCCGAGGCGCTCAAACTCTACGACCGCTTCCTGTCCCGCTTCCCGACCATCCTGACCGGGGTGGAGCGGGCCACCTTCGCCGACATCGTCGCCCAGGCGATGGGCCGCGGTGAGATGAGCCCGCAGTCGCTGCGCGGCCTGATCGTGGAGCGGCTGGCCCGCTCGCTGCCCGAGCTGGAGGACATGATGTCCGCCCTGGACAAGGTACGGGCGCGGGCCTCGGCGAAGCTGTCGAAGAAGTGGGGCAAGGTGCAGCTGGTCGGCGGGGTCACCGACGGCCAGGGCAAGCAGCTCGGCGACCTGCTGGCGATCTCGGTGCACCCGGACGGCCGGGTCTGGGTGCTGGCCGTGTTCGAGTCCAAGTCGATCTCCAACCTGGACGACCTGACCCGGCTGAAGGACCTGCCGGTGGGCCAGCACCTGTGGGACTACGTACGGGCCAAGGGGCACGGGTTGATGATCGACGGCCGGCACTTCAAGCCGGAGAAAGTGGTGCTGGAACCCGTCCCGGTCCGGGCGCGCACCGGCGGCACGGCGGTGGTCGGGCCGAAGGACGCGGCCCAGCGGCTGGCCGAGATGGACGGCTACTACACCCAGTTCATCGGATTCGCGCCCAAGGAGATGTCGAACAACCAGGCGCTGCGCATCGCCGCCCAGGGCATCCAGCTCGAACTGTGGCGCTGGCCGTTCGACCTGACCGAGTACGGCAAGTTCCAGCAGGCCCTCATCGACGCCCTCGACGCCCGCCTCAAATAACCCTGGCAGAAGGAAGGGCACCTTCTTAACGGACGTCCGTTAAGAAGGTGCCCTTCCTTTCCTTCGGGAGGGGAGGGGGGCGGTAGGGTGGGGGAGGCATGACGAAGATCCTGATCGTGGACGACGAGCCGCAGATCCTGCGGGCGTTGCGGATCAACCTGAAGGCCCGCGGCTACGACGTGGAAACCGCCGCCGACGGTGCGGGGGCGCTGCGGGTGGCCGGGGCGGCGCATCCCGACGTGGTGGTGCTGGACCTGGGCCTGCCCGACATGGACGGCGTGGACGTGATCCGCGGTCTGCGCGGCTGGTCGGCAGCGCCGATCATCGTGCTGTCGGGACGCACCGGCAGCGAGGACAAGGTGCACGCGCTGGACGCCGGGGCCGACGACTACGTCACGAAGCCGTTCGGCGTGGACGAGCTGCTGGCCCGGATCCGGGCGGTGACCCGCCGGCACACCGCCGCGCCGGAGGCGCAGAGCACGGTGCGCATCGGCCGGCACACCGTGGACGTCGGCAACCACCAGGTGCGCCAGCTCGGCGACGGCGGCGAGGTGCGGCTGACCCCCACCGAGTGGCACCTGCTCAGCGTGCTGGTGCGCAACCCGGGAAAGCTGGTCGGCCAGCGGCAGCTGCTGCAGGAGGTATGGGGGCCGCAGTACGCCACGGAGACCAACTACCTGCGCCAGTACATGGCCCAGCTGCGGCGCAAGTTGGAGGACGACGCGGCCCACCCGCGCCACCTGCTCACCGAGCCCGGCATGGGTTACCGGTTCGTGCCGTACGACGCCCCCGCCCATGGGGGATGATCCGGTCATGGCACGCGGACAGCTGCGCATCTACCTGGGCGCCGCGCCGGGCGTGGGCAAGACCTACGCCGTACTGGAAGAGGCCCAGCGCCGCCGCGGCCGGGGCACCGACATCGTGATCGGTTACGTCGAGACCCACGGCCGCCAGCACACCGCCGAGATGCTCGACGGACTGGAGGTCGTGCCCCGCCGATCGGTGGACTACCGCGGCGCGGCGTTCACCGAGATGGACGTCGACGCGGTGCTGGCCCGCGCGCCGCAGGTCGCCGTCGTCGACGAGCTGGCCCACACCAACGTGCCCGGCAGCCGCAACGCCAAGCGCTGGCAGGACGTCCAGGAGCTGCTCGACGCCGGCATCAACGTGCTGTCGACGGTCAACATCCAGCACCTGGAGTCCCTCAACGACGTCGTCGAGCAGATCACCGGCATCGTCCAGCGCGAGACGGTCCCCGACCAGGTGGTGCGCCAGGCCGACCAGGTCGAGTTGGTCGACATGACGCCGGAGGCGCTGCGGCGGCGCATGGCTCACGGCAACGTGTACCAACCCGACAAGATCGATGCCGCGCTGGGCAACTACTTCCGGGTCGGCAACCTCACCGCGCTACGCGAGCTGGCGCTGCTCTGGCTGGCCGACAAGGTCGACGAGCAGCTCGACCGGTACCGGGCCGACCACGACATCGCCAAGCAGTGGGAGACCCGGGAACGGGTCGTCGTCGCGGTCACCGGCGGGCCGGAGGGGGAGACCCTGATCCGCCGCGCGGCCCGGATCGCGGGCCGGAGCAAGGGCGCCGACCTGCTGGCCCTGCACGTGGCCCGCTCCGACGGGCTGGCCGGGGCCGACCCGGCGCTGCTGGCCAAGCACCGGGTGCTGGTGGAGAGCCTCGGCGGCACGTACCACCAGGTCGCGGGCGCGGACGTGCCGCGGGCGCTGCTCGACTTCGCCCGCGGCGTCAACGCCACCCAGCTCGTGCTCGGCGCGAGCCGCCGGGGCCGACTGGCGCAGCTGCTATCGCCCGGGGTCGGGGTGACCACCACGGCGCTGTCCGGCGCGATCGACGTGCACCTCGTGCCGCACGAACGGATCGGCCGGGGCAGGCTTCCCGCCCTGGGTGGGGTCTCGGCGCTGTCCCCGGCCCGGCGGCTGAGCGGTTTCGCGCTCGCCGTGTTCGGCCTGCCGCTGCTGACCCTGCTGCTGCGCACCCTGGGCGAGGACCTGTCGCTGGCCAGCGACATCCTGCTGTTCCTGGCCATGGTGATCGTGGTCGCGCTGGTCGGCGGCCTGTGGCCCGCGCTGCTGGCCGCGGTCGCCGGCTCGCTGCTGCTGAACTTCTTCTTCACCCCGCCACTACGCACCTTCAACGTCGCCAACCGGGAGAACGTGCTTGCGCTGGCCGTGTTCATCCTGGTCGGGGTCGCGGTCAGCGCGGTGGTGGACCTGGCGGCCCGCCGCACCCGCGAAGCCGCCCGCGCCTCGGCCGACGCCGGCACGCTGGCCACCGTCGCGGGCAGCGTGCTGCGCGGCGCGAGCCCGCTGCAGGCACTGCTGGAGAACCTGCGCGAGACCTTCCAGCTCGACGCGGTCACCGTCCTGGAGCGGCGCGACGACGTGCCGCCCGCGCCCGACTGCCAGGGCGATCCCAGCGCCTGGCGGGTGGCCGCCACGGTCGGCGGGCAGCCCTGCGTCATGCCGGGGCAGGGCGACACCACGGTCGCGGTCGACGACCAGGTCACCGTGGTGCTGCGCGGTCCGGTGCCCGCGGCCGCCGACCGGCGGATCATCGAGGCGTTCGCCGCCCAGGCCGCGATCGCGCTGCGCCAGGAGCGGCTGGCGGCCGAGGCCGCCAAGGCCAAGCCGCTGGCCGAGGCCGACCGGATGCGCACGGCGCTGCTCGCCGCGGTCAGCCACGACCTGCGTACGCCGCTGGCCTCGGCCGTCGCCGCCGTGGAGGGCCTGCGCAGCGACGACGTGGCGTTCAGCGACGAGGACCGGCGCGAGCTGCTGGCCACCGCCGCCGAGTCGCTGGACCGGCTTTCCCGGCTGGTCGCGAACCTGCTGGACATGAGCCGGCTGCAGGCGGGGGCGCTGGGGGTGGCCGCCGTCGACGTCTGGCTCGACGAGGCGGTGCCCACGGCGCTCGACGAGCTGGGCGCGCCGGGCCGGGCGGTGCGGGTGCGCATCCCGGACGACCTGTCTGCCGTACGCGCCGATCCGGGTCTGCTGCAGCGGGTGCTGGTGAATGTCGTCAGCAACGCCCTGCGGTTCAGCCCGCCGGACCGCCCGCCGCTGGTCACCGCGAGCGAGCACGGCGAGCTGGTCGAGCTACGGGTGGTCGACCACGGGCCGGGCATCCCCGAGGAGCAGCGCGACCAGGTGTTCCTGCCGTTCCAGCGGCTCGGCGACCGCAACAACGAGAGCGGCGTCGGCCTCGGCCTGGCGCTGTCCCGGGGCCTGGTCGAGGCGATGGGCGGCACCCTGCTGCCGGAGACGACCCCCGGCGGCGGCCTGACGATGGTGCTCAACCTGCCGGCGGTGCCGCCCCCGGCGGGCCTGACCTCGGCCGAGGCGGCCGCGGCCGACCGCGCCTTCGCCGAGGGCCTGCACCGCTCGGCCGACGGCGACCGCACCGATGACCCGGCGGAACCGACCCGGCAGGACCGGTGACGGTTTCGGGTCGTCCGTTGTCGTACGGCCGTGGTGGGGTGTCGGCCATGGGTGTGCTGACCGACTACTTCCGCGCGGCCGATGATGCCGCCGCGGTGAAGATGATCGAGGACAACGACGGGAGCCCGGGGCCGTTCAGCGACGGCACCGCGCTGGACCTGCTCTACTTCAAACACCTCGACGCCGATGTCACGCTGGGCCACCTGGTGAGTTTCGCCCGCGGTGTCGAGTGGACCGTCGACACCGTCGACAGCCGCATGCTGTGGAGTGCGGAGGAGACCGGTCCCTGGCTGGCGTCGGTCGACGACGCCACCCGCGACACCCTGGCCGGAATCACTCCGGATCGCCTGCTCGAACTGTCGGCGCGCTGGCAGCGGATCGAGGAGATCGACTCCGATGGGCCGGACGACGACTACGTGCCGACCATCGAGGCGCTGCAGGGCCTCGCCCAGCGAGCCCGTGACGCGGGTGAGCACCTGTACTACTGGATCTGCGTGTGAGCGGTCGCCTGCCGGCCCGGTGACCTCAGCCGGCCGGCCTTCGCAGCACGGTCACCGCGAAGTCGGCGTCCTCCCGCCACGGCCGCAGATCCCAGGTGGCGAAACGCTGTTCGACCAGCAACCCGGCCTGTGCCGCGTGGGCGTCGAAGTCGGCCACGGCGTACCCGCGCCCGGTGCCGAAGCCGACCACCACCGGCCCGCCGGGTCGTACGTGCCCGCCGACCCGGCGCAGCACCTCGGTCTCGGTGTCCGGCGCGAGGTAGAGCATGACGTTGCCGGCCAGGATCGCGGCGTCGAACAGCCGCCGCTGCCCGCCCGCCGTCAGGTCGAGTTCGGTGAGGTCGCCCACCAGCCACTCGATCTCGGGGAAGTCCTCGCGCGCCGCCGCGATCAGCGTCTCGTCGGCGTCCACGCCGAGCACCGTGTGCCCGCGTACGGCCAGCGCCGCGCCGACCCGGCCGCTGCCGCAGCCCGCGTCGAGCACGGCCGACCCGGGCGCGATGATCGCGTCGAGCGTGCGCGCCTCGCCCGCGAGGTCGTGGCCCTCGGCGGCCATCTGCCGGAACCGGTCGGCCATCCGCTGGGCGTGCCCGCGTTCGGTCTCGGTCGCCCACCGCGTCTGCTGTGCCATGGCCACCCCTTCCTCGCTCGCTCACCGCCACCCTGCCAGGTCGCGGTTCCCGCGCGGAACCGGGTCCGCCGCCCACCCGGTTCGGCCCGCCGGAGAAGCCACGCAGATCCGGTCAGCGAGGGTCGGCGTCGGGGGCGGATTCGCGCAGCCGGGCCTTGTGCTCGGCCCACTGGTTCAGCAGCGAGGGCATGTTCTCCTGCACCCAGGCGTAGAAGTCGCGCATCCCGGCGAGCTTCGCCCCGGCGGGGGTGCCCTCCCCGCCCGCGGCGGCGACGCCCTGGTCCGCCGCGTCGCTGATGGTCTTGAGCAGGCCCATCTTGGCGACGGTCACCTCGTACCAGGAGTCGTCGACCATGCGGTAGCGGTCGCGGCGCGAGCCCGGCACCGGCTCCCTGGCGACCATGTTCAGGTGGACCAGGTAGCGGATCGCCCCGGAGATGCCGGCCGGACTCACGCCGAGGCGTTCGGCCAGCTCGGCGGCGGTCAGCGCCTGCTCGTCGGCGGCCATCAGGGTGAACACCACGCGGCCGGCCATCCGCGGGAAACCCCAGTCGGCCAGGGTCCGGGCCATGTACTCGACGAAGCCGCGCATCGCCTGCTCGTCGCGCTGCGGCGGGGAGTGTGCCACGTGACCTCCGTCAAGATTTTGTCAAGACTGTAGCTTTCGTACTTTCACAAACTTGTGAAATGAGTGTAGCGTCCAAAACATGGACAACGCCATTTCAGTGGTCGGCCTGACCAAGAGTTTCGGCCAGGCCAAGGCTCTCGACGGCCTGGATCTGACTGTCGCACGCGGCGAGGTGCACGGCTTCCTCGGTCCGAACGGCGCCGGCAAGACCACCACGATCCGCATCCTGCTCGGCCTGCTCCGGGCCGACGGAGGCACCGCCACGCTGCTCGGCGGCGACCCCTGGCGCGACGCCGTCGCGCTGCACCGCCGCCTGGCCTACGTGCCCGGCGACGTCACCCTCTGGCCCAACCTCTCCGGCGGCGAGGTCATCGACCTGCTCGGCCGGCTGCGCGGCGGCCTCAACGCCGCCAAGCGCAAGGACCTGCTGGAACGCTTCGACCTCGACCCGAAGAAGAAGGGCCGCGCCTACTCCAAGGGCAACCGGCAGAAGGTCGGGCTCATCGCCGCGCTCGCCTCCGACGTAGAGCTGCTGCTGCTCGACGAGCCGACCTCGGGCCTGGACCCGCTGATGGAGGAGGTCTTCCGGCAGGTCGTCGCCGAGGAGACCCGCAACGGCCGCACCGTCCTGCTGTCCAGCCACATCCTGTCCGAGGTCGAGGCGCTGTGCGACCGGGTCAGCATCATCCGGCAGGGCCGCACCGTGGAGACCGGCACCCTGGCCGAGCTGCGCCACCTGACCCGCACCCACATCACCGCCGAGCTGGCCACCCCGCCGAACGGCCTGGCCCACCTTCCGGGGGTGCACGACCTGAAGACCGACGGGGCCACCGTGCGGTTCCAGGTCGACCAGGCCGAGCTCGACGCCGTGCTGCGCCAGCTCACCACCCATGGCGTACGCGGCCTGGTCAGCCAGCCGCCGACGCTGGAGGAGCTGTTCCTGCGCCACTACGAGACGGAGCCGGTGCGATGACCTCCCTCACCGGAACCGGCACCCTGGTCCGGCTGATCCTGCGCCGCGACCGGGTGCTGATGCCGATCTGGATGCTGTGCATGGCCCTGCTGCCGCTGGGCCTGGCCTCCGGCACGGCGAGCCTGTACCCGACCGACGCCGGCCGTCAGGGCTACATCGACTCCCTGGCCGCCAGCCCCATGCTGCTGCTGTTCTACGGCCAGAAGCCGGCCGAGCCCAGCCTCGGCGCGCTGATCTTCTGGCGGTCCGCCACCGGCATCGTCATCATGGGCCTCATCGGCCTGCTCGTCGTCATCCGGCACACCCGGGTCGAGGAGGAGGCCGGTCGCCGGGAGCTGCTCGGCTCCGCCGTCGTCGGCCGCCACGCGCCGCTGGCCGCCGCGGTGCTCACGGTCTCCGGAGCGAGCCTGGTCGTCGGCGTGCTGGTGGCGCTCGGCATGATCAGCCAGCAGACTCCCGCCTCGGGCGCGTTCGCCATGGGCTTCGCGTGGGCCTTCGCGGGCATCCTGTACGCCGGCATCGGCGCGCTCGCCGCGCAGCTCACCACCGGTGCGGGCACCGCCCGGGGCATCGCCGGCGCGGTGCTCGGCCTCGACTTCCTGCTCCGCGGCGTCGGCGACGTCAGCGGAGGCGGCCTGACCTGGCTGGCCTGGGCCACCCCGCTGAGCTGGGTGTACAAGGTGCACGCCTACACCGACGACCGCTGGTGGCTGTTCGCGGTCTGCGCGGCCGTCGCGGTGGTGCTGGCGTACGCCGCGCTGCGCCTGTCGGCCCGGCGGGACCTCGGCGCGGGCCTGCTGCCGCCGCGGCTCGGCCCCGCCACCGCCCCAGCCTCGCTGAGCAGCCCGTTCGGCCTGGCCTGGCGGCTGCACCGCGGTTCACTGATCGGCTGGACGATCGGGCTCGGCGTCGTCGGCGGCGTCCTGTTCGGCGGCGTCGCCAAGACGGCGAGCAGCCTGCTCGAAGGCAACGGCCAGCTCACCGAGATCATGGAACGGATCGGCGGCAAGTCGGTGGCCTCCGACATCTTCGTCGGCGGCTCGCTCGGCATCGGCGCGATCGCGGTGGCCGCGTACGGCATCTCGGCGGCGCTGCGCATGCGCACCGAGGAGGCGGCCCTGCGCAGCGAGCCCGTGTTGAGCGCCGGGGTCGGCCGGCTGCGCTGGGCGGCCGGGCACCTGACGTTCGCGCTGCTCGGCCCGACCCTGGTCATGGCGGCCACCGGCCTGTTCGCGGGCCTGGTGTACGGCTCCAGCACCGGGGAGATCGGCCGCCAGGTGCCCCGGGTCATCGGCGCCGCGCTGGTGCAGATGCCCGCGGTGTGGCTGCTGACCGGCCTGACCGTGGCCGCGTACGGGCTGCTGCCGCGGCTGTCGCCGGCAGTCGGCTGGGTGGCGCTGTCGCTGTGCGTGCTGCTCGGCCAGGTCGGCGCGGCCCTGCAGCTCGACCAGCTCGTGCTGGACGTGTCCCCGTTCACGCACATCCCGCACCTGCCCGGCCCGGCAGCCGTCCCGGCGACCCCGCTACTGGTGCTGACCGCGATCGCCGCCGCGCTCACCGCGGCCGGACTGGCGGCGCTGCGCCGCCGCGACATCCCCGTCACCTGATCCTCCCCACCCACCCACGCACGCGACGGACTGCGCGCCCGGCGGTGCAGAACACCGCCGCCATGAAGGACCTCGGCGCGGCCACCGGCTCGGTGACCTTCTTCCGCTCGCTCGGCGGCACC
>NZ_JBEZDT010000070.1:0-19832 GCF_040648455.1 Catellatospora sp. NPDC049133
CACAACCGGTCGGGCGCCCACTGGCTCACGGCGGTCTGCTCCACAAACGACATGCTGCATCACAGGTCACACCCGCACCAAATGAGATGTGGCCTAATACGCTCTACACCCGGGACACCACCTGTTGGCTGTACGGCGGGCTGACACTCAACCCGTTGTACTGGCCGGCACGGCACGGCGAGACCCTGCTGATGAAGGCGATCTACCAGTTCCACCCTGACTTCACCGGCTCCCGAGTGTGGTGGGGGGACCCCGAACAGCAGTGGGGCCAGTCGTCGCTCGAAGGCGGCGACATCATGCCGCTGGGCAACGGTGTCGTGCTGACGGGCATGAGCGAACGCACGTCGCGGCAGGCCATCACCCAGGTCGCGGCGGCGCTGTTCGCCAACGGGGCCGCCTCACATGTCATCGTGGCCGCGATGCCCAAGTCAAGGTCCGCGATGCACTTGGACACCGTGTTCACCTTCGCCGACCGGGACATCGTCACGCTGTATCCCGCCGTCATGGACGGGGTGCACACCTTCTCGCTACGCCCGATCGACAAACCGCCGGGGGTGGAGGTGGTCGACGAACGGGCACGTCCGTTCGTGGAGGTGGTCGCGGAAGGGCTCGGACTGCCCGCGCTGCGGGTCGTCGACACCTGCGGTGATGCGGACTTCTCCGAACGCCAGCAGTGGGACGGCGGCTACAACGCGTTGGCCGTCGAGCCGGGTGTCGTGATCACCTATGACCGCAACACCCAGACCAATGCCCTGTTACGCGGCGCCGGGGTGGAGGTCGTCACCATCGCGGGCGCCGAGCTCGGCCGCGGCCGGGGCGGCGGCCACTGTATGACCTGCCCGATCATCAGGGAGCCTGTCGGCTACTGACCGCGGTGAGCAGTTCTCTCGGGTCGCGCGTTCGTCCGGTCGCGGCGGCGTAGAAGCTGGCCGTGACGGGTACGCACAGTGGATGCCATTGACGAGATCACTCGATGAGTCCACCGTCGTGATAACAGGTGCGACCAGTGGGATCGGGGCGGCGACCGCGCTGACCCTGGCCGAGCGAGGCACCCGGCTCGTGCTCGCCGCGCGTAGTGAGCGCGGGCTGGCCGAGATCGGCGGCCAGTGTCGCATGCTGGGCGCGTCGGTGCTGGAGGTGCCGACCGACACCGCTGACGCGGAGGCGGTCGAGCGGCTGGCCGTGGCCGCGCAGGCGGAGTTCGGCCGCATCGACGGGTGGGTCAACAACGCGGGTGTGGCCGTCTACGGCAGGCTGCTGGACCTGCCCATGGAGCAGGTGCGCCGGACGGTCGAGGTGGACGTGTTCGGCTACCTGCACGGTGTGCGGGCGGCGGTGCCCCGGTTGCGTGCTTGTGGGGGCGGGGTGCTGATCGTGGTCGGGTCGGTGCTGTCGGAGGCGTCGATACCGTATCTGGGTGCGTACAGCATGGCCAAGCACGCGGTGCAGGGTCTGGCTGACGCGCTGCGCCAGGAGCTGCGAGCCGACGGCGTCGACGAGGTGTCGGTGTGCACGGTGCTGCCGGCGTCGGTGGACACGCCCCTGTTCGCGTGGGCCGCGAACTACATGGGACGGGAGGTCATCCCGCCGCGGCCGATGTGCTCGCCGCAGCGGGTGGCCGACCGCATCGTACGGCTGCTGGAGCATCCGCGGCGGCAGAGCCTGGTCGGCACCGGCTCGGGCAGTGTGGTGTGGTCGTGGCGGCTGGCCCCGGCAGTGGCCGAGCGGTTGATGGTCTGGTACGGCCAGACAGCGCAGTTCGGCCGGGTCGTGCAGTCGTCGGAAGGAAATCTGTTCACACCGGTCGAGCAGCCCAGGCGCGTCGACGGCGGGCGCAGGCTCCCGGTGGCCGCGCTGGCGGGCATTCCGATGGCGGTGATGGGCCACTTAGGCCGGCGACTTCGCGGCGCGCTGCGTCCTGAGCGCAGCGGTCCGCAACAGATGACGCCCCCAGCCGGTGCCCGCACCACCGCGGGGGCGGCTGCCGCGCGCGATTAGATCGGGTCCGCGCAGGGTACTAGCCTGCGGTGTTTTCGACCCTTTAGTGGTATCCGGGCGCCTCGCCCGGCCGGAAGGGGCTGTCATGTCACGAACCGAGCGCACCGTCAACGCTCCGCTGGAAAAGGTGTTCGACGTGCTTTCCGACGGCTGGAGCTACGCCAACTGGGTCGTGGGGACCGCCCACATCCGTGACGTCGACCTGGAGTGGCCGGCCGCGGGCAGCAAGCTGCACCACACGGTCGGCATCTGGCCGCTGACCCGCGACCACGAGACGGAGATCCTGGACTGCGAACCGCCGGTCCGGCTGGCGATGAAGCCGAAACTGTGGCCGCTGGGCGAGCTCACCGCGGTGTTCACCCTGGTCAAGCAGTCACCGGCGACCACCCGTGTGGTCCTGGACGAGCAGTTCAGCGACGGACCGGCACTCGGGCTCCGCAACAAAATCAACGATGTGCTGATGCATGCCCGCAACCGCGAGGCACTGCGTCGCCTGGCCGACCTCGCCGAGCACCGTCCGTGAGCTCAGCCGTGGTCGACGCGGTGGTCATCGGCGCGGGACCCAACGGCCTGGTGGCCGCGAACATGCTTGCCGACGCCGGCTGGGACGTCGTACTGCTGGAGGCCGCGGCCACCCCCGGCGGTGCCGTGCGCAGTGCCGAGATCGCCGCTCCAGGCTACCGGGCCGACATGTGCAGCGCGTTCTACCCGTTCGCGGCCTGCTCGCCAGTGATCTCGGGCCTACGCCTGACCGATTACGGCCTGCGTTGGCTACGCGCCGACGCCGTGCTGGCCCACGCCCTGCCGGACGGACGGTCAGCGCTGATGTGGGTGGACCCGGAAGGCACCGTAGAGTCGGTCGCCGCCTTCGACCGCCGGGACGGCAGACGCTGGCTGGCCGCATACCATGACTGGCTGGCGCTGGAGGACGATCTGGTGGCGGCCATGTTCACCCCGTTCCCGCCGATACGGGCGGCCACCCGGCTACTGGTCCGCGGCGGTGTCGGCGGCAGTCTGCGGGTGTCGCGACAGCTGGGGTTGTCGATCCGGGACCTCGCCGAGGAGTCCTTCTCCGGCGAAGGCGCCCGGCTGCTGCTCTACGGCTGTGCCCTGCACGCCGACGTCGGGCCGGAAAGCGCCGGCTCCGGCGCGTACGGCTGGCTGCTGGCCATGCTCGGCCAGCACCATGGCTTCCCCGTTCCCGAAGGCGGAGCGCAGTCGCTGACCGACGCCATGACGCGGCGGTTCACCGCGCACGGCGGAGAACTGCACTGCCGGGCCGACGTCGACCGGATCGTCGTCGGCGGCGGCCGCGCCCTGGGCGTGGTGTGCGCCGACGGCCGCGCTTGGCGGGCCCGGCGGGCCGTGCTCGCCGACGTCGACGCCCCGTACCTGTACCGGCACCTGGTCGGCCCCGGGCACCTGCCCGCGCAGCTGCTGGCCGACCTGCGCAGATTCCGCTACGACCGGCCCACGGTGAAAGTGGACTGGGCGCTGCGCGAGCCGCTGCCCTGGACCAACCCGCAGACCCGGTTCGCCGGCACGGTGCACCTGGGCGGCGACACCGCGCAACTGTCGCGCACCGCGGCCACGGTCGCCGCCGGAGACGATCCGACGACGCCGTTCGTGCTGATGGGGCAGATGAGCCGCGCCGATCCCACCCGGTCGCCGGCCGGGACGGAGACCGCCTGGGCCTACACCCACCTGCCCTACCGGTATGCCGGTCGCGGCCGCGACGACGACGGCATCCGGGCGTGTGTCGACCGCATCGAGGCCATGATCGACAAGCTGGCGCCCGGATTCGGAGAACTCGTCCTGGGCCGCCACGTCCAAGGCCCGGCGGACCTCGTCAACGAGAACGCCAACATGAGCGGCGGTGCCCTCGGCGGCGGTACGGCCGCACCGACGCAGCAGCTGGTGCTGCGGCCGACACCGGGCCTGGGCCGCGCTGACACGGTGATCGACCGGCTTTACCTGGCCAGTGCCTCGGCCCATCCCGGACCGGGTGTGCACGGTGGCCCGGGCGCCAACGCGGCCCGTGCCGCGCTGCACCGCGACCGGGCGGTCACCGGGGCGGCCTACCGCGCAGCCGTCTCCACAGCCTACCGCCTCATCTACTGAGCCGCTCGGGCGCTGGGTAGGCGCTGACCTGTGTTGCGTCGATTCGGCAGGCGCCCGCCGCGCCGCACTTGGGTAACATTGTTCGTGTTCGTCTTTGTCACTGCCCTAGACCTCGGCAGGCCGTACCGAGCCTGAGGTGGGGAATGGCGTGGAGAGTCACCCGATGATCATCACCGTCACCTGTGCCGGCCAGGGCCGGGTGGCGTGCGTGTGCATAGCTGGCGACGTCGACCTGTTGGATCCCGTGGACGTGCGCTTGGCGCAGCGCCAACTGGCGGGTGTCACGTGCGAGACCCTGTTCGTGGACCTGGCCGGTGTCACCTTCGGCGGAGCCGCTCTGGTCCACTACCTGTACGCGCTGTCCGCGCGGGTGCCGGGGGCGGCGGTTTCGCTGTGTGGGGCGCCAGGCATAACCAAGCAGATCATCAAGCTGACAGGGTTGGACCAGATGGCGGTCGTTCGTGACGACCTGCCGCAAGACTGGGCGACAGCCGCTGCTTCGACGCCGACCTCGGAGAAGCGCTTGCCTGTGGGACACCCCGCGGGCGCCAAGCCACAACCGGCCACCTGACGAGCGATGCGCTGCCCGATGGTATGCCGCAGGTCAAGCCGCGATCGGAGGCTCGTGCTCGAGGTTGACCGCGAGCCGCCAGACTGTCGTGCCCGGCCGGCTGTAGAGATCGAACCGATCGCAGACCTCGTCGGCGATCCGCAGGCCCCACCCGTCAGTCGGACCCGGACAGACGACGAATCCACTGTCGAAGGTCCCGCTGTCGGTGAACTCGCTGATGACCTCGTTCCCGTCGGCCCAGACGCGCACGTTGCCCCCTGACGACGTATGGCGCAACGTGTTCGTGGCCACCTCGCTCACCGCGACCTGCAACGCGGGCAGCCGTTCGGCAGGAAGGCCGGCATCCCGAGCGCATTCGCATACGAACTCCCGCACCAGTGCCAGGTCGCTCGGGCAGTGATATGACAGCGCAGGAGCGTCTGCCGGACAAGGTTCGAACGGTGTGGTCAGCTGATGCACAGTCCGACCTCCTCCGGACCTCCCGACCCGCCTGTCGACAGCCGATGGAGTCGTCCCTGGTTCTGCATGCGGAGATAGTTGAACCTCGTACCCGTTCTGCGGCCGGCGAAACGTAGCCGCCGTTGTCGATCTCCTGGTGGATCGCCTTCATCGACGGCCGGTGCTGACCTCACCGCTGTGGCGGAAGGCGGTCTACCAGCAGGTTTGTCGGCACCAGGGCAGGGAACGGTTTACCGGAAGCAATGTGCTGCCGGTGCGGGGCCCGCGGCGCGGGGCGAACGTGGAGGGAAGTCGCGATGAAGGCAGTGGTGTGGCACGGCAAGCGTGACGTTCGCGTGGACACGGTCGCTGACCCGGTGATCCAGGAACCGACAGACGCGGTCATCAAGGTGACCTCCACCGGTATCTGCGGCTCCGACCTGCACCTGTACGAGGTGTTGGCGCCGTTCATGACCGAGGGCGACATCATCGGCCACGAACCGATGGGCGTCGTCGAGGAAGTCGGCTCGCAGGTCACCCGGCTCAAGCCCGGCGACCGTGTCGTGGTGCCGTTCCAGATCGCCTGCGGCTCCTGCTACATGTGCGACCAGGACCTGCAGACCCAGTGCGAGACGACCCAGGTGCGCGCCGAGGGCATGGGTGCGGCGCTGTTCGGCTACACCCGCCTGTACGGGCAGGTACCCGGCGGGCAGGCGGAGTACCTGCGGGTGCCGCAGGCGCAGTACGGCCCGATCACGGTGCCGGCCGGGCCGCCAGATGACCGGTTCGTGTACCTGTCCGACGTGCTGCCGACCTCGTGGCAGGCCGTCGAGTACGCGGCCGTGCCGCAGGGCGGCACGCTGCTCGTCCTCGGCCTGGGGCCGATCGGTGACATGTCCTGCCGTATCGCGCTGCATGGCGGCGTGGGCAGGGTCATCGGCGTCGACCCGGTGCCGGAGCGGCGCGACCGCGCCATGGCCCGCGGCGTCGAGATCCTCGACCTGGACGATCAGGACACACTGGTCGCCCAGGTCCGGGACATGACCGGCGGTCGCGGCCCGGACGCAGTGATCGACGCGGTCGGCATGGAGGCGCACGGCTCGCCGATCGCCCGGGCTATGCAGCAGATGACCGGAGTCCTTCCGGACGCCTGGGCGGCCAAACTCATGGAGACGGCCGGCATCGACCGCCTGGCCGCGCTGAATCTGGCCATCGAGGCGGTTCGCCGAGGCGGCACCATCTCGATCATCGGGGTGTATGGCGGCATGACCGATCCGCTGCCCATGATGACCCTGTTCGACAAGCAGATCCAGATCCGGATGGGCCAGGCCAACGTGCACCGCTGGGTCGACGACATCCTGCCGCTGCTCACCGACGCCGACCCGCTTGGCGTGTCCGGCTTCGCCAGCCACCGGCTGCCCCTGGCCGACGCGCCCGCGGCATACCAGCGGTTCCAGGAGAAGAAGGACGGCTACATCAAGGTCCTGCTGCAACCGTGACGCGACCGGACGAGCCTTCACCCCGAGATGTCGACTGGCAGCTTGGAGAACGGTATCCCACGCTGCCGGGGTGGTACGTTGTGCAGGACACCGGCCATGATCTTCAATCCGCTGCCCTGTCCTCGGTGGCATAAGCTCAGGTGAGGGCAGATGCCACCGACAGCTGGCCGCGCCTGGGCGGGTGAATCGCCGCAGGCTGAGGGCGATGACACCAGGGACGGTGGGTGACCGCATGGGGGACCGGTACGCCCAGGTGGAAGCACTCATCCGGCAAGAGCCCGCCGTCGACGGGGAACACGGCGTCGCCGGCGGTCTGCGGCGGCTGTGCGGTGCGGTCAGGCGGGTGTTGACCGCTTCGGGCGCCGGCGTGACGGTGATGGCCGGCGGGGGGCTGCGCGGCATGACGGCAGCGTCTGACGCGGCCACCGAACGCCTGGAGGAGCTTCAGCTCACCCTCGGCGAAGGCCCTTGTAACGACGCATATGAGTCCATGCGTCCGGTCCTGATCCCCGACGTAGCCGACGGCGCGATGGCCCGCTGGCCCGTCTACGCCCCGGCCGTGCACGCCGAGGGCGTGCGGGCGGTGTTCGCGTTCCCGCTGCAGGTCGGCGCCGCCCGCCTCGGAGTGATGGATGTCTTCCGTACCGGCATCGGGATGCTGTCACCCTACGAGCTCACCCTCGCGCTGACGTTCGCCGAGGTCGCCGTGTCGACCCTGCTCGACGGACGCGACCGCGGGGAGGCGACCGACGGCTGGCTCGACGACCCGCTGGGTTCGCGAGCCGAGCTGTTCCAGGCCCAGGGCATGGTCATGGTCCAGCTGGGGGTGAGCCTGGCCGAGGCGATGGTGCGGATGCGCGCGCACGCCTACGTCAACGACCTGCGTCTGTACGACGTCGCCGCCGAGATCGTCGCCCGGCGCCTCAGTTTCGAAAGCCCACAGCCATGAACGACCACCGCCACCCTGAAAGGGGAAGGAGGCAGCCATGACCGTCACGACCGTATCCGCGCAGCGGCTCGCACGGGTGTTCGTCGAGATCGCCGACACCCTCGTGGACGAGTTCGACCTGATCGAGTTCCTGCAGTTGCTCGCCGGACGTACTGCGGACCTGCTGGACGCCTCGCCCGTCGGGCTGCTGCTGGCCGACCAGCACGGCCGGCTGGAGTTCATGGCGGCCTCCGACGAGAACGTCAAGCTCCTCGAGCTGTTCCAGGTCCAGAACCATGAGGGGCCGTGTCTGGACGCGTTCCGCACCGGCACGCCGGTGGTCAACGCCGACCTGCGGGAGGCATCCGGGCGCTGGCCGCTGTTCGCGCCGCGGGCGGTGGGGGCGGGGTTCCGTTCGGTGCATGCGTTCCCGCTGCGGCTGCGCGCCGAACGCATCGGGGCGATGAACGTGTTCAGCACCCAGGTCGGCGGCCGCTTGGCCGACACGGACGTGGAGATCGTCCAGGCCCTGGCCGATATCGCTTCCATCGGCCTGCTGCAGGAGCGGGCCATCAGCCGCGGTGAGCGGCTCAGCGAGCAGTTGCAGGGCGCGCTGAACAGCCGGATCGTCATCGAGCAGGCCAAGGGCGCGATCGCGCAGGCGCGCGGAGTCAGCGTGGACGAGGCCTTCGGGCTGATCCGCGACTACTGCCGCAGCAACAACGTGCGGCTGGGCGAGGTCGCCCGTACCATCACCACCGATCTGAACAGCCTTCCCGGCCTCGCCGGGCGTTGAATCGGCGCGGGTCGCACCACACGCACGCCACCGGGGCCCCGGACGACGCGGCCACCTGACCTGTGCGCGTGGACCTCAGGTGAACAGGGCAAGATAGATCGCCATGTGGTGGCACGCCGCGGCGACCACCGTGCAAGCGTGGAACACCTCGTGGTGGCCGAACACCCCCGGCCAAGGATCCGGTCGGCGCAGCGCGAACAGGACTGCCCCGACGCTGTAACCGATGCCTCCCGCGGCCAGCAGGGCGAGCGTGGCCGCGCCACCCACGCGAGCGACGTCGGGCAGGATCACGACCGCCGCCCAGCCGAGAGCAAGATACAGCGGCGCGGACACCCAGCGGGGCGCGTGCGGCCAGATCATCGACACCGTGACGCCGGCCAGCGCCCCAGCCCAGACGACCGCCAGCAGGATCGTCGCCTTGGCCGGGCTGAGCAGCAGGACGCACAGCGGTGTGTACGTGCCTGCGATGAACACGAAGATCATGGCGTGGTCGAGCCGGCGCATCATCCGGTAACCGCGCTCGCTCCAGACCCGGCGGTGGTACAGGCCGCTGACGGCGAACAGCGCACAGCTGGTGGCACCGTAGACGGCCGTACTGACCAGCGGTGCGACACCGGGCCGGGCGGCGGCGACACCGACCATGACCGCCCCGCATACGACGGCGACGAAGAAGCCGTATGCGTGCAGGCGGCCGCGCATAAGGGGTTGGCCGAATGCGGCCAGAGCGGATCGGCGCGCGGTGAGGGTCATGCCATGCCCCGCAGCCGCGACAGCGCGTGGGACAGGAGCCGGGAGACGTGCATCTGCGAGACCCCTAATTGCGCGGCTATCTGCGACTGGGTCAGCTCGTCGTAGAAGCGCAGGACGATGATGCGCCGGTCGCGTGCCGGCAGGCGAGCCAGGAGCGGCTGGAGCAGCATCCTGTTCTCTGCGGCCGCCATGGCCGTATCCCGTACCGCCAACGACTCCGACAGTTGCTCGTCGCTGCCGGGGCGGGCCTTGTCCAGTGACAGCAGCCGGTAGGCGCCCCCCGCCCGCCGGGCAGCACCCAGCTCTGCGCCGCCCACCCGCAGCCGTGCGGCCAGCTGCGCCGAACTGGGCGACCCCTGCAGGTCACGGGTCAGCTCGTCGGTGGCCGAGGCTACCTGAAGGCAGAGCTCCTGTAGGCGACGCGGCACCCGTACGTTCCAGGTGCTGTCGCGGAAGTGCCGCTTGATCTCGCCCATGATCGTGGGGATCGCGTAGCCGGCGAAGGGCACGCCCCGGGTCACGTCGTAGCGGTCGACTGCCTTGATCAGCCCGATGGCCGCCACCTGCGCGATGTCGTCGACGGGTTCACCGCGCCGGGCGAACCGGCGTGCCAGGTACCCGGTCATGGGCAGATACCACTCGATCACGCTGGCTCGCGCCGCCACCCGCTGCGGGTCGTCGGTGGGCAGAGCGTGTAGGAGCTCAAGCAGCGGATGCGGCTCGCACGGCAGGGTGGCGGCCACGCCGTCGACGTTGCCGCTTCGCGGCCGGGGCCGCCAGTGGTCGGGCTGCTCAGGGGGAATCTGTGCGGTGGTGACATGCGCGGATGTGGTCATGTCGAGCCCTCCTGCGGTCGGCGAATCCGGGTGAACGGAAGCGCCACCGAGGTCCGGGGTGACACCGACACTGTATCCCGACCGGCCGGTCAGAGGTGACATCCATGTGAATCATTCGAAACGATGTTCGCCGGCGTGGTTGGTCTGCAATCGCAAGCACAGCAACGCCCGGCACGGCGAATCGGCCCCGAGGCACCACCCGGCTGTCCCCGGGCGTCATCATCACTCCGCTGGCCGCCGTCACCGCCGCCAGGCCCCGGGCCGACCAGAGCGATACCCGCAAGTCGGATCTGGCGAACAAAATTCGCAAAACATGACTGATACGGGCGCGGTGTGGGAACGGAGCGGCTGAAGGGCGAGACCAAGGAGTAGGCCGATGACGCAGACGATGGAACGTTCTCCCGTGCCGGCCGCCGAGGCGGGTCGGGAGGCGAAGCCGCGCAACGACCGGCTGATGACCGATACCGGCAAGATCAGCGTGGCGCAGGGTGTGGTTCAGAAGATCGCGGGCATCGCTTGTCGCGAGGTCGCCGGCGTGTACTCGATGGGCACCGGCGGCGCGCGGGCGTTCGGCGCGATCCGCGAGCGGATCCCGGGCAGTTCCGGCCCGAACGTCGCGCAGGGAGTCGGCGTCGAAGTGGGCGAGACGCAGGCCGCGGTCGATCTCGACATCGTGGTCGACTACGGGGCCAGCATCGCGGAGCTGGGCCGCAGCGTGCAGCGCAACGTCAAGCAGTCGATCGAGCGGATGACCGGCCTGGAAGTGGTGGAGGTCAACGTGAACGTCGACGACGTCCACCTGCCGGACACCGGCGATGAGCGCAGTCCCGCCAGGGTCGAGTGATGCGCACGCCGGGGTCGACCGAGCGGCTGCCGGAAGTCGACGCCGAGGCGATTGCGGGCGCGGCCCGCGCCTGCCGCGGCGTGGAAGCGCTGCTGGGCGGGTTCCCGGAGGTGGCGACCTACCTGCCCGGAAGGCGGGTGTTGGGTGTGCGGGTGACACCACGCGCCGTGGAGATCCAGCTGCGCGCGGCCTGGGGGATACCGGCGTATGAGGTCGCGGCGGGGGTCCAGGCGGCGGTGGTGCCGCTGGCCCCCGGGCGTGCCGTCGATGTGACGATCGGCGGTCTCGGTGACCCGCCCGAGGCCGGTCCGCCGGCCGGCGGGCCGACGTCCGCCCTGCCGGGAGCCGCGGGCCTTCTCGACGCCCGCGTGCCACTGGCACACGTATCGGCGGAAACCACCAAGGCGCACGGTGACCTACTCGGGGCCGAAGCGATGCCGATGAGGGCTACCGCCGCGGCCTGAATTCCGTTCCGACAACGCGAGGGAGCAGCTCATGAATCGCACCATGTTCGGCACCGCCGTGGGGCTGCTCCTCGGCGTCGTGCTGGTATACGCCGGATTCGGGCCGATGGTCGTGGTCGCCGCGTTCGGGCTCGCCGGCTGGGCGGTGGCGAAGGTACTGGCAGGGGAACTGGATCTCAGCCGACTCGGCGAGGGTACCGGTCAGCGTCGGAGTCCCCGATGACTGTCACCACGCGGCACGCGGCAGACCCCGCGACCAGCCCGCCCGAGGATGCCGGGCCGTCATCAGGCGGAACGATCCACATCAGCAAGGACGTGATCGCCAAGGTGGCGGCACAGGCCGCCGGCGAGCTGCCCGACGTCGGCGGCCCGACACACGGGCTCGGTCACTTGCACGGCACCGACAAGCTCGGTGGCAAGGCGGATCTGAGCCGTCGGCCGAAGGCCTCCGCACATGTCGACGGTGACCGCGCGTACATCGACCTGGTGGTGAGCGTGCGATGGCCGGCATCGCTGCCCGATGTCACCGCGGCGTTGCGCGACCACGTGCGCGCCCGCGTCGAACAGGTGACCGGCCTGCACGTCGGCGCCGTCGACATCGACGTCACCGACCTGATCGGCACCAGCCACACCGGCGCCCGCGTGCGCTAGCCAAGCCACAGGAGGCAGCATGAGAAGGCTCGTCAACCGTCTGCTCGCCCTGATCGCCGGCCTGGCCCTGGCCGCTGTGGCGGCCCTTGTCGTCGTCGAGGCCGTCGCCGTGCTGATCGGCAAGGGCCCGCTGCTGGTCGACTGGCCCGCCGCGGCCGGGTGGGCGCGGCGCACCGCCTGGGGCGACCGGCAGGCGCTTAGCGTCAGCCTGCTGCTCCTCGCTTCAGGTGCCGCGCTCGTGCTCGCACAGCTGTGGCCGGCCAGGGTCCGGCGGCTGCCCATCGACACCGCGGACCCGGCCACCGACGCGGCGATAAGCCGCCGCACTCTCGCCCGGGACGTGACCGCGGCCGTCCGAGAGGTCGACGGAGTCATCCCGGAACGGGTCAAGGTCGGGCGGACTCGGATCGCCGTTCGAGCCGGCGCCCACGCGGCCGACGACCGGTCCGCTCTGGCCGGCCAGGTGAGCGCCGCGGTGCGGGAAAGGCTCGACCGACTGCGCCTGCGGCGCCGGCCCCGGCTCACGGTGAGGTTGTCCCGGAGGGGATCATGAACGTCGACCGCGTCAACCGCATCGCGCTGCTCGCCGTCGGAACGCTGCTGCTGGCGGCCGGGGCCGCGGGCATGCTGGCCCACACCGACGCCCTGGGCTGGTCGCTGCGCGACCGGGTCGTGGCCGACGGTCCGGTGAGCCGGTACGCCGCCGACAACGGCCGTTGGCTGTGGCCGGTCGTGGTGGCCGGCGCTGTCGTAGTGCTGGTGCTGGCCGTGAAGTGGATGCTCGCGGTGCTGCTCGCCACCGACCGGCTGCGCACGGTGGCGTTGCGCACCGAACCGGATGCCGGCGAGCACACGACCCTGGCCGGAGCCGCCCTGGAGGAAGCCGTGCGGGACCAGATCGAGGCATACCGCGGAGTCGCCTCCGCGAAGGTGCGCCTCCTCGGTGAACCGCAAAAGCCCATCATGGCTGTCGGGGTGCGGACCTCCGCCCCGGGCAGGCTCGCAGCGCTGTGCGACCGGATCGAGCAGGGGGCTTTGGCAGACGCCCGCCGTGTGCTGGGCCGGCCGGACCTGCCCGTGCGCGTGGACCTCGACACCGGCCGCCGACCGGGCCGGGTGGTATGAGGGTTGCCAGACGTGGGGGCAGGTAGTTGACCAGTTCACTTTTTCCGGCTTTCCCGGCGCGGCCGCACCGGCATCCGCCGGATGCCGCCGCGGGGCGCGGTGGGCAAGTGTTCGACGTGACCGTCGAGATTCCTCGCGGGACCCGCAACAAGTACCGCATGGAGCGCGCCACGGGTCGGATCCGGTTGGATCGGACGCTGTTCACCTCGACGCAGTATCCGGCCGACTACGGGTTCATCGAGGACACCCTCGGCGAGGACGGCGACCGGCTGGATGCGCTGGTGCTCGTCCAGGAGCCGACCTTTCCCGGCTGCGTCATCGGCTGCCGGGCGATCGGCATGTTCCGCATGCGCGATGCGGGACGCCCCGATTTCAAGGTGCTGTGCGTGCCGATCGCGGATCTTCGCCTCACTCATCTCGCCGACATCGACGACCTTGAGCCGTACCACCGGATGGAGATCCAGCACTTCTTCGAGATCTACACAGACCTGGAGCCCGGCAAGAGCGTCGACGCCGAGCACGGCGTCTGGGCTGGGCGGATGGAGGCAGAACGGGAGGTCGTTCAGGCGCGGGCACGCATGGCCGCCGTCGAGGCCCGACACGTAGCGCCGGAAGTAGTACGCTGAAAGAAGCCGCTCCGGACCCCGGTGGCCGTATCGCACAGCCGTATCGCACAGCCGTATCGGCGCAGCGCACGCCTCGTGAGGTCATGCCGACCGAACCGCGCATGTCCGCAGTGCAGACGCCGTCCGCTGACCGTGCGACCTTGCTCGTCACCAGCAGAGGACGGTCGATCATGCGTGCCACCCATCCCGCCCCGGGCCCGACGCCGCCTGCCGACAGCCCGACCGCCAGGCTGGCGCTGGCACCCCGCCGCATCGACCGCGCGGTCCTCGACGGCGGCTGGTGGCCCCGCTCCCGGGATTCGTCCGCGGAGGTGCCCGCTCTGGTCGCAGCGCTGACGCAGCGGTACGGCCCGATTCGCCATGTCCTGCTCAACAGCGCCACGTGGGCAGACCGTCCCCGCCGCCTCACCGCAGGCACCCGAGTGGTCCGGATGGGATGGTTCATCTCCCAGGATCCGGCGCTGGCGACTGCGATCACCACCGGAGGCGATCAACTGGACCTGCTTGTCGTCCCGCCCGACACATCACCCGAAGCCGCCGAGCGGGCGATGGCGGCGGCGGCAGACCCCGACGTGTTCACGTCGGCCGCCGGCCTCCTCACGACACCCGCGGCGACCGAAACGGCGGGCGCCGGCCCGGAGTCGGCAGGGGTCTGGGAGAACGAGGGCGGCCGAGTCTTCGGGGGACCGCGCGTGCCGGAGCCGAGCGGTCTGCCAGCCGTCGGCGCAGTCGCGCTGCGGTGACCGTGGCGACGAGGGCTTCGGCAGCGCAAGACCGGTCAAGGCCCTTGTCGAATCATCGCTTATCGCACTATTCAGGATATATATAATCAATATTGATCGCATCTTGCGGCGCGGCATCCGCGCCGAGCGGCGGGTCCAGCACGAGGGTGTGGGCCGTTGGGAGTTCCGCTGAGGCATGTTGCACCGTTCGGTGCGCCTGGCGCGGCGCCCCGGTTCCGGCACCATTCGTTGGCGATCCACTCGGTCCGTCAACGGCCGCCAGAACCGGGCGGGTCGTCTCCGGTACGCATGGAACATGGCGAGAGGAAATGGACGCAACGTCGCTTCAGCGGCGGGGGGCTCTGATCGAGGCCGCACGTGACGCCCTCGCCGCGCCGTCGATCTTCAACACGCAGCCGTGGACGTGGCGGAGCGCCGACGACTGGTTGCAGTTGTGGGCCGACCCCAGCCGCCGGCTGCGGTCCACCGACTTCGCCGGACGGCAGCTGACCATCAGCTGCGGTGCCGCGCTGCATCACGCGCGGGTCGCGCTGGCGGCCGCGGGCCATCAGGTCCAGGTCGACAGGATCCCCGATCCCGGCTCGCCGGGGCTGCTGGCGCGCATCGCCATCACCGGTGCTCACGTGCCTACCGAGGAGGAGGTCGCGTTGTACCGGGCGATTGGAGAACGCCACACCGACCGGCGGGCTTTCACCGCCGAGGCTGTCGCTTGCCAGGTGCTCAGCGAGCTGGTCGCAGCAGCGGAGCAGCAGGCCGCTCACCTATATACGGTGCCTACCGAACAGGTCAATGTTCTCGGAGCGGCCGCGGCACACGCGGAGGCGGTGCACCAGGCCGATCCCGGTTACCGTGACGAGCTGATGACGTGGACCAACCGCCCGGCCGACAGCGGGGACGGCGTGCCCGCGACGACGGCGGTGACGCCCACCACGCGCGCCGTGCCGGTACGCGACTTCACGCTGTTCGGCCGCGGGCATTCGGCCGGCCCCGAACATGATACGGGCGCCCAGTTCGCGATGATCTTCACTGATGGCGACGACGTCGTCGACTGGTTGCGGGCCGGGGAGGCGCTGTCCGCCGTGCTGCTGGCCGCGACGGTCGCGCAGTTGGGCAGCGCGCCGATCAGTGATGTCATCGAGGTGCGGGCCACGCGAGAGCAGCTGGGCCGCCTGCTGCAGGGCGGAGGTCATCCGCAGTCGGTGGTGCGGGTCGGGCATCCGCCGGCCGGGGGATCGGCTGCCAGCCCGCGTCGCGCGCCGCCAGAGGTCATCAACCCGTGAGCGCCCCGGCCGGCGGGCTGTTCATCGAACACGTCGACGCGGTCGTGTTCGACCTGGACGGGGTGCTGACCGACACGGCCAGCCTGCACGCGGCAGCGTGGCAGGAGGCGTTCGACGGCCTGCTGCAGGACCTGGCTCGACATGGCGGGCCCGTGTTCGCGCCGTTCGATGTCGGCGCGGAGTACCGGGCACACGTCGACGGCCGTCCGCGGATCGACGGGGCACGCGGGTTCATCGCGGCCAGGGGGCTGACCCTGCCGGAGGGCACGCCCGCGGACCCGCCGGGGACGGCCACCGTGTGGGCGGTCGCCAACCGCAAGAACCAGTTGCTGCGGCAACTGCTGGCCGAGCAGGGGGTACGGACGTTCCCTTCCTCGGTCGCGCTGGCGCGGCGGCTGCGCGAGGCCGGGGTCTTCACCGCAGTGGTCACCGCCAGCCGCAACGCCACCCAGGTCCTGGCCGCAGCGCAACTGGCTGATCTGTTCGACGTGCGGGTGGACGGCACGGACGCGGCAGCTCTCGGCCTGCCAGGCAAACCGGACCCCGCGACATACCTGGAGGCGGTCCGCCGGTTGCACGTGTCACCTGACCGCGCCGTGATCATTGAGGACGCGGCGCCCGGCGTCGAGGCGGGGCGTCGCGGTGGCTTCGGACTCGTGGTCGGCGTCGACCGCGACAGCAGGGGCGTGCTGGCCGCAGCCGGGGCGCACATCGTGGTCACCGACCTGGCCGACCTGCCCGTCGACCTGGTGGGTCTGCACAGGTTGCCTGGCGACACCGGCGCGCCGCAGCGGCTGCTCGGCGGCGGACGGCCGAGCACCGGCTGGACACTGCGCTACGACGGCTACGATCCCGGCAGGGAAGGCCTGCGCGAGGTCCTGTGCACCCTCGGCAACGGCTACCTGGCGACCCGCGGCGCCGCCGCCGAGTGCCAGGCCGACGGCGTGCACTATCCGGGCACCTACCTGTCCGGCCTCTACAACCGGCTCACCACGCCGATAGACGGGCGTCTGATCGAGCATGAGCATCTGGTCAACGCCCCGAACTGGCTGCCGTTGCGGTTCCGGGTCGCCGACGGTGACTGGTTCAGCCCGGACACGGGGCACCTGATCGACCACCAGCTCGAACTCGATCTGCGCGCCGGGGTTCTCACCCGGGTGCTGCGCTGGTGCGATCGGTCCGGGCGACTCACCCGGGTGCAGCAGCGCCGACTCGTGCACCTGGCCACCCCACACATCGCCGCGCTGGAGACCACCTTCACCGCCGAGAACTGGTCCGGCGGCCTGCAGGTGTGCACGGGGATCGACGGCGGCGTCGTCAACGCCAACCTGCCCGAGGACGCCCCGCTGACCAGGGCGCATCTGCACACCGAACAGACGCGCATCACCGACCACGACACGATCCTGCTGACGGCCGTGACGACACAGTCGCGGATCCGTATCGCGGTGGCTGCCCGCACCCGCGTGCGCGACGGCGCGGGCCACGACGTGCCCGTGAGCCGCGCTCCGCACAGCGGCGAAGCGTCTTTCGTCGGGCAGGACCTGGACCTGGACCTGGTCGAGGGCCGCCCGGTCGTCGTGGAGAAGGTCGCCGCGATCGCCACCTCGCGCGACCCCGCGATCAGCGAGCCTGCGTCGGCGGTGTGCACCGCGCTCGGCCGCGCCGGTGACTTCTTCGACCTGCTGGTCACCCACGAGCGGGCCTGGCAGCGGCTGTGGGACCTCTTCGATCTGACCCTCGACGCCGACGACGAGGTCACCCTCGCGCTGCGGCTGCACACGTTCCACCTGCTGCAGGCGCTGTCGCCGCACACGGCGCAGCTCGACGCGGGCGTGCCGGCACGCGGCCTGCATGGCGAGGGCTACCACGGACACGTGTTCTGGGACGAGATGTTCGTGTTCCCCGTGTTCAACCTGCGGATGCCGTCGCTGTCGCGCGCCTTGCTGCTCTACCGGTGGCGGCGCCTGGAGCAGGCGCGCCACGCGGCTCGCACGGCGGGATACCGCGGCGCGATGTTTCCCTGGCAGAGCGCCAGCGACGGCCGGGAGGAGACGCCTGACGAGCTTTTCGACCGGCGGCTCGGGCAGTGGATCCCCGACTTCTCGCACCTGCAGCGCCATGTCGGCATTGCCATCGCCTACGACGTCTGGCAGTACTACCAGGTCACCGCCGACGTCGACTTCCTCGCCGAATACGGCGCAGAGATGATCATCGAGATCGCGCGCTTCCTGACCAGCATCGTCGCCTACGACCCGGTCGAAGAGCGATACGGCATCGCCGGCATCGTCGGCCCCGACGAATACCACACCGCCTACCCCGGCGCGCGAGATGCGGGCTTGCGGGACAACGCCTACACCAACGTCATGACCGCGTGGGTGCTGCGCCGCGCCCTCGACGTGATCAACCTGCTTACCGGCCATCACTGCGGCCTGCTGTGGGAGCAGCTCGGCATCAGCGAGGTCGAGACCCGGCTGTGGGAGCAGGTCAGCAGGCGGATGCGGGTGCCGTTCCACGACGGAGTCATCAGCCAGTTCGACGGGTACGGGCAGCTGGCCGAGTTCGACTTCGACGCCTACCGGGCCCGCTACGGCGACCTCGTCGGCATCGACGCGATCCTGCGCGCGCAGGGGATGAGCCCCAACCAGTACCAGCTGTCCAAACAGGCCGACGTGCTCATGCTGCTCTACCTGCTGTCGGCCGAGGAACTTCGCGACCTGTTCGCCCGGCTCGGCTACGACCTCGACGGCCCCACGATCGAGGCTACCGTGCGCTACTACCTGGCCCGGGTAGCCCACGGCTCCAGCCTCAGCCGGATCGCGCACTGCTGGGTCCAGGCCCGGGCCGTCCGCGAACAGTCCTGGGCGCTTTTCCTGCAGGCGCTACGCGCCGACCTCGACGACACCCGTGGCGGCAGTACCCGGGAGGGAGTGCACCTGGGTGCGATGGCCGGCACGGTCGACCTCGCGCTGCGCTGCTACACCGGGCTGGAGACCCGCGACGACACCCTGTACTTCCATCCGCTGCTGCCCACGCAACTGCACGCGCTGCACGCCGAGCTGTGCTACCGCGGCCACTGGATCGTCGTCGACCTCGACCACGTACGGCTGCGACTCTTACTGCGGCCCTGCCAGGCCGCCCCCATCCGTGTCGACGTCGACGGCAGCGTCCACTTCCTTACCGCAGGTGACCAGCGCGAGTTTGATCTCGCCAGATGAAATGAGCGGTGAGACACCCGCTGTCGTACGACCTTGACCGGCAGCGGTTCGCCGTAGCCGGCTCGCCACCTTGCCCGTGCCGAACTCGACGATCCATCGCGTACAGTCGCATCGCCGCCTCCGCAACAGTAGCCACCTGCAACCGGACCTCCCTCAGCCGGGCGATGGCGGCTTCGCCGGGCACCGCGAGCCTCCTGCGGAACGGCAGCGGCCATGCGGTCCGGTCCAGGCGCAGCCCAGGCGGCGGACCTGGCTCTCCAGCCGGTCGAGTGCGGCACCGGCGGCGGCCGGGGGGCGAGCTGGATCCGGGCTGGTTCGCCGCGGACCCGCAGGTGGATCTGAAAGAGCGCCGGTCCGGGCGCGCAGTCGCCGGCGGTGATGCGCAGCCGGGCGGGTCCGGCCGCGCTGGCGCTCGCGGCGACCACGGCCGCCTCGCGGGTGATGCCGACGAGCGCGGGTTCGAGCTCCCCACGGGTGTGCACGTCGACGCGCACGCCCTGCCTGGGCATGGACCGGGAGTCTGAGGAGCGGTCACCTCGGCCACCCTCGCCAGCAGCCGCGAACGGGTCGTCGGGGCAGGGGTCAGGCCGGCCGGTGCTGATCCGGTGACGCGAAGATGTCACACGACCCTTAGCCGACCGGCCCAGCAGCACGCCATGCGCCCGGACGGGTACGGTTTGCTGCAACGAAGGGGGTGGACCGGTGAGCAGACCGCTGTATCAGGCCAAGGCGGAATTCTTCAAAGCGCTCGCGCACCCCGCCCGCATCCGCGTCCTCGAACTGCTCTCCGAGCGGGAGCATTCGGTGGGGGAGATGCTGCCGGAGGTCGGCCTGGAGTCCGCCCACCTCTCGCAGCAGTTGGCCGTCCTGCGCAAGATGAACCTGGTCGTGACCCGCAAGGAAGGCTCGACCGTCTACTACTCCCTGGTCAGCCCGCAGGTGGCCGA
>NZ_JBEZDT010000071.1:0-15691 GCF_040648455.1 Catellatospora sp. NPDC049133
CATCGCCGTGACGCTGACGGTGGCGGTGTCGCGGTCGGAGGCGACGACCTCCAGGCGGCCGGCGGCGACGCGCAGGTCGGCCCGGATGGTGCCGGCCGCCGGGGCCGTCGAAGGTGGGCAGCTCGGCGAGGCCCTGGACGATCATGCCGGTGTCGCCGTAGTCGCCGCCGGTGGCGGCCAGGACCGCGCCGTCGCGGACGAGTTCGACGTTCGCGCCCTCGCGGGACCAGATCGGCTTGCGGGCGTAGCTGGTCAGGTCGGTGGGGCGCTGGTCGGCGAAGTAGGCCGGGAGCAGCAGGTCGCGGTGGTCGGGGTCGTCGCGGTACAGCTCCCACAGCACCGGCAGCAGCGCTTTGTTCGACCAGAGCGCGGCCGTCCACGGGGGTTCGATCCAGACGGTGCCGCGTTTGGTGGGGTCGGCCATGTTGGCGAAGATGGGGCGGCCGCCCTCCTCGTGCCACAGCCACTCCCACGGGTACAGCAGGAAGATGACGTCGATCGGCGTCGCGGGCGCGCCCTTGCTGGGCTCGTGCACGATGCGCCCGTCGGCCATGTCGACGCCGATCTGCGCGACCTCGATCAGCTCGACCGGGTAGCCGGCCTGCCGGGCCGTCTCGGCGAGGTAGCCCGCGTTCATGACGTCCTCGCCGGAGGCCTCGGTGCCGTCGTAGGCGAAGTACACCGTGGGGCGTTGCGGCAGCCAGGGGCGGGCTGCGACGAGTTCGCCCAGGTTGCGCCGCCAGGCCTCGATGAGGCGCTCGTGCACGCTGGTCCACTGCCGGTCGAAGTGGTGGGTGTGGCCGGTGTCCTCCAGCCAGCGCCACTGCACGACCGCCGCCTCCAGCAGCGACGTCGGCGTCTGCGCGTTGTACTCCAGCAGCTTCGGGGTGGTGCCGCGGCCGCCGTACCAGATGTCGAAGCGGCCGTAGACGCTCGGTGAGAAGTCGGGGCTCTGCCGGGTGTGCGCGTGCGTGCCGAACAGGTCCTTGTCGCCGTGCGTCCAGGTCTGCGGGCTGTTGTCGTACCAGGTGCGGATGACCTGCTCGTGCACGTACTCGGGCACCCCGGCGCGGCTGAGCAGGCAGGTGGCCGGGGTGCACACCGAGGTCAGGTAGGCCTCGCGGCGCACCTGCGGGTCGGCGCGCGGGCAGCGCTCGACGATGTGGTCCCCGGCGGCCACGCACATGCGGTGCAGGGTCGCGGCGGACTGCTCCAGCAGCAGGATCTCGTCGAGGTCGAAGTCGTAGAACGGGCCCTCGCGCCAGTACGACATGGCGGAGCCGTCCTCGGACACGGTGTCGTTGAACACCAGGCCCAGCGAGCGGTTGGTCTCCGCCCAGCCGGGCCTGGGGGTGGCGTGGTCGACGCGGCGCACCGCTCAGCTGCCCACGGTGGTGCCGGAGCCGGTGCCGCCGACGATGCCGGAGCGCACGGTGCTGCCGTTGGTGACCCGCGACGGCAGGCCCCACTGGCCGCGGGTCGCGGTGTCGCCGGCGCTGAACATGTCGCCGCCGGTGGGCACCCGGTCGCCGATGCGCAGGGTGCGCGGGTACGCGGTGGAGTAGGCGAGGTAGTAGGGCCAGTCGGTGCCGTACGCCTGGTCGCCGTCGCACTGGATCGGGTCGACGACGACCTCGTACTCGTCGACGCAGTAGAAGACGTAGACGTCGTCGTAGACGGGCTGCACGACGACCGGCGCGGCGGTGGTGCGGGCCGGCGACGGCTTGGCGGCCGGGCTCAGCGTGGTCACCGGCGTCGGCGACGGCACGACCACCGGCTGGGGCACGTACGACGGCTGCTGGTAGTCGATCGCGCTCGGCTGGTACACCGGGTCGTCCGGGGCGCTCGACCCGAACCCGCAGGCGACCGAGCCGCCCGCCAGTCCCAGGAACGCCGCGCCCAGTGCCACGCTGCGCGATCTCAGCCGTACGCCGTCCGCCATGTCTGCTCTCCCCGTGTGCCGGATGTGGGCCATCACTGTGACAGGGGCCCGCAAGCCGATCAAGGGTGATCTAGGGTGGGCCGAATGGACGACAACCCTGTACAGCTGGCCGTGGTGATGCTCGTGAACCGGGCGGGCGAGCTGCTGCTGCAGTTGCGCGACGAGCACGCCCCGAACTTCCCGAACATGTGGGCGCTGCCGGGCGGGCACATCGAGCCGGGCGAGACGCCCGAGCAGGCCGCGCCGCGCGAGCTGATGGAGGAGGCGTCGCTGCGCCCTGACTCCCCACTGCGGCTGTTCCTGGTGCAGCCGGTGCCCGAGCACCACCGGGTGAAGCACTACTTCTACGGGATGACCTCGGCGGTGCAGGACGACGTGGTGCTCGGCGAGGGCGCCGCGATGGTGTTCACCCCGGCCGAGCAGGTGTTCGAAGGGCGCGAGTTCACCCCGGGCACGGCCGTGGCGATCACCGAGTTCCTGGCCTCGGCCGAGTACGCGCAGTTGCGGGAGCGGGCATGACCGGCAACCGCCTGCTGTACCTGGTCCGCCACGGCGAGGCGGACGCGCTCGGCGAGCTGACCGAGGCGGGGCTGGAGCAGGCCCGGCTGACCGGCGAGCGGCTGGCGTCGGTGCCGTTCGCGTCGGTGCAGCACAGCCCGGTGCGGCGGGCCGCGCACACGGCCGCGCTGATCACCGCGCACCTGCCGGGAGTGCCGGTCGAGCAGTCCCCGCTGGCCGGCGACTACGTGCCGTACCTGCCGCCCGACGACGAGCTGCCCGCCTTCGCCAAGGGTTTCCTGGACGGCTACTCCCCCGCCGAGATCGCCGAGGGCGCGGCCTTGATCGAGGCCGCGCAGGCGCGCTACACGGCGGTCGCCGAGACCGACACGCACGAGCTGGTGGTGACGCACAACTTCCTGATCGGCTGGCTGGTGCGGCATGCCCTGGACGCCCCGCCCGCCCGCTGGATCGGCATCAACCAGGCCAACTGCGGGATCACGGTGCTGCTCTACCGGGCCGGGCGGCCGCCGTCGCTGGTGTCGTTCAACGACCTCGCGCACCTGCCCGAGCGCCTGCGCTGGACCGGATTCCCGCCGACGCTGCACGTCTGATCACGGACGTGGGGCTGGTGCTCGATCCAGGGCAGCCATTACCCTCCGGAGCGGACAAGCTGCAGTAGGAGAGGGGCGGCGGCATGGACCGGACTCTGTGCGGACCCGGCCGGATCTGACGGGTCTGGCGGATCGTCGTGTACCGCATCCATTTCACCGCGCGCGACCTCATGCAGACGCGGATCGTCACGGCCCCGGACCCGCTGTGGGAGATCACGCTCAGCTCCCACCTGCTGGGTCGGCGCAACGAGGATCCGCTGCTGCTGGGTTGGCACCGGGCCGCGCAGCAGTCGCTGCGGGCCGGCTCCGGCCTGCGCGAGCGCGCCGGCCTGTTCCTCGGCGTCAACCTGTCGCACGGCGACTTCCCGGACTTCCTCACCCCGCGCACGCGCGACGGCGGTGTCGACGACGGGCTGGAGGCCGTCGGCAGCACCTGCCGGCGCCAGCTGCGCCGCGACGTGGCGGTCGTCGCCGCCGGCCGCGGAACTCTGCCCGCCGCCGCCCAGGACCTCGGCGCGGGTCGCGCGGCGGCGCTGCGCGAGCTGACCGTCGGCATGCGGGAGTACTTCGAGGCCGTGGTCCAGCCGCAGTGGAGCTGGGTGACCGCCTCCTTCGCCGCCGACCACGCCTCGCGCAGCCGCGCCGTCGCCGCCGGCGGTCTGGGCGCGCTGCTCAACTCGCTGCACCCGTCGGTGAGTTTCGAGGACGGCGTGCTGCGGATCGCGGACTACCCGCGAGACCGGCACCTGCACCTGGGCGGCCGCGGGCTGGTGCTGGTGCCGTCCTTCTTCAAGCGGGCCACCAGGCCGATCACGCTGATCGACGACGACCTGCCGCCGGTGCTGGTGTACCAGGTGGACCGCGGCACCGGCCTGGTCGCGGCCCGGCAGCACGCGGCACTGTCCGCGCTGGTCGGCCGCACCCGGGCGGCGATCCTCGAACTGTGCGCGGAGGGCGGCTCGACCAGCTCCATCGCCGCGCGGCTGAAGCAGTCGCCGAGCACCGCCAGCGAGCACCTGGCCGTGCTGCGCCAGGCCGGGCTGGTGTACAGCGAGCGGCGGCGCAGCAGCGTCGAACACCGGCTCGCGCCGCTCGGCATGGCGCTGCTGGAGGGCCGGCCAAGCCATCCCGACCAGTGACGGGAGCCTAGGCGGGGCGCGGGCGGGCGAACAGGAGCGCCAGCAGCACCGGGAACTCCAGGTACGCGTGGTAGCCGGCCAGGGCCTGGTACAGGGTGCGACCCTGGCCGTAGTCGACCAGGAACAGCCCGCCGAGCACGAGCGCCGCGGCCGCGCCCAGCGCCCACGGCCGCCACCCGGCCAGCCACGGCACGCGCTGCTCGAACGCCGCCGCGGCGTCGGGGGCGAACCGGGGCAGGAAGCCCAGCCACACCACGTAGTGCATGGCCTGCAGGAACGCGAACACGGCGAGGAAGCGCAGCCCGGCGGTGAGGCCAGGCGGGCTGACCGGGGCGGCGATCGACTCCGGGCTGCCCGCGAACGCCACGACGGCGGCCGAGCCGTCCGCCAGCAGCGGGTCGAACACCCCGGCCAGCAGCAGCGCGGGCACCAGCAGCACCCAGCCGAGCTGGGCGGCGCGGAACAGCGCCCGCTCGCGCCCGGCCAGCCGCCGCGACCACTCCCACAGGAAGAACAGCGGTACCACGTTGTGCAGGTGGGCCAGCACCACGAAGTGGTACGCGGGCCAGGTCAGCGACACCGCCGCCGCCCCGGCCAGGCCCAGTCCCGCCGGGACCAGCCAGCCGCGCGGCACGGCATGCCACACCCCGGCGGCCAGCACGCCGTAGCAGAGGACGATCTCGGGGATCCGCATTCCCAGCACGCGGCAGAACACGATCGCGGTGACCAGCGCCAGCGCCGTCCACAGCAGCCGTCCGGTGAGGATGTGCGCGAACCGACCCGCGACGTAGCGCAGCTCCAGCACGTTGTGCAGCACCCCGAACGCGATCAGCCCGAGGACCGTGGTCGCCAGCGGGGCGCGCAGCGCGGCGGCCAGGGCCACGGCCGCGCAGGCGGCGAACCCGAGCGCGAGGCCGGCCGCGCGCGGCGGCGCGGGGGTGCGCGGGGCGGGCAGGGTGGCTACCGTCATGCGATGCTCCGATACCCGGCCGCGCTCGCGCTGACGCTGGCCGTCGAGATCCCCGTGTACGCGGCCGCGCTGCGCTGGGGCTGGGCGGTGTCCTGGCGCCGGGCGGCGCTGTGTGCGCTGGGCGTGAACCTGGCGACGCACCCGCTGCTGTGGTGGCTGCTCGCGCCGTGGACCGGGCTTTCCGCGTACCCCCTGGTCGTGGTCTTCGCGGAGGCCGTGGTGTGCGGCGCGGAGGCGGTGCTGCTGGCCTGGTGGCTGCGGCGGCGGGATCCGCTGCTGGCGGTGCTCGCGGTCGCCGCGAACGCCGCCTCGGTGCTCGCCTGGCTCATTTACGCGAGCGCTTGACCAGCACGACGACCAGGACGACCGCGGCCGCGGCGAACAGCAGGCAGACGCAGACCGCGGCCAGGCCGAGGCCCGCGTACTCGGGCTGGGGGGCGACGTCGGCGAGAATTGCTGGCATCGGTCCAGTATCGCGATCACGGCGAGGGAGTCCACCGGCCGAACGTGGCGTCCACGATGGCCGGTCGCCGCGACATCACCAGCGGGCCGCCCCGCGTCCGGGTGGATCATGTGGTCAGATGAGCCATGGGAGACGGCTGGCACGAGGTGGCGAGCGACGAGGCGGACTGGCTGGCGCAGCTGCGGCCGGACGGTGAGCTGACCGGCTACGACCCGGGCGGGCGGCCCGACGCGGCCTGGATCCTGCACGCGATGTACGAGTGGGAGTCGGGCGCGACCCGCACCACCCACCAGGACCTGCGCCGCAGCCTGCTGGACGCGCACCTGGTCGAGCCGGAGCTGATCGGCGGGATCAACCTCGACGAGTGGGGTGTCGTCGACACCGGCGGGGCGATCGGCCGCTCCCAGCACCCGGGGCCGGGCTGGCGGCGGCTGCGCTGGGCGGAGCTGGCCGGGCGCACCGACGAGCCGGTGGTCCCGCCCGGCAGCCCGCCGGACTTCCGCAGCCTGCCCGGCTCCCATCCGGACGGCAGCTGGCCCGCCAGCATCGAGCCGCCCGGCGAGGGCTCGCTGGACCGCGAGGGCTGGTCCCGCCTGGTCGACTTGCTGACGGCCTGGTCCGGTGCGGACACCCCGTGTTTCGCCTACATCGCCCGCGGTGCGGCGCCCGACGAGCAGGCGCACGTGCTCGCCGGACCGCTCGGTGAGGCGAAGGCGCTCTACGAGGACGAGCGCGGCAGCGGCTCCCCGGCGAACCTGTGGCCCGCCGACCGCTCCTGGGTGACCTGGTCGGACTGGGACCTGTGGGGCACCAAGGTCGCCGGCCCATCCGGCCTGATCGAGTCGCTGCTCGCCGACCCGGAACTCGAGACCCTCCGCCTGCCCTGGTGCTGACCCCGCACCCCGCCCATGATCGTTCGACTTGCCTGGCACCTGTGCGTATCTTGAGGCCGGTTTCGCCTAGGTGCCTGGCAAGTCGAACGATCATGGGCGGGTGGCGGTCGCCTCGGTGACGTCGATCGCGGCGGCGGGGCAGTTGTAGGCGGCCTCGCGGACGGCGTCGTGCTCGGACTCGGGTGGTTCGGCCTGGCGCAGGACGACCAGGCCGTCGGCGTCGTCCTGGTCGAAGACCTCGGGCGCGGTGCGTACGCAGTTGCCCGAGCCGCAGCACGCGTCCCGGTCGACGGCGACCCGCAGCCGTACGCTCACCACGTCACCGGCAGCCGCTGCACGCCGAACACGACCGCGTCGCGGTAGCGCACGTCGTCGGCGTCCACGGCCAGGGCCAGGCCGGGCAGGCGGGTGATCAGCTCGGACAGGGCGATGCGCAGCTCGGCGCGGGCCAGCGGCTGGCCGATGCACTGGTGGATGCCGAACCCGAACGCCATGTGCTGGTGCGAGCCGCGCGCCAGGTCGAACTCCGCGCCGTCGGGGAACACGTCGGCGTCGCGGTTGGCGGCCGACAGCAGCGCGATCACGCCCTCACCGGCGGCGATGCGGTGCCCGCCGACCTCGGTGTCGGCGACCGCGACGCGGGTCAGCCCGGTGCGCACGATGGTCAGGTAGCGCAGCAGTTCCTCCACGGTGTCGTCGATCAGTTCGGGGCGCTCGCGCAGCCGGCGCAGCTGTGCGGGGTGCTCCAGCAGCACCAGCGTGCTCAGGCCGATCATGTTCGAGGTGGTCTCGTGCCCTGCGATGAGCAGCAGCACGGACAGGCCGACCAGCTCCTCCTCGGTCATCTCGCCGGTGGCGACGCGTTCGGCGGCCAGGCGGCTGATCAGATCCTCGCCGCGTTCGCCGCGGCGGGCCGCGATCAGCCGGGTCAGGTAGTCGCGCAGCTCCTCGATGGCGTCGCGGGCCTGCTCCGGGGTGCTGGACCAGGCCAGCAGGATGCGGCTGCGCTCCTGGAAGTAGTCGTGGTCGGTGTACGGGACGCCGAGCAGGTGGCAGATCACCATCGACGGGACCGGCAGCGCGAAGTGCTCGACCAGGTCGGCGGGCTGCCCGGCGGCGCGCATCTGCTCCAGCGCGTCGACGACGGTCTGCCGGATCAGCGGCTCCAGCGTCCGGATGTGCTTGATCATGAACTCTGGGGTGAGCATCCGGCGGAACTTCGTGTGCTCGGGCGGGTCCATGCGGATCAGCGAGCCGTCGGGGCGGCGCGGCATGTCCTCGGGGATGGGCCGGATCAGCGGGAACCCGGGCCGGGTGAAGTCGCTGGAGAAGTCCGGACTGCGCAGCAGCTCGCGCAGGTGCTCGTGCCGGGTGAACAGCCAGGCCTGCTGGCCGGTGGGCAGCTGCACCCGGCCCACGCCGTCCGGGCCGAGGTCGGGCAGCAGCGGGTCGAGCCCGGCGTTGCCGAACGGGTACGTCAGGACGTTCGTGGCCAGCGTGTCGGACATGTGAGACTCCCCCGTCGAACCCCCAGGACCCCTCCAAGTTACTAGCATTTGCCCGGTTTTGCGGAGTTCTGGCCGACCGGCCGGCTGGTCAGGGAACCACCACCACCGGCCAGCGGCCCTGCCTGACCAGCCGCGTCGCGACCGAGCCGACGAACCGGTGGCCCGCCTGCGCGGACGCCCCGACGACCAGCATGTCCGCCTTCAGCTCGTCGGCCGCGGCCCGCAGCTCCGCGTACGGATCACCGCGGCGCACCGCGAACGTGACGGGCAGGCCCATCTCCTCGGCCGCCTGACGCACCTGGGCGCGCAGCTCGCCGGCCAGCTCCTCGGCGGCCTGCACCGCCGCCGCCGCGGCCTGGCCGTAGACCGACGCGACGAGTCCGGCCGGCTCCCCCACGAACACCACGACCAGGCGGCTTCGCTGGCGGCGGGCCAGCCCCGCGGCGTACGCGGCGGCCCGCTCGGACGGCGGGCTGCCGTCCACGCCCACCATGATCACCCGTGGGCCGTCGGTGCCGCGCTCGAACGCGCACGGGGCGGCCGCCGGACCGTAGTGCTCGGTGCGCTGCTGCGGAAGGTCCACGGTCCCGGCCGTCCCGCTCAGGCCCGGCCCAGCGCCGAAGCGGACTCGCCGAACCCGGCCGCCGACGCCTGCGAGCGCACCGCGGTGGTCGGCAGGTCGCCCCGAACCGGCCCGAATTCTCCGGGCACCCGCACCGCACCCGGCGCGTCTCCGTATGACGGCGCGGGAGGCTGCATCCGGGTGTCGGCGTGCGACGGCCACGGGGCGGACGGCGCGTACGCGAACGCGGGCACACGCGCGTCGGCGTGCGACGTAGCGGCGTACGCCGGAGCGTACGAACGGGCGTCGGCCTGCGACGGAGCAGCGTAGGCCAGGGCGTGCGAACGGGCGTCGGCCTGCGACGGAGCAGCGTAGGCCGGCGCGTAGGCCGGAGCCGGGGCCGATGTGTGCGAGCGGGCGTCGGCGTGCGACGGGACCGGGCCCGCCGGTGCGGGCGCGACCGGTTCGGGTGCCGGGGCCGGGGCGCCGGAGCGCAGCACGATGTCGGGCAGCAGCAGCGCGGCGATGACGCCGACCGCGCCGATGGCCGCGGAGATGAGGAAGATGTGGCCGGTGGCGTCGCCGTACGCCTCGCGGACGATGGTCTGGGCCATCGGCGGCAGCGTCTTGAGATTCAGCGAGCCGCCGCCCGAGCCGGCAGGCAGCCCCGCCGCGGCCAGGTGGTCGGCGATGATCGACTGAACCCGGTTGGCCAGCACCGCGCCGAGCACCGAGACGCCGATGGTGCCGCCGAGCGAGCGGAAGAAGGTCACCGAGCCGGTGGCCGCGCCGAGGTCCTTCATGGCGGCGGTGTTCTGCACCGCGAGCACCAGGTTCTGCATGGTCATGCCGACGCCGAGGCCGACGAGCAGCATGCCCACGCTGATCACGGTCAGCGGCGTGTCGTGGTCGATGAACGACAGCCCGAGGAAGCCCGCGACCAGCACGATCGCGCCGGTGACGATGTACGGCTTGACCTTGCCGGTCTTGGTGACCATGCGGCCGGTGACGGTCGAGGAGACCAGCACGCCGAACATCAGCGGCATGGTGAGCAGGCCGGCCTCGGTCGGGGTGTAACCGCGGCCGATCTGGAAGTACTGGCCGAGGAACACCGAGCCGCCGAACATGGCCATGCCGACGGCGAGGCTGGCGAGGATGGACAGCGCGGGGACGCGCTTGCTGATCACGGTGATCGGCACGACGGGGCTCTCCGCCCGCAGTTCCACCCAGACCGCCGCGGCCAGCACCAGCAGCGCCGCGCCGACCATGGCGAAGGTCTGCCAGGACAGCCATTCGAACGAGTTGCCGACGAACGACACCCAGACGAGCAGCGTGCTCACGCCGATCGCGATCAGGGCCGCGCCCAGGTAGTCGATCTTCGCCTTGATCCGGGCCGTACGGGGCAGGTCGAGTGTCAGCCAGAGCAGCGCGAAGGCGATCGCGGCGATCGGCACGCCGATGAAGAAGCACCAGCGCCAGCCCAGCCACGAGGTGTCCACGATCAGGCCGCCGAGCAGCGGCCCGGCCAGCGTGGCGACGGCCATGACGCCGCCGAGGTAGCCGTTGTACCGGCCGCGCTCGCGCGGCGGGATCATCGCCGCGATCACGATCTGCACCAGGGCCTGCAGGCCGCCGACGCCGATGCCCTGCACCGCGCGGGCCGCGATGACCTGGCTGGTGTCCTGGGCGAACCCGCTGAGCAGCGAGCCGATCACGAAGATCACGATGGCGATCTGGACCAGGAGTTTCTTGCTGAACATGTCCGCCAGGCGCCCCCAGACCGGGGTCGTCGCGGTGGCGGCGAGCAGGGTCGCGGTGACGATCCAGGTGTACTGCGTCTGCGTGCCGTTCAGCTCGCCGACGATACGGGGCAGCGCGGTGGACACGATGGTCGAGCTGATCATGGCGACGAACAGCACGAGCAGCAGCCCGCTCAGGGACTCCAGGATCTCGCGGTGGCCCATGCGCAGGTGGCGGGGGATGTGGCCGGGGTTGCTCATGGCATCGAATATGGCACCGAATTTGCACAGTGCGCAAAGTTTCCCGATGTGCATTTCGCCACGCCGACCGGTATCGTCTCCTGCTCGTGGAGCCGACGAGCGAGCCGACGCCGACCCTGCGCGAACGCAAGAAGGAAGCGACCAGGCAGGCCCTGCACGAAGCCGTGCTGCGCCTGGCCGTGGAACGCGGCCTGGACGCGGTGACCGTGGACGCCATCGCCGACGAGGCCAACGTGTCCCGGCGCACCTTCTCCAACTACTTCGCCAACAAGGAGGACGCCCTCCTGTACGGCGACCGGATGCGCGTCAACGCGCTGCTCGAGCTGCTGCGCGCCCGCCCCGCCGCGGAGACCCCGTGGCAGGCGATGACCAACGCGGCGGTGACCCACTTCGAGCAGATCGGCGCGGTCGACCCGAACTGGGTCGCGCAGACCCGGCTGCTGCGCCGCCACCCGTCCCTGCTCGCCCAGCAGGCGGCCGCCCAGACGTCGCTGGAGCACGAGCTCGCCGCCGAGGTCGCCGCACGCGACCCGGGCCACGCCGACGAGCCGATGCGCTCGCGCGTGCTCGCCGCCGTCTTCATGACCGCGCTGCGCACCGTGTTCGGCCTGTGGGTCGAGCAGGGTGGCGGGGCCGCCCTGCCCGTTGCCGTGCGGGCCGGGCTGGACCGTGCCGCCGAGCCGTTCGCGTAGCCGCATGCCTGCCCCGGCGGCGGCCCACCGCGCTCGGCTTTCAGCAAAATTTGCACTGTGTGCAGCGTTACGAGTCGCCCGACAGGCGACCCGCGAGCGGTATGGTCCGTGATCGTGAAGGCACTTCGCCGACGTAGCGCGCCGAAGATCTGCCGACGCCAGGCCCGGCCCTACCGGTCCCCGCGCCGGCAGGCCGCGATACCCGGGCAACGGGCCGCGGTCCGTCGCCACCCCCGCCCGTCCGGTGTGCCGGAGGAGCCCTCACCGCGCAAGTCCACCGCACCCGCTCCCGTCTGGCGGCGCTGGCTGCGCGGGCTGCTGCCGGTGGCCGTGGTGGTGCTGGCGCTGGTGACCGTACGCGACCAGATCCCCGGCCTCGACCAGATCAAGCCGGTCGTAGCCGACGGCGACCTCGCCTGGATCGGCGTCGCGCTGCTCGCCGAAATCCTGTCGATGTCGCTGTTCGCCCGCCAGCAGACGAACCTGCTCAAAGGCGTCGGGGTGCCCGCCCGGCTGGGCGGCGCGCTGGCCCTGGCCTACACCCGCTCCGCGCTGTCGATCAGCATGCCCGCCGGCACCGCCGTCTCCGCCGGGTACGCGTACCAGCGTTTCCGCCGCTGGGGCGCGAGCCGCGAGGCGGCGACCGCCGTCATGATCATGTCAGGCGTCAGCTCGTTCGTCGGCCTCGCCCTGCTGTACATCGTGGGCTTCCTGCTCACCTTCCTCGCCTCGCCGGTGTCGACGTGGCAGAACCAGCCGGTGCTGACCCCCGCGGTGCTGGGCGTCAGCGCCGCGACAGCCGCCCTGCTGGTCCGGCACCGCGTCCGGGCGCGCGCCTCGCTGACCATCGACGGGCCGGTCGACGAGGAGGACCTCGACTTCCTGGCCACCGCCCCGGACACCGCCGACGGCGGCACCGGGCGACCCGCCCGGTCCGGACTCGTACGCACGCAGCTGCGCCGGCTCGGGCAGCTGATGCGCGACGTGGCCGCGGTCGCCGAGACCATGCCGCGCCGGTATCGCACCGCCGCGCTGGGCCTGTCCGCGCTCAACTGGCTCGCCGACCTCGCCTGCCTCGTCGCCGTCGCACAGGCCTTCCACCTGCCGCTGGACCTGCTTCAACTCGGCACGGTCTACGTGGCGGCGCAGCTGGTCCGGCAGATCCCGATCACCCCCGGCGGCATCGGGGTCATCGAGGCGACGCTGCTCGCCGCGCTGACCGCCGCGGGCGCGGAACCGGCCGCCGCCGCGGCGACCGTGCTCGGCTACCGGCTGCTGTCCTGCTGGCTGGTCATCCCCGCCGGCCTGACCACCTGGGCGTTCCTGCGCCGCGCCGACACCCGCGCGAACGCCGCCGCGGCTGCTGACCTCGTGGCGGAACCGGTTTCGGCCGTCCCCGCCCCGACACCGGTCGCGGCGACCCCGGCGGCGACGAAGGCCTGATGCGGCCGCTCACCACTGGGTCGCGGGTTGCGCCACCTCGCGGCCGCCGGTGTGCACCACGGGAACGTGGTTGGCGGCCGGCTTCGGCAGCGCGTCCACGCACGCCTGTGAGCATGCGTTGACCAGCAGCGGAAGCACGTCGGAGCCGACGCCTCGCGAGATCCAGACCTGGCGCGTCTCGCCGCCCGTCAGGGCTTGGTCACACACGCTGCAGGAGAGGATCTCGTCCGCACCCCACCGGCCGGGGTCAGGCGTCGCGGGCGGTCGGCCGGGTTCGGCGAGCTTCGGAAACGACAGCCGCGTCTTGTAGTTGCCGTACACCGCCCGGGTGCTGACCGTGCTGCCGACCAGCTGCGGGCACCGGGTCAGCTCGTACGGGAACCAGTGCAGCCGGTAGGAGGTGTACGGCTCGAACACCTTCAGGCTGCGCATCAGCCCGATCTGCGGCGGGATCCGCACCAGGTTGCTGCCGTACAGCACGAGGTGTTTCACCTCGGTCAACGTGCCGATCGACGCGGGCAGGGTGACCACCTGCCGCCGTTCCTGCGCGCTCAGCTCCGCCAGCGGCGTGAACTTCTCCCGGCCGTCGGCCGCCGCCTGCTCGATCAGTTCCAGCAGCCGCAGCCAGCCCGGGGCCCGCGTGTCCTGCCGGTCGGCGTGGAAGCGCTTGGCCTGCTTGGGCTGCGCCATGCACCGGCAGGTGTCGCGGGCGGTCTCCCGGTCGCCAGGACCGGCCGCGTCACCGAAGCGGTTCACGAACACCTGCGGCTGCTCGACGTCAGACATGGCGGCACCATAGCCCGGCGGAGCCGGTTCGGCTGCCCCGGCGGGGCCCGATGATCCGTTTCTGTGGACGCTGAACGTCGTCATGGCAACGTCGGGCGCCCACAAAAACAGATCGTGGTAGCGCGCTGAGGATCAGCGGTCCAGAGGGGTGGCGGCGGGATCCGAGTCGGCTGAGGCACGCCATGCCCAGCGGCCCAGCGCCAAGACCGTGAGCACCTCGAAGGTGGCCAGGCCGCGTTCCACGAAGCCGAGCGGGATGACATCCCACCACGGCATGCCGGTGTACGGCGTGAGCAGGTATGCGCCGATGATGACGCTGAAGAAGGCGAGGGCGGCCAGAGCCGGGATCGCGGTCAGCCAGACGCTGCCCCGCCAGCGCCGCTCCCGCCGCCACATGACGGTGACCAGCAGCGCGCCCAGCGGCAGGCTCAGGAACGCGACCAGGCTCGCCATCCGGTGGATGTGCCCGTGCAGCGACGGGCCGACCGACCAGTCGTGCTTCGGGAAGTACACCACCGCGGCCAGGCCCGCCGACCACAGCAGCAGCCCGAGCGAGGCGAACGACGCGGGCCGGATCAGCTTCGCGTACGCCAGCGCCACGAACACGGCCAGCGAACCCGCGGCGAGGATCAGGACCCCGAGGTTGAACACCCAGCCGGTCTCGTAGTAGGCGTACTCGCTGATGGTGCGGCGGATCGGGCTGATCGCGGCGGTCGGCGGCAGCACGTGCAGGGCGGACACGGCCAGCACCCCGGCGACGACGGCGGCGAACCCGGCGGCCGCGAAGGTGCGGGCGAGGGAGGCGGACGGCATGCCTCGATCATCCCGCATCGCCGGCATGCGTGGTTGTCCGCAGCGCGCGGACCGACGCGCCGTCCGGCGTCTTCAGACGGAGGCTGGAGCCGGCTGTGCCGTTGCGGTCTCGGCCTGGGCCACGACCCGGCCCGATCGCCAGGCGAGCAGTCCCGCGCCGACCGCGAGCACGGCGCACACCGGCCACAGCGCGCCCGGGGCGAGCCCGTAGAGCAGCGCGCCGAGCGGGGCGGCCAGCATGGTGCCGCTGGTCGCGGCTCCGGTGTAGAGGCCCTGGTAGCGGCCGGTCAGTTCGGCCGGGGCACGGTCGAGCACATGCGCCGTGGCGGTGGTCTTGTAGAGGATCTCCCCGGCGGTTAGCACCACCATCGCCGCGATCACCACGGCCGCGGTGGAGCCCAGCCCGAACACCGCCATGCCGACCCCGACCAGCGCGTACCCCACAGCGATGATGGCCGTGGCGGGTAGCCGCCGCAGCAGCATGGTCACCGGGATCTCCAGCAGCAGGATCAGCCCGGAGCCGACGGCGAGCACGGTGGCGTACACGGTCAACTGCTGCCCGTTGTCGCGCAGGTAGACGGGCAGGGTCGAGTACAGCTGGCGGTAGACGACGTCGACCACGACGATCGCGGGCAGCAGCATCAGCAGGCCGCGGTCGGCGAGCACGCTGCGCCACAGCCCGGCGGGCGCGGCACCGGCGGGTGCGGGCTGCCGCTCCGGTTCGGCGCGCAGCAATGCGGCGGTGACCGCCCGGACGGCCAGGATGACCAGGCCGTCGATGACGAACAGAGCGGTGAAGTGCTCCACCGCGAGCAGCGCGCCGACCGGCGGGCCGATGACGCAGCCGGCGTTGAACGCGGCCCGGCTGATCGCCACGGCGCGCCGCCGGTCGCCGGGCGGCACCGCCAGCGCGGTCAGCGCCCCTTGCGAGGTGCCGGCGGTCGCGCCGCTGTAGCCGAGCAGGGCCGTGGACACGGCCAGCAGCGCCACCGGCGTCCACGGCATGAGCAGCGTGACGGTGCCCGCGACGGTGGAGGCGAGCAGCATGGTGCGGCGGTGGCCGAACCGGTCGCCGAACCAGCCGCCGGTGAAGTTGCCGGCCAGCAGGCCGACGCCGAGCGCGCCGCTGATCAGGCCGGCCTGCTCCAGGGGCAGCTGGCGGGACCCGGTCAGGTAGAGGAACAGGAACGTGAACACGAACGACCCGGCGGCGTTGACGAATCGTCCGACAGCGAGGATCCACACGACCCGGGGTATGTCACGCACGCACGCACCCTACGGCCTGTTTCATAACTCGGTGGAGTTGTGAGACAGCGCCCTTCTCGGGCGTCCGCTCCTCACCCGCGATGGGGTGGGTGCGGTTCCCGC
>NZ_JBEZDT010000072.1:0-12709 GCF_040648455.1 Catellatospora sp. NPDC049133
TAACACTGGGGTTAACTACCTATCGCTAGGGTTGGCCCAACACCAGCTTGTTTTAACAACAAAACTCGATGAGATAGGCCAACGTCTGTTTCTAGGCACGGGCGCGCGCCCCGCGCGGACGGGCGGAGGGCTGGGCGGGAGCTGTTCGTCACAGGTCGCCACGCGGTGGCCGTCGGCCGCGGCCGCGGGTCGGCTACCCTTGCTGCGTGCCGTTGTTCTCCCGCAAGACCACCGACGTTTCCGCTGCGACCCCGGCCGAAGAGCCGGAGGCCACGGAGATCGTGCGCGCCTCGCGCTCGTACACGCCCGCCAAGGGCAAGGCGACGCCGAAGCGCACCGAGGCTCAGCGCCGCAAGGCCGAGCCGCCGCCGGCGAACCGCCGCGAGGCGATGAAGCGCCAGCGCGAGAAGATGCGCGCCGACCGGGCCGAGTCCATGGCCGGCATGAAGGCGGGCGACGAGCGCTACCTGCTGCCCCGGGACAAGGGACCGGAGCGGCGGCTGGTGCGCGACTACGTCGACTCCCGGCGTACCGTCGGCACCTGGTTCTTCGGCGGCGCCTTCCTGATCTTCTTCCTGATCCAGGTCCGCGACCCCCGCATCGCGCTGGCCGCGAACGTGATCTGGCTGCTGCTGGCGCTGGCCGTGGTCGTCGACAGCGTCTTCATCTGCCGGAAGATCAAGAAGCTGGTCAAGGCGAACTACCCCAAGACCACGCAGCGCATGGGCTCGCTGTACATGTACGCGGTCATGCGCGCCATCACGTTCCGCCGCATGCGCATGCCGAACCCGCAGGTCAAGATCGGTGACCCGGTCGTCCCCACCAAGGCCTAGGACATCTGTCCTGCCGGAGTCGGGATCGCCGGATCTGCCCGGCCGTCCCGGCTCCGCCTAGCGTCGGACGCATGACGGAAGCGGTGCGGCTGCAAGCGGTCGCGAAGAACTACGGCCCGGTGAGGGCGGTGGACGGCATCGACCTGTCCATCGCCCGCGGCCAGACGGTGGCGCTGCTCGGCCCCAACGGAGCAGGCAAGTCCACCACCATCAACATGCTGCTCGGCCTGCTGGAGCCGACGGACGGCACGGTACGCGTGTTCGGCGGCAGCCCGACCGAGGCGGTGCGGGCCGGCCAGGTCGGCGCGATGCTGCAGGAGTCGGGCTTCGCCGCCAACGCCACGGTCCGCGAACTGGTCGAACTCGCCCGCGCGCTGTACCGCGACCCGCTGCCCACGGCGGAGATCCTGGCCACGGCCGACCTCACCGCGCTGGCCGGACGCCGCCTCGACAAGCTGTCGGGCGGCCAGACGCAGCGGGTGCGTTTCGCGTTCGCCCTGGCCGGCAATCCCGAACTGCTCGTGCTCGACGAGCCGACCGCCGCGCTGGACGTGGAGAGCCGCCAGGCGTTCTGGGCGGCCATGCGCCGCTACGCCGCCACCGGCCGCACCGTGCTGTTCGCGACGCACTACCTGGAGGAGGCCGACGACTTCGCCGACCGGGTGATCGTGATCGCGCGTGGCCGGGTCGTCGCCGACGGCAGCGGAGCCGACATCAGGCAGCTCACCGGCGGGCGTACGGTCAGCTTCGACCGCGCGGGGACCGACCTCGACGTGCTGCGGCGGCTGCCCGGCGTGGTCGAGGCGGAGACCCGCGGCGAGCGCGCCCTGCTGCGCTGCGACGACTCCGACAGCACCGTGCGCGCCCTGCTCGCCGACGGGCACTCCTGGCGCAACCTGGAGATCACCGGCGCCGGCCTGGAAGAGGCCTTCCTGTCCCTCACCGCGACCGCAGGCAAGGAGTGACCGTGCGCGCCTATCTCGTCTTCGAACTGCGCCGCCTGATCCGCGAGCCGCGCATGGCGATCTTCACCGTGGTGCTGCCGGTACTGATCTACACGATCAGCAGCGGCAGCTCCGGCGACGCCGGCCAGGTCGGCGGGGTGGACGTCGCCGCATACCTCATGGTCAGCATGGCCGCGTACGGCGCGCTGGTCGGAGCCTTGTCCGTCGGCATCGCGGTGTCCCAGGAGCGCGCCTCCGGCTGGCTGCGCCAGCTGCGCATCACGCCGCTCGCCCCGACCCAGGTGGTCGCCGTGAAGGCGCTGCTGGCCTCGCTGCTGGCGATCCCGCCGGTGGTCTCGGTGGGCCTGGTCGCCGCGTTCGCGCACGGGGTGTCGTTCAGCGCCGGGCAGTGGGTCGCGCTGGTCGTGCTGATGTGGCTGGGCAGCCTGCCGTTCGCCGCGTTCGGGCTGGCGCTGGGCTTCACGCTGCCGCCGCAGCTGACCCAGCCGGTGAGCATGCTGGGCGTGTTCGGGCTGGCGTTCCTCGGCGGGCTGTTCGTGCCGGTCGCAGTGATGCCGCACGTGCTCGCGTCGATCGCCACCTGGCTGCCCAGCAACCGCTTCGCCGAGCTGGGCTGGTCGGTGGTCGCCGGACAGGCGCCGCCGGTGGGCGGGGTCGCCATCCTCGCCGCCTGGGCCGTGCTCTTCGGCGGGCTCGCGGCGTGGGCCTACCGCCGCTCGGCGGCGCTGCGGTGATGTCCCGGTTCCTGGACGGCCCGAGCCGGGCGGGCGCGACCTCGTCGCACCCGCCCGGCTCGGCGGCCGCCACCGCGGCGCGCCGCCGTGGGCAGCGCCGGGGCGCGCTGTTCGCCGCGCTGTGGCTGTGGCCGCTGGCCCCGACCGCGCACGCGGTGCTGGCCGGCGACGTCTCCGCACCTGTAGTGGCCGGGCTGGGCCTGGCCGCCTTCGTCGGGCTGTACCTGTTCGTCGTCGTGCAGGGGTTCAGCTCCGCGGCCCGGCCCGGCGTGCGCAACCAGGCGCTGCTCGGGCTGGTCACGGTCGTCGGGCTCGCGCTGGCCGCCGCCTTCGGCGGGCAACCCGGCGGCTGGGTGGGACTGGTGCTCTACCTGGCCGCCGCCGGGGTGGCGCTGTATGCCCTGCCCTGGGCGTACCTGTGGCTGGCCGCCATGGTCGCGGCGCAGATCGCGCTGGGTCTGCTGCACGGCGAGCCCGCGAAGGAGATCGCCGAGTCGGTCTTCAACACCGTGATGGCGGGCGCGCTGATCATGGTGGTACGCCGGATGATGCGCCTCATCCGTGAGCTGAGCGCGACCCGCGAGGAGCTGGCCCGCGCCGCCGTGGAGGGCGAGCGCCTGCGGTTCGCCCGCGACCTGCACGACCTGCTCGGCCACAGCCTGTCCCTGATCGTCGTCAAGGCCGAGGTGGTACGCCGCACCGCCGGGCGCGACGCGGCCGCCGCCGCCCGGGAGGCCGCCGAGATCGAGCAGATCGGGCGCACGGCACTGGCCGAGGTGCGCCAAGCGGTGAGCGGATACCGGGCTCGCGCCTTCGCCGCCGAGCTGGCCACGGCCGGGGCGGCGCTGTCCGACGCGGGCATCGAGCCCACCGTGCGGGCCACGGCCGAGGCGATGCCGGCCGCCGTCGACGACGCCTTCGCCTGGGCGGTCCGCGAAGCCGCCACCAACGTCATCCGGCACAGCGGAGCCGGCTCGTGCGTGATCGCGCTCAGCCGCACCGACCACTGGCAGCTGGAGGTGCGCGACGACGGGCGGGGCGTCCCCGCCGACACGTCGCCCGGCAACGGCCTGCGCGGCCTGGCCGAGCGCCTGGCCCTGGTCGGTGGCACGCTGTCGACCGTGGACCTGTCCGGCGGCGGTTTCGTGCTGCGCGCCACCGCGCCCGCCGGAGCCCCGGCGTGACCCGCCCGCCCGCCCGCCGGAGCCCGCTTCCGATCAAGGTGCTGCCCGGGGGCCGTCGGTGATCAGGGTGCTGCTCGCCGAGGACCAGGGCATGATGCGCGGCGCGCTCGCGCTGCTGCTCGGCCTGGAACCCGACATCGAGGTGGTGGCCCAGGTGGGCCGGGGCGACGAGGTCGCTGCCGCCGCCGTGGCGGCGTCACCCGACGTGGCGCTGCTCGACATCGAGATGCCCGGCCTGTCCGGCCTGGACGCCGCCGCGCAGTTGCGCACCGCCGCACCGTCGTGCAAGGTGCTGATCCTGACCACCTTCGGCCGGCCGGGTTACCTGCGCCGGGCCATGGACGCCGGGGCGCGCGGCTTCCTGGTCAAGGACGGGCCGGTCGAAGAGTTGGCCGAGGCGATCCGGCGAGTGCTCGCCGGGCAGACCGTCATCGACCCGGCCCTGGCCGCCGCCGCGCTGGCCGCCGGCCCCAACCCGCTCACCGAACGCGAACGCGAGGTCCTGGCCAGCGCCGCGGACGGCGCGACCATCGCCGACCTCGCCAGCCGCCTGCACCTGTCCGAGAGCACCGTGCGCAACTACCTCTCCGCCGCCATCGGCAAGACCGGCACCCGCAACCGCATGGAAGCCGTCCAGACCGCCCGCACCCAAGGCTGGCTCTGACCCACCCCCACCCACCCGCCCGCCCGCCCACCCGCCCGAGTTGATCATGAACTTATGGGCGGGTCCGACGGCGTGTCGCGACCCTGGCACCGTGCAGGTCAGAACCTGTGGCCAGACCACAGATCTTGGCCTGAAACAGCGATCTCTGCCGCTGACCGCGGTCTCCGCTCCGCCGGAGCAGGCCACCACCGCCATGGCGGAAAGCGGTGCCGCGGGACTCAGGCCGAGGTGAGGGCGGCGGGACGGCTCGCCGGGTGCGGGGAGGCCGCGGCGTCGGCGCGGTCCACGGCGTGCACCGCGCGGCGCAGACCCGGCGCGACCAGCGCGGCCAGCATGAGCCCCAGCAGAGCGGCGACGAGGGGCAGCGCGAACGCGCCGCGGTAGCCGTACGCGTCGGCGAGCCGGCCCGCGACGGCCGCGCCCAGCGAGACCCCCGCGACGACACCACTGGCCAGCAGGGTCATCACCATGCCGGCGCGGCGGGGCGGGCACAGCCGGCCGGCCAGGGCGTACCCGGAGATCAGGTACGGCGCCGCGGTGACGCCGAGCACGACGACGGCCGCCAGCGCGGTGAGCGTGGAGTGGGCGAGCAGCAGCGCCGCGCTGCCCCCGACGAGCGCCGCGGCCGACCAGACGTACCGGCTGACCGGGCCGAGCGACTCCGGCAGCCAGGCCATGGCCAGTCCGGCGACGGCGCTGCCGACGCCCAGCACCGCGTAGATCAGGCCGGCCGAGCCCGCCGAGCCGATCGAGTCGGCGAACGCGGTCACCCCGGTCTGGGTCGCCCCGAACACGATCCCGATCACCGACATGGCCGCGACCAGCACCGCCACCCGCGAGAACGGCATCGCGTCGGCCGGTTCGGCGACAGCGGGTCCAGTCGGCGCATCCGCGCGGGGTGCGCGCAGCACGGGCGGCACGGTGCGGTGCAGCGCGAACGGCACCGCCGCCAGCACGGTCAGCACGGCTCCGACGAGCAGCGGCGCGCCGGCCCAGCCGGACAGGGCCAGGATGCCGACCAGCGCCGGGCCGGCCAGGAAGGACGCCTCGTCGGCGGCTCCCTCGTACGCCATCGCGGTGGGCAGCCGCCGCTGCTGTCCCCGGTCGCCGAGCAGCACCGCCCAGCGCACCCGGACCAGCGGCCCGACCTGCGGCATGGCGAACCCGGCGAGCGCGGCGAGCGGCAGCACCGCGACGGACTGGCCGCCGGTGACGGCGAGCACGAGCGCGGCGTACGCGGCGGCGTCGACGATCGCGGTGGCGATGCCGACGGCGCGCTGGCCGTACCGGTCGGCGAGGCTGCCGGTGACGGGACCGCCGAGCGCCGCGCCGACGCCGAACGCCGCGGCGGCCAGCCCTGCGGTGCCGTAGCTACCGGTGGCGGCGACGACGAGCGTGATCACGCCGAGCGGGCCCATGGCGGCGGGCAGCCGGGCGAAGAAGGCGAGGACGAGGAACCAGGGTCCGGTGATCCGGACGAGGTCACGGTAGGAGGCACGGGCGGACATGAGAGCTGCTCCGGGTACGGCGCGGTTGATGCGCGCCGTCCCACCCAACCAGCGTGCCCCTTGCGGCCCTGTGCGCCACCGAGTCTAGCCGCACAAGATCCGCTCCCGGAAGCGGATGTCACCAGCGGCACAGTCAGCGGCGCGTTAAGAAGGTGCCCTTCCTCTACGGATTCCGTTGTGAAGGTGCCCTTCCTTCGGAGCGGTAGAGGCGGGCGATGACTTCTTCGATTTCGGGTTCGGTGACGGAGAGGTCGCGGAGGTTGCCGAGGGTGGTGAGGGTGGAGATCAGGGTGCCGACGGAGGCGGAGGTGTCGAGGGTGAAGGTGAGGCGGGGCCCGGTGGTGGCCTCGAGGTGTACGCCGGGCAGGTCGGGCAGGGCAGGCGGCGGGGTGTCGAAGTCGACGGTCACCCGGCGCTGGGAGCCGTAGCGGGTATGCAGGGCGTCGATGCCGCCGTCGTGCACCACGCGGCCGTGGTCGATGACGACGATGCGGCGGCAGAGCCGTTCGATGTCGGCCAGGTCGTGGGTGGTGAGCACGATCGTGGTGTCGCCGGTCTCGCCGAGTTCGGCCAGGAAGCCGCGCACGGCCTGCTTGCTGACCACGTCCAGGCCGATCGTCGGCTCGTCGAGGAACAGCACCTCGGGGCCGTGCAGCAGGGCCGCGGTCAGCTCGCCGCGCATGCGCTGGCCCAGCGAGAGCTGGCGCACCGGGGTGTCCAGGAACGGGTCCAGTTCCAGCAGGTCGCGGCAGCGGCGCAGGCGGGCGGCGTGCTCGGCGGCGGGCACCCGGTAGATGTGGCGCAGCAGCTCGTAAGAGTCGCGCAGCGGCAGGTCCCACCACAGCTGCGAACGCTGCCCGAACACCACGCCGATGCGCCGGGCCAGCAGGATGCGCTGCGGCACCGGGGTCAGCCCGCACACCGACACCCGCCCGCCGGAGGGGTGCAGCACGCCGGTGAGCATCTTCAGCGTCGTGGACTTGCCCGCGCCGTTCGGGCCGAGGTAGCCGAGCAGCTCGCCGCGCTGGACGGTCAGGTCGACGCCGTCGACCGCGGCGACGTCGCGGCGTTCCCGGCGCAGCAGGCCCTTGCGCACCCGTACGGTGAAGTCCTTGCGCAGCCCGCGGGCCTCGATCACGTTCACGCCGCCGTGCCTCCCGTCGTCGTTCATGAGCCGGTGCTGCGGTAGTGCCGCACGCCGGTGCGCCAGATCAGCGCGGCCAGGGTCGCGGCGACGGCCGCCTGCAGTGGTCCGCACCAGCCCAGCCAGGCGGGCGCGCCCAGCGGGTCGGGGCGGTCCAGCAGGATCAGCGCGGGGTAGTACGCCACGAAGCCGAAGCCCAGCCCGAAGGCGAACAGGTGGCGGAACCAGCCGCCGAAGACGGTCAGCGGGTACGAGGTGAAGTCGCGCCCGCCGTGGGTCAGCGCGGCGCTCAGCTCACCGGAGTCCACCCACCAGAACGCCACGGTGGCGGTGGCCACGAACATGGCACCGAAGAAGACCGCCCCGGCCACCGGCGTGATCACCAGGAGCAGCAGGTTGGCGGGCGTGAGCGGCACCCCGGCCAGGCGCACCGCGATCGCGAGCACGACCAGCCCGGAGCACACCCGGCCCACCCGCCGCAGGCCCACGTCGAGCACCAGCAGCTGCCACAGCACGCCCAGCGGGCGGATCAGCACGGCGTCGAGCAGCCCGGTGCGCACGTGTCGCTGCATCCGGTCGATGCTGCCGACGATCAGCTCGGCCAGCGAGAAACCCAGCGACGCCAGGCCGAACACCAGCAGCGTGTCGGCCAGCGAGAACCCGGCCAGCACCGGCACCCGGTGGAACACCACCAGCACGGTGAGCAGGTCAGCGCCGAGGAAGACCACGTTGGAGACCAGGTCGAGGACGAAACTCACCCGGTACGCCAGCTGCGAGCGCACCTGCGCGGCGACCAGCCGCCGGTAGATCGCCGCGGTCGACGCGGCCGCGGGCTCAGCCACCCTGCACCACCAGCCGCCGCTCGGCCCGCCGCTGCACCACGACACAGGCCGTGAACAGGACCGCGGCCCACAGCGCCTGCAGGCCCAGCAGGCCCAGCTGCCCGACCGGCGGGTCGCGCTCGACCAGCACGTCCAGCGGGACCTGCAGCAGGGACGGGAACGGGGTGCCCAGGTAGAGAGCGGTCGCCGCCCAGTCGGGCAGGAAGCGGATCGGGAAGTACAGGCCGCCGAGCACCCCGGTGCACAGCGCCCAGCCCATCAGCACGCCGCGGGTGTCCAGCAGCCAGTAGGCGGCCGCGTTGACCAGGAATCGCCCGGCGAAGCAGACCAGCACGGCGAGCAACACCGACACCGCGAACAGCGGGTAGGTCGCGGGCCGCCGCGGCAGGTACATGTCGAACACGAGCGCGCCCACCACGATCGGCACGACGAATCTCGTGAGCAGGGCGTACGCCGCCCGGCCCAGGTCCGGCAGCAGGTAGCCGAGCACGGGGTGGACCGGGCGCAGCAGGTCGGTGACCACGTCGCCGGAGCGGATCCGGTCGGCCAGGTCGGTCCAGCCCCACATTCCCACCACGCCGATCAGGCCCTGCCCGGCCCACACGTAGGTGACCAGTTGCGGGGCGTCGTAGCCGGCCGCCTGCCCGCCGAGCGCCGCCGCGGAGCCGGCCACGGCCAGCATGACGTAGGTGCGCAGGAAGCCGAACATGGTGTTGGTGGCGGTGGCCGCCGCGGTCGCCTGGCGATATGTGGAGAATCGCCGGAAGCCAGATGCACCTAATGTCCGGAAGAGCCCTGCCGTCTCGGTGAAGTTTCGGATTGTGAGCCGATCCGCAGTGGCGGTGACGAAGCCCACCCCGTACCCTCCACTCGCAACCGCATTCATTTTTCGGGCCGGGCGCGACCATACCTTCGTGGCGAACCGGTTCGCGATGCATTTGTGCCATAAGCGACTCAGAACCAGGCGAGGTGGGGCGTGACCGACGAGCGCACCGACGAGCGGCACCGCGGCACGCCGGCCTGGGCCGGCACGCCAACGTCGCCGTGGTCGCGCGTGCCCGGACAGCGCCCGCCCGCGGACTCGCCCGACCCCGCCGCGCAGCAGCCCGCCAACGCGCAGGCGCCCCAGCAGGGCGGCCCGCAGCAGCAGGGCCAGTACGGCCCCGGCCAGCCGCACCCCAACGGCCCCCAGCAGTACGGGCAGCCGCAGGCCGGCCAGGGCCCGCCCGGGCCGTTCCCGCCCGCCAACGGGCAGCGCCCGCCGCAGCAGGGCCAGGGCAACTGGGACCCGAACGCGCAGCGTGGCGGGCGTCCCGGCCCGATGCCGCCGCAGCCCGGCCCGCAGTACCGCCCGAACGGCCCCGGCCCGCAGGGCCAGGTCTACGGCGGCCCCCAGCAGCAGCACCCGCAGCAGGGCCCCGGCCCGCAGGGTCAGTACGGTCCGCCCCAGCAGGGCCGCCACCCGCAGCAGGGCCCCGGCCCGCAGGGTCCGCGCCCGCCGCAGCAGGGGCAGGTCTACGGCGGCCCCAATCAGCAGCCGAACGGCCCCCAGCAGTACGGCCAGCCGCACCCGGGCCAGCAGGGCCAGCCCTACGGGCACCCGCAGGGCCAGCCGCCGTACGGTCCGCCGCAGGGCCGTCCCGGCCAGCCGCCGCAGGGTCAGGTCTACGGCCAGCCCGGCATGCCGCCGCAGGGTCACCCCGGCGCGCCCGGACAGGGCCAGCAGGGCTATGCCCCCGCGCCCGGCCAGCAGGCGCCCGGCCAGCCCGTGGCGCCGCAGGTTCCGCAGGCCGCGGCGGCTGCCGCGCCACCCGCGGCCCCGCCCGCGCAGCAGGCCGCCCCGACGTCTCCCGCCCAGCCCGCCGCGCCGACCCCGGCTGCCGCTCCGACGGCCGCCGCCGCGCCTGCGCCGGCCGAGCAGGCGCAGGCCGCGCCGGGTCGCCGCGGACGCCACTCCACCTCGGACACCGGCATGATTCCCGCCATCACCGACGACACGCCGGCTCCCGCCGAGGCCGCAGCTCCCGCTGCCGCAACGGTCACCGGCGAGGCCGCGGCCGCACCGGTCTCCCCCGCGCCCGTGTCGGCCGCGCCGGTCTCGGCGAACCCGGTCTCCCCGGCCGCGCCGCAGACCCCGGCCGTGGCCACCCCGGACACGGTGCTGCCCGTCTCCGCGAGCGCGGCCGGCGCGGCCACCGCGCTGTCCGCCCCGACGATGCTGCACCCGCTGGTCCGCCCGGGCGCCGCGCCCACGCCCGCCGCCGAGCCCGCGGCGACGACGGCGACGGTCACCGGTGACGCGGCCGCGGCCGCCGCCGCGGCGGCCGAGCCGGAGCCGGAGGCCACCCCGGAGGCGGGTCCCGACCCGGAGCAGGTGCTGGCGGCGTACGAGTGGCGCTTCCACCACGAGACCCTGCGCGAGCTGGTCGACAACCCGGACGAGCTGCGCGAGATCCGCGACCGGCTCACCGAGAAGCTCACCCCCGCCACCGACAACCCGACCCGGGCCCGGCTGCTCAGCCTGCGGGCCGTGGTCTCGCGCATCCTCGGCGACCTGACCAAGGCCCTGTCGGACGGCAAGATGGCGCTGGTGCACGCCGAGGCGACCGGCGAGCTGCGCCGCATCGCGCTGGCCAAGGCCCGCCTGGCGCACGTGCTGCAGTGGCGCGGCGACTTCACCGAGGCCGACAAGCTGTTCGCCGAGGCCAACTCCACCGAGCTGCCCGACCGGCTGCGCGCCACCATGCACGAGCACGCCGGACGGTCCTGCCTGGACCAGGGCCGCTACATGGAGGCGTTCAACCACTTCGAGAAGGCCCTCGAACTGCGCAAGGTCGAGGACCCGGAGCTGATCGCGCGCACCGAGATGGCGCTCGACGCCGTCTCGATGAAGATCGCCGAGAACGGCATGGGCCCGTACCCGCGCAGCATGGACGAGATCCTGCAGGTCAGCAAGCCGCCGGTGCCGCGATTCGACGAGCGGGTGCAGTGCTGGGGCTTCGCCGGGTCCGACGGCCGCACGGTGATCTCCCCCGCGTTCGCCGACGTGCAGCCGTTCCGCGACGGCGCGGCGTGGGTACGCCGCCCGGAGATGGAGACCTGGGAGCTGATCGACGAGGCGGGCACCCGGCTCATCGACGGCCGGGCCGGCTGGCTCGGCGTGGGCTCGTTCTCCGACGGGCTGGCGTGGGTGTCGCGCGACGGCGCGGGCAACTGGGTCGCCATCGACAAGCAGGGCCGGGTCATCATCTCGACCGGCTTCGAGGACGTGCGCCCGTTCCGCCGCGGCCTGGCCGCGGTGCGCCGGGGCGGCTGGGGCGCGGTCGACAAGCAGGGCCGGGCCGTGGTGCCGTTCCAGTTCACCGGTTTCGCGACCGCGCTGACCGACGGCCGCTACGTCGACGGCTTCTCCGACGAGGGCCTGGCCATCGTGGACGCGGGCGGCCGCAAGGGCGTGGTGGACCGCACCGGCGCCGTGGTGGTCCCGCCTGTGCACCCCGCCCTGGTCATCCACCCGGTGGCGTTCCTGATCGCCGGGCCGTCCGGCCGCTGGGGCGCGCTGGACCGCAAGGGCCGCCCGTTCATCGACCCGGAGCTGCCCAGCCGCCAGGTCGTCATGGAGGAGCTGGACCGCCTGCTCGCCGACACGAAACCGGTTCTGTAGAGCAATCCACCCTATGGCGGGTCCCGAACTGGGCGGCATAGGGTCTCCGTATGGAGTTTCGGCATTTGGGCCGTTCCGGGATGCTCGTCAGCGAGATCTCGTACGGAAACTGGATCACCCACGGCTCGCAGGTCGAGGAGGACGCCGCCGACGCGTGTGTGCGCGCGGCCCTCGACAGCGGGATCACCACCTTCGACACCGCCGACGTGTACGCCGGCACCCGCGCCGAGTCGGTCCTCGGCCGCGCGCTGAAGGGCGAGCGCCGCGAGGGCCTGGAGATCTTCACCAAGGTCTTCTGGCCGACCGGTTCGGGACGCAACGACCGGGGCCTGTCCCGCAAGCACATCATGGAGTCGATCAACGGCTCGCTGACCCGCCTGCAGACCGACTACGTCGACCTGTACCAGGCGCACCGCTACGACTACGCGACCCCGCTGGAAGAGACGATGACGGCGTTCGCCGACATCGTGCACTCCGGCAAGGCGCACTACATCGGCGTCTCGGAGTGGAAGGCGTCGGAGATCCGCGCCGCCCACGCGCTGGCCACCGAGCTGAAGATCCCGCTGGTGTCGAGCCAGCCGCAGTACTCGATGCTGTGGCGGGTCATCGAGGCCGAGGTCGTGCCGACCTGCGAGGAGCTGGGGCTCGGCCAGATCGTCTGGTCGCCGATGGCGCAGGGTGTGCTGAGCGGCAAGTACCTGCCGGGCCAGCCGCCGCCGGCCGGTTCGCGGGCCACCGACGAGAAGTCGGGCGCGGGCTTCATCGCTCGCTGGCTCGACGAGGACGTGCTGACCCGGGTGCAGCTGCTCAAGCCGCTGGCCGAGCAGGCGGGCCTGACCATGGCCCAGCTGGCCATCGCGTGGGTGCTGCAGAACCCGAACGTCTCGTCGGCGATCGTCGGCGCGACGCGCCCGGAGCAGGTGTACGACAACGTCAAGGCCTCGGGCGTGAAGCTCGACGCCGACCTGATGAAGGCGATCGACGAGATCGTCGAGCCGATCACGGAGCGGGACCCGGCCAAGACCGTGTCCCCCGCCGAGCGGCCGTGAGGTGACGTCGGGGGCCGCCCAGGTGGGCGCTGCTCCTGCATGGCAGGACGTCCGGAATCCGCCGCGGCGGGGGTCCCTGGCGGGACCTGCGCCAAGCTGACGCCCAGCACCGCGGCCAGCAC
>NZ_JBEZDT010000073.1:0-11751 GCF_040648455.1 Catellatospora sp. NPDC049133
GGTCTCAAAATCTATGTCTCAAATATGCACTGACGTGCAAATATGATACACTCGGTTCAGATTCCGCCCTTCCTTTCGTACGGGTTTACGGGTGGTGGCAGACGGGAATCCGGGGGCGTACGCTTTCGGCACTCTGTCCACACCGGCAGGAGGCGGCGATGGGGCTGCGCTGGCATGGCACCGCAGTGGACGCCGGGGATCCGGCGCGGCTGGCTCGCTGGTGGGCCGAGGTGCTCCACTTCCAGATACTGGAGGAGCGCCCGGACGCGGTGGCGATCGCGCCCGACCAGGCGACGTATCCCGGCATGCTGTTCGTGCAGGCGCCCGCCGCGAAGGTGGGCCGCAACCGGCTGCAGGTGGAGCTGGACTGCGACGACCTCGTGGCCGACATCGAACGGCTGATGGACATGGGCGCCCGCCACGTGCCCGTGCAGGCGCCGAGCGCGCCTTGGACGTTGCTGGCCGACCCGGAGGGCAACGAGTTTCGGCTGCGCCCGCGCCCGTGACCGCCACGCGATGAAAGTTTCGTCGCGGATGGTCGATATGGGAGCGTTTCCATGCGTCGTTGGGTAACCGCAGGTCGTTGACGCTTCACATGCGCGTTACATCCGGCTACATTGGTCGGCAGTTGTGGGAGCGCTCCCGCACCTCTACGCCCGATCACCCACCGTGCCTGGCCACCGCTGTCGGGCGGATTCGGATGCGCCCACGTCCGATTCCGCGCCATCCCGTCGCGGTCTGCCCCGGCGCGGCTCCACGTACGAGGAGTTCCGTCATGCCCGACGCACGACCACACTGGGGACGCCGGCTGGCGGCGACCGCCGCCGCGGCGCTGACCGCGGCGAGCTTCGCCGTCGCGGTCAGCCCCGGCCCGGCCGCCGCCGCCCCCACCTTCAACTACGCCGAGGCGCTGCAGAAGTCGCTGTACTTCTACGAGGCCCAGATCGCCGGCCCCAAGCCGTCCTGGAGCCGGGTCTCCTGGCGCGGCGACTCCGCCATGAACGACGGTTCCGACGTCGGCCTGAACCTGACCGGCGGCTGGTTCGACGCCGGTGACCACGTCAAGTTCGGCTTCCCGATGGCGTTCACCACCACGATGCTCGCCTGGGGCGCGGTCGAGTATCGGGCTGGCTACGCCGCCTCGGGGCAGCTCACCCAGCTGCTGAACAACCTGCGGGTGCCCAACGACTACTTCATCAAGGCGCACCCGTCGGCCAACGTGCTCTACGGGCAGATCGGCAAGGGCGACGACGACCACAAGTGGTGGGGTCCGGCCGAGGTGATGCCGATGGCACGGCCCGCGTACAAGATCGACGCTAGCTGCGGCGGCGCGGACCTGGCCGGTGAGACCGCGGCCGCGATGGCCGCCTCGTCGATGGTGTTCCGGCCGACCGACCCGACGTACGCCGACACCCTGGTCACGCACGCCAAGCAGCTGTACACGTTCGCCGACACGGTGCGCCAGACCTACCACTCGTGCATCACCGACGCGACGAACTTCTACAAGTCGTGGAGCGGCTACACCGACGAGCTGGTCTGGGGCGGGATCTGGCTCTACCGGGCCACCGGCGACGCGAGCTACCTGGCCAAGGCCGAGGCCGCCTACGACAGCCTGGGCACCGAGCCGCAGACCACCACCCGCTCCTACAAGTGGACGCTGGCCTGGGACAACAAGCAGTTCGGCGCGTACGTGCTGCTGGCCAACCTGACCGGCAAGCAGAAGTACGTCGACGACGCCAACCGCTGGCTGGACTACTGGACCGTCGGCGTCAACGGCGAGAAGATCCGCACCTCACCGGGCGGCATGGCCGTGCTCGACAGCTGGGGCGCGCTGCGCTACGCCGCGAACACGTCGTTCGCCGCGCTGGTCTACAGCGACAGCACCACCGACTCGGTGCGCAAGCAGCGTTACAAGGACTTCGCGGTCCGGCAGATCAACTACGCGCTCGGCGACAACCCGCGCAACTCGTCTTACATGATCGGCTTCGGGAACAACTCGCCGAAGAACCCGCACCACCGCACCGCGCACGGCTCGTGGTGGGACAGCATGACGGTGCCCACCGGGACCCGGCACGTGCTGTACGGCGCGCTGGTCGGCGGCCCGTCCTCGCCCGACGACTCCTACAAGGACGAGCGCAACGACTACGTGATGAACGAGGTCGCCACCGACTACAACGCCGGTCTGACCTCGGCGCTGGCCCGGCTGTCCCAGGAGTACGGCGGCACCCCGCTGGCCGGCTTCCCGGGTGTGCAGGCCCCCGACATGGACGAGATGACCGTCGAGACGACGCTGGTCGCCGACGCTCGGGAGACCCGGGTCAAGGCGATCGTCTACAACAAGTCGGCGTTCCCGGCCCGCGCGCTGACGACGGCGAAGTTCCGTTACTACTTCACCCGCGACGACTCCAGCGCGGTCGTGGTCACCTCCGGTTACACCCAGGGCTGCCCGTCGCCGAGCACCGCGAAGCAGGCGCAGGGCAACCTCTGGTACGTCGAGGTCGACTGCACCGGGTACACCATCGCGCCCGCCGGGCAGTCGCAGCACCGGATGGAGGTGCAGTTCAAGGTCGGCGTCGGCGAGGGCGGCACCTGGAGCGCGGCCAACGACCCGTCGTACCTGGCCACCGCGGGGGTCAACCCGGGCGTGCCGCTGTACCACGGCGGCGTGAAGATCTGGGGCAACGAGCCCAGCACCACCCCGGACACCACCGCGCCCAGCGTGCCCGGCACCCCGAGCGCGTCCGGCGTCACCACCACCGGCATGACGCTGGCCTGGGCGGGTTCGACCGACACCGGCGGCAGCGGCCTGGCCGGTTACGACGTCTACCGCGAGGCGGGTACGACCGACGTGCTGGTCGGCTCGCCGACGGCGGCCGCCCTGTCGCTGACCGGGCTCACCCCGAACACCTCGTACACCTACTACGTGGTGGCCAAGGACGGGGCGGGCAACCGCTCGGCGGCCTCGACCCCGGCGACGTTCACCACGCTGATCGCCGACCCGGTCGACACCACCCCGCCGACCACGCCCGGTACGCCGGTCGCGTCGGCGATCACCTCCAGCGGCGCCACCCTGACCTGGACCGGCTCCACCGACAACGTCGGCGTCACCGGCTACCGGGTCTACCGCGAGGCCGGCACGACGGACGCGCTGCTGGCCACGGCCACCGGCACCACGTACGCGGTGACCGGGCTGACCGCCGCCACGGCGTACCAGTTCTACGTGGTCGCGGTCGACGCCGCGGGCAACGCCTCGACCCCGTCGAGCGCGGTGTCGCTGACCACCCTGCCGAACAATCCGGCGGGCAGCTGCCAGGTCACCTACGGCAGCAACGACTGGAGCACCGGCTTCACCGGCAACGTGACGGTCAAGAACACCGGCACTTCCACGATCAACGGCTGGACGCTGCGGTTCTCGTTCACCGCCGGGCAGCAGATCACCCAGTCCTGGTCGTCGAAGTACACCCAGACCGGGGCCGACGTCGCGATCACCAACGAGGCCTGGAACGGCACGCTCGCCCCCGGGGCGTCCACCTCGTTCGGCTTCAACGCCACGCACACCGGCAGCAACCCGCGGCCGGCAGCGTTCACGCTCAACGGCGCCACCTGCACCATCGGGTGACGCCTTCGGCCCGCGCCGCCGCCAGGGGGTGGCGGCGGCGCGGGCACACCGGTCCGTGCCCAAGCGGACCGCAAAAGGGGGTACGCGGATGCGGTCGCGTACCCCCTCGCCTTGCCAAAGGAAGGGCACCTTCTTATCGCTGTGCGATGTAGAAGGTGTCCTTCCCAACCGTGCGGACGGGATCAGCAGCGGCGGCCCCGGTTGATGCAATCGGTGGCGAACGCGATCAGGTTCGCCGGCATCACGTTGGCGAAGTCGGCGTGGTCGGTGAGCGGGTTGTGGTTCTGCTCGGGGAAGGTGTCCAGCGCGAACGAACGCCCGCGCGGCACGCTGTAGGTCAGCGTCATGCGCAGCTGCGCGATCGGCTTCGTGCCCTCCGGGCAGCGCCCGTCGCTCGCGGGGAAGATGACGTGCGCGCGGTGGTTGGCGCTGTCGGTGTTGACGCCGTCCCAGCAGCTCGGGAAGTCCAGGACACGCTGCACCTGGCTGCCCCGCGGGCACAGCGGGTACTTCGTGGTGCGGCGGTTGGTGAAACCGGTGCAGGTCCACTGCGCCTTGGCGTTGGTCGGGCCGTTGGTGACCGCCTTGGCGTCGCCGGTGATCAGCCGCAGGAAGCGCGGCATCTGCTCGACCTTCGCGAACCGGTTGCCGCGGAACTCCAGCCGCACCGACGCCGGGCGCAGGATGCGGCCGATGTTGCCGTCGTTGCCGCCGCCGTCGGCGGTCGCGTCCTCGCCGACCGTGCCGCGCTGGCGCAGCACCGGCCAGTAGTAGGTGGAACGGTCGTCGCGGCGGCAGGTGGTGCCCGCCGCTTCGAGGCTCTCGTTGGTCGAGTTGCCGTCGGCGGACAGGTTGCCGACGTAGTCGTGCGTGTGGTGGGCGCCGTTGAACACACCCGGCGCGACGATGAAGTTGTCGGGGTTGCGGTGGTCGTTGAGGTTGCGGCCGCACAGCGAGGTGAACGTGCCGGCCGAGCCCTCGGCGGTCGCCCGGCGCTCGCGCACGTTCGGCGCGACCGAGCGGATGTCGACGAAGTCGCCCACCACCGGCGGGCCGGTCGGGGCGTGGCAGCGCGCGGGCGAGCGCGGCTTGGTGCACTCGGCGTCGGGGCCCTGATCGTTCGGGATGCGGGCGGCCGCGGCGAGCTCCGCCGAGACCTCCGCCGCGGGGGTGGCTCCGGTGCCGTCACCGGTCGCGGCCTGCGAGACCTGGCTGATGGTGGCCAGCACCGTCGCGGCGATCAGCACGATCACCGCGGCCAGTAATCGCCGCTCGCGGGGTTCCATCCGGTGCCGGGGGGAGTGACTGCGTGCCATGGGGGTGTCCTTCCGGGAGGTGGGTACCGGGTGCGGCCGACAGGGGCCGGCGGCCGCACCCGGGGTCAGCGGGGGTGCCGGACGCGGGCGGCCGTCACCGCGCCGACGGCCAGCGAGGTCGCCAGGATCAGCCAGACCATCGGTTCCGGCGTGCCGCCGGTGCGGGGGCCCGCGGCGGAGTTCGGCGCGGCGGCCGGGGTGGGGGGTGCGGGCAACGAGTTGTAGTCGACCAGTCCGGTGCTCTCCAGGTACGTCATGTGCCGCATCACGATCGTCACGGCCTTCTGGGCGAACTCGCGGATCACCTCGTTGCGGGTGCCCGCGCGGACCGCCGCGACGATGCTGAAGACCTTGCCGTGCGCGACGCGCAGGCGGGCGATGAAGACGTTGTCCCACGCCTCGCCGCGCAGCCCGTTCAGCTCGTCGAGCCAGCCCTGCTGCTCGGCATTGGGCCGGTCGGGCACCGCCACCTGCAGCTGCGCCGCGACCTTGAGCACCTCGGCGTCCAGCGCGATGTGCTCGGCACTGATGTGGTGGCCGATCTCCCTGACCTTCTCGCTGCGGGCCCGGTCCTGGGCCTGCTTGCCGGCGGGGGACTCCCAGAGCCCGGCGAGGCGCACCCGGACCAGCAGGTCCCGATCGGCGGGGCCGAGCGGCCCGAACTCGGTGACGGTCCAGCCGGGGTCGGTTTCTTCGGCATGGGCGGCCGGCGGCGAGGTGAGCGCCACCGCCGCGGCGAGGACCGCGACCGCTGCGAGCGCAGCGGTCCGGGCGAGGCGAATGTCCATCCGACGCCTTTCCGTGTTCGCCCGAATACATGATGCGCTGCCTATCGGCAGCGCCAGGAGCCTAAGCTCGGAGTCCGCTGTGAAGTCAATCCCCGGAGACATTGTTAAGCCGCTTTTAGGGTCCGCATAGGACGTACCTAAAAAAGTGTGCCCTGTTCACGGGAGTCTTCCGCGATGTGGTCGTAGGCATTGACATTGCGCCGCAAAGGGTTGAGGGTGTCGTCCCAAAGGGATTGCGGACCTCATTCGCGATGCCATTGTCGCTTATTCGAGCAGAGTAGCGGGACGGTTATGGAGAGTGCTCATGTCATCGCCGCGACGGTGGGATTCACCTCGTTCGGGCTGCTGTGGCTGGCAGTTCTCGGCGGCGTCGCGTTGCGCAACGGATGGGGCCTGAGCCGCATCCGCCGGCCCGTGGCGTACGCCGCGCATCAGGGCATCGCCCTGGTCGGGCTGACGCTGGGCCTGGTGCACGGCATCGCCCAGCTCGCCGTGCCGAACGGCACCATCAGCGTGATCGACGTCATCGTGCCGTTCGTGGACACCCACGACCCGGTCGGCGTCGGGGCCGGCGTGCTTGGCCTGGAGCTGGTCATCGCCGGCGCGATCTCGATCGTGATCCAGCGCAAGCTCGGGTTCAGCCGCTGGCGTGCCGTGCACATGGCCACGTACGTCGGGTTCTCGCTGGTCTCGGCGCACGTGCTGATCTCCGGCACGGACACCGGCCCGATCTGGGTCTGGGGGCCGGTGTACACCGCCTGGCTGGCCACGGTGGCGCTGTGGTTCACCACCTGGCCGCGCCGCTCCCGCCGGGTCGAGTCCGACAACGTGCTGGCCGTCGTACGCCCGGAGCAGCCGCGCGACAGTCTGGTCGTCGATGTGGACCCGGTGCGCTGCGCCCGGTTCGGCTTCTGCGAGCAGGAGTCGCCCAGCGTGTTCAGCCTGCGCAGTGACGGCCGGCTCGACTACACCGCGGCCCCGCCCGCGTACCGGCTGGACGAGGTGGTCCGGGCGGTCGAGGTGTGCCCGGCCCGCGCCATCAGCGTCCGGCGTCCGGCAGGCAGCGCCCCGACGCCGCCCCCGGCCCCGGTGACTCCGCTCATCGTGCGGCAGCGTGAGCGCCCCGCCGCGCCGTCCGTCGAGGACGAGGTCGAGGAGAGCCGCCCGGTGGGCCGCTCCACCTTCGAACCCGCCACGGAACTCGACGAGTTCCGGCAGTCCCGGCGGCACAGCCGGGCTTCGCACCGCGCCGCCGGCGCCCGCGACCGCTTCCACGTCGGCGATTTGAGCGAGGACTGAAGCATGAGGCACCGGATTTCGGACCTTGATCGGATTCTTGTGGTCGGGGGTGGACGGGCCGCGGTGGCGGCGGTGGAGGAACTGGACCGGCTCGGGTTCAGCGGGGTGGTCACCGTGCTGGCCGGCGAGTCGTATCCGCCGTACCACCGGCCCGCGTGCTCGAAAGGGCTGCTCACCGGCCAGCGGCCGGCCGACGTGCAGCTGTCCACCGAGTCCTCCGCGCGCTGGCTGACCGGACGGGTCGCGGCCGAACTCGACGCCAGACGCCAGATCGTCTACGGCGCGACCGGCGAGATGTACGAGTACGACGCGCTCATCGTCGCCACCGGCGCCCGCCCGGTCATCCCGGACGGCTGGCCGGTCGGCGAGCCGGGACTGCACAGCCTGCACGGCATCGACGACGCGCTCGGCCTGGCCGCCGACCTGCGCCGGGCGCAGCGGGTGGCCGTCGTCGGCGCCGGGCTCACCGGCTGCGAGGCCGCCTACGTGGTCCGCTCACTCGCCCGCGAATGCACCATGATCGACTCGAATGCGCAGGTCATGACCCGTGCGGTCGGGTCCGTCACGGGTGGGCTGATCGCCGACACGATGCGCCACGAGGGCGTACGCATGCGCCTCGGCCGCCGGGTCAAGCACCTGTCCCGGGGCCGCCGCGGCTGGCGGCTCGACCTCGACGACGGCTCGCACGTCGACGCCGATCTGGTCATCGCCACGCTCGGGGAACGGCCCGACACCGGCTGGTTCACCGCCCGCCACGCCGACACCACCGACGGGCTGCTCTGCGACGAGAGCCTGCGCGTGCAGGGCGTGGACCGGGTCGTCGCGGCCGGTGCGGTGGCCCGCTGGCCCAACGCCTGGTACGGCGACGCCCCCGGCCGCGTCGACCAGTGGATCGCCGCCATGGAGATGGGGCGCGCCGCCGCCCGCACGCTGCTGTCCGGCACGCGTGCCGCGCCCGCCGTCGGGGTCCTGCCGCGTTACTGGTCCGACCTGTTCGGGCTGCGCATCCAGGTGATCGGCCGCCTCGACAAGTCCGAGGAGGTCGCCGTCAGCGAACTGCGCCCCGGCCGCCGTGACATCGCCCGCGGCGGCGTGCTCGCCGCCCACCGCCGCGGTGGTGTGACCACCGGCGTGGTCGCGGTCAACGCGCCGCGGCAGTTCACCACGCTCGCCCGCGCGATGCGGGAGGCGGGCCCGGCCCGCCCGCTCGTGTCGCTGCCCGCCGTCGTCCCGAACCAGCGCCGCCTGAGCCTGGTCGGCTGAGCCGAGAGAAGGGAACCCTCCGATGCTTCGAAGTGTTCGCGCCGTACTGGCAGCCACGCTGCTGCTGGCCCCGCTGGGTGCGATGACCGCCTGTGCGGGCCTGCGCGACGGCCCGGCCCCGGTCACCGCGCCCGCACCGTCACCGCTCGGGCCGGCCGAGAACGAGCCCGCCGCCGAGGTCGTCGCCGCCGTCGGCATCCCCACCGCCGAACTGCGCGGCAAGAAGATCCCGAAGATGGGCGAGGTGGTCGTCGACGCCGACGGCTTCGTGCTCTACCGGTTCGACAAGGACACCGCCGAGCCGCCGGCCAGCAACTGCTCCGGGGACTGCGCCGCGGTGTGGCCGCCGGTGCTGGTCGACGAGAACCTCAAGCTGACCGGACTGGACGCCAAACTCGTCGGCACCATCGAACGGGAGGACGGGGCCACCCAGGTCACCCTGAACGGCTGGCCGCTCTACCGCTACATCGGCGACAAGAAGGCCGGGCAGTGGAAGGGCCAGGCGGTCGGCGGGGTCTGGTTCGTCGTCGCGCCGACCGGCAAGAAGAACCTGTCCTGCCTGCCGACCGCGACCCCGGTGCCGGTGCCCCCGCCGGGCGCGGACGCCTCGCCTGACGCCGGTGCGTCGCCCGCCGCCGCTGCCTCGCCGTCCGGGGACGGCGAATACACGTACTGAACCGGCCGCCCGGTCCCGGGGCGTCGCCGACGGGAGGGCGCGGCACTGCCTGCCGCGCCCTCCCGTGCGCCACACCGGAACGGGTCAGCGCCGGAAGCGGAACCAGTCGATGTTCACGTAGTCGTTGGGCTGGCCGCTGGTGAAGGTCAGGTAGACCGTGTGGGTGCCGGTCACCGAACCCACGTTCGCGGGGATCTCCCGCCAGCTCGTCCAACCGCCGGTGTTGGCGATGGCGAAACTGCCGATCGGCGCGTTGGACAGGCTGTCGATGCGCACCTCGACCAGTCCGCTGATGCCGCCCGCGGCACCCGACGCGGCCCGGGTGACGAAGTCCAGCGGCGTCGGCGAGCCGAAGTTCACGCCGTCGAAGCGCAGGTGGTCGCCATTGCCGATGCTGCCGACGTAGTAACCCTCGTAGATCGTCGTGCCGGCCTGGCCGTTGCGGCTCTCGGCCTGGATGTTGGCGTACGCGTCACGGTTGCCGCTCGGCGGCGGGCTGGCCGGCGGCGACGACGGCGGCGTGGTGCCGCCCGTGGTCTGGTAGACGGCCACGTAGTCGACCCGCATCGGCTGGCCCGACACGGTGCTGCCGGTCGGCGTCGCGGAACCCGCCACGCCGTTCGGGAACGAGCCGCCCATCGCCACGTTGAGCAGCAGGAAGTAGCCCGCGTGCGAGGTCATCTGGGACCAGTACGAGCCGACCTGGCTCTGGTTCACGGTGTGGTACAGCGTCCCGTCGACGTACCAGCGCAGCTGCTGGGCGTTCTCGTTGGTGCGGTCCCACTCGAAGCGGTACGTGTGGAACGCCGACTGGCAGGTGCTGCCCGGGCAGGCGCGGTTCGCGCCGATGCCGTTGAACTCGTTGCACGGCCCGCCGGGCGCGACGCCGCAGTGCAGCACGCCCCACACCGAGTTGATGCCGTTGACGTTCTCCATGATGTCGAACTCGCCGATGCCCGGCCAGTTCTGGTAGTTGCCCCGGTAGGGCGCGCCCAGCGCCCAGAACGCGGGCCAGTAGCCGGCGGCCGCGGCTCCGGTGACGTTGGGCATCTGGATGCGGCCCTCGATGCGCAGGACGCGCCCGGCCGCGGGTTTGAAGTCGGTGCGGACCGTCTCGATGCGGGACGAGGTCCAGCTCGATCCGCTGCGGATCGGGGTGATCAGCAGGTTTCCCGCGCCGTCGTGGCGGACGTTGTTCGTGCTGTTGGTGTACGTCTGGATCTCGCCGGTGCCCCAGTTGGCGGGGCCGCCCGGGTACTGCGTGCCGGTGTCGATGATCCAGTTGCCGGAGGACGGCAGCGTGTTGTTCGCGCCGTTGAAGTCGTCGCTCCAGACCAGCTGCCAGCCCGAGGGCGTGGCGGGCAGGGAGGCCTGCGCGGGCAGGGCGTTGACCGTGGCGACCGCCGCGGCGACCAGGACGGCCAGTCCGCCGGCCAGGGTCGCCTTGCGGTGCTGGGAGAATCGCGGGCTCATCAGGGCTTTCTCCTCCTGGGGAAGAGGGCGGTCCGCACGCCGCCGGGCTCGGCATGGGCGGCGGAACCGGGGACCGTGGGACGGTTGTGAGAGCGCTCTCTTGTTCCACCACTTAACGTCCCCGCAACATGAATGTCAATAACCATCGATGCCAACGTGCGCCGTCGGGCGTCGCCGGTGCTGGTCATGATCGCCGAACTTGCCTGGCACCTGTGCGTATCAACGGTCAAGATACGCACAGGTGCCAGGCAAATCGGATGATCGAGGAGGACGGTGGTGCTGGACGTCGACTGAGCGCCGATGATCGGCCGCCCGACGTTCACCGTTGCGTGCGTGAGGATGCCGGTCGTGGTCAGTAGCATTGGTTGATGGTCGATCCCAGCGAGCGGTTCATCCCCGAGCCTTCGAAGGACACCGGTTTCGGGCGCAGTCCCTACGAGCGCGACCGGGCGCGGGTGCTGCACTCGGCCGGGTTCCGGCGGCTGGCCGCCAAGACCCAGGTGCACACCGCGGGCAGCGGCGACTTCCTGCGTACGCGGTTGACGCACTCGATCGAGGTGGCGCAGATCGCCCGCGAGATGGGCGCCCGGCTGGGCTGCGACCCCGACGTCGTCGACGTCGCCGGGCTGGCCCATGACCTGGGGCATCCGCCGTTCGGGCACAACGGCGAGGACGCGCTCGACGAGGTCAGCCGGGCCTGGGGCGGGTTCGAGGGCAACGCGCAGACGCTGCGAGTGCTGACCCGGCTGGAGGCCAAGGTGGAGGGCGCGGGGCTCAACCTGACCCGGGCCTCGCTGGACGCGACCTGCAAGTATCCCTGGCCGCGCCGGGAGGGCACCCGCAAGTTCGGGGTGTACGCCGACGACCGCCCCGTCTTCGACTGGGTGCGCCTGGGCGCGCCCGACGACGACCGGCGCTGCCTGGAGGCGCAGGTCATGGACTGGTCCGACGACGTGGCGTACTCGGTGCACGACGTCGAGGACGGCCTGTACTCCGGTTTCGTCGAACTGCAGCCGCTGCTGCTGGACGCCGAGGAGCGGGCGGAACTGTGCGCGGACGTGGCGCAGGTGTACTCGTCGGAGTCGCCGGCCGTGCTGCACGAGGCCCTGATCGAGCTGCTCGCCGATCCCGTCGTCGCGCCGCTGGCCGGATACGACGGCTCGTTCAAGGCCCAGCTGGCGCTCAAGCGCTGCACCAGCGTCCTGACCGGACGGTTCGTCGCCGCCGCGGTCGACGCCACCCGCGACAAGTACGGCGACGGCCGGCTGCGCCGCTATGACGCGGATCTGATCGTGCCGTCCGCCGCCCGGATCCGCT
>NZ_JBEZDT010000074.1:0-9480 GCF_040648455.1 Catellatospora sp. NPDC049133
ACCCTCACCGGCGACTACGGACCCGGCACGACACGGCCACGCCCCCACCCGAAACGCCTGACTCCCTCAGGCAAACACAGGTAATCAGAGACGCTACGTCCGATCTCGCGTACCAGACCCAGGATCGGGTATCCGACGTTGCGGGCCGCCGACCACAAGATCTCCTCGTCGATGTTGGCGGCGTCGGCGGCGGCGACGATCGCCTGGGCGTCGGGCATGTCGATGACACCGTTGGCGGCCTGGCTGAGCGCCAGTCCCCGTTCGGCCGCGAGCCAGCTGTTGACGCAGGCCACTCGGGAGAAGATGCCGAGCTCGTCTCGTGGCGGCGCCAGCCCGCCCGGCACCGCCACGAGACCAGCCGCCCCACGGCGTGGGAGCTCACCGCGCCGACGGCGGCGGTGAGCCCCCACCTCGAGCAGGTCAGTCGACCTGGAAGGGGCCGGGGTTCTGGGCCTCGGTCCACTGCCGCTCGCCGATCCGCTCGCGCAGGTGGTTCGCGCTGGCCTCGGCCAGGCGGCGGGCCCGGGCGAAGCCGTCGCCGAGCAGGCGGCCGCCGTACTTCATGACACGGCCGTTGACCATCACCGTGTCGACCTCGCCGCGCTGGGCGTGGAAGACCAGCTGGTGCACCGGGTTGATCAGCGGCACCATCGACGGCGTGTCAGCCCGGACGAGCACGAGGTCGGCCAGCTTGCCCGGCGTGATCGAACCGAGCTGGCCGCCCATGCCGAGCGCGTCGGCACCGCCCTGGGTGGCGAAGCGGAACACGTCCTCGGTGCGCAGGTTGTTGTTGACGACGGTCTTGTCCTCGGCGTGGGCCCTCAGGTGGTCGATACCGCGGTCGGCGTTGAGGGTGGCGCGCATGGCGGCGAACATGTCAGCGCTCCACCACACCTGAGTGTCGCTGGATAGCGAGACCGGAATGTCGTGGCCGTGGATCCTGCCGGTGGGCGGGTAGCCCTGCCCGGCGTTGAGCTCGCTCTCCGCCGCGATCGAGACGTTGCCGCCGGACTCGGCGATCATCCGGTACGAGTCCTCCGACATGGTGCCGCAGTGCACGTAGGTGTTGGTGGGCAGGAGGAAGCCGTTGTCCCGCAGCAGCCGGAGCTGGTGGTCCTCCTTCCAGTTCCGGACACCGGAGTGCAGGGTCACCCGTAGGTCGTGCTCGCGCGCGAACTCCCATGCCGGACGTTCGGGGAAGCCCGGCTCCTCCGGCAGGCCGGTGCCGTCCCAGGCGAGCTGGAGGGTGACGAGCTGGTTGGTCGAGGAGAAGCGCTCGCGCTGCAGCCGCGCGACGTCGCCGTTGGTGACCCACTCGTGCGGCGGGGCGAAGGAGTAGCCGTAGGCCAGGCGGGCGCGGCCGCCGGAGTCGAACAGGCCTTGGGCGGCGGCCTCGGCGAACTCGTAGTTCTTCAGGTCCTGGGACCAGTCCAGGCTGGTGGTGACACCGGCGTTGATCGCCTCGGCCATGGACAGCAGGTTGCTGGCGTACAGGTCCTCGGGCCGCCAGAAGTTCGCCCACTGCTGGTAGATCCAGCTGAAGTAGTTGGCGATGGTCCACTCGGCGCCCAGGCCCCGGATCACGGTCTGCCACATGTGCCGGTGGGTGTCGATCATGCCGGGGATGAGGATCGAACCACGCCCGTCGATCACCGCGGCGTTGCCGGGTGCGGAGAGGTTGCGGCCGACGGCGCGGATGGTCTGCCCGCTGACGAAAACGTCGCAGTCGCGCACGGTGCCGATCCGGGGGTCGCCGGTCACCACGGTGGCGTTGCGGAACATGACGGGGCGGCCGCGGGCGAAGTCCGGCGGCCTGGCGGTCACCGGTTCGGCGTGCGCGGAGCCGGTGGCGGCCAGGATGCCCGCGCCGGCGGCGACACCGGCCGCGGCGCCGAGCAGCGTCCGGCGGGACACGGGCGGGCGGGCCGCACCGTCAGGGGTCGATGCTGCGGATTCATGTCGAAACACTGGATGGACCTCTACATCTACTTAGGTGATCATTTGTGCGTCGGGTGGGGCGCGGCGGAGAACCGGCGCCCCACCCGGGGGACGGGTCGATCAGGCGGGCTGGCTGATGTCGGTGGTGACGGCCAGGGCGTGGCCCGTCTCGACGTCACCGGTCAGCGATTCGATCTTGGCCTTGGCCAGCTGGTACGAGTCGGAGCCGAGCAGCTGGTGCAGCGGCGCCTGCCCGGACACCGCCATCGTGATGATGGCCTGCGCCGCCTTGACCGGGTCGCCCAGCTGCGTGCCCGGCATCGCCAGGTGCGCCTCGGTCATCTCCCGGATCGACTCGTAGCCCGCCGCAGTGCCCGAGGCCACGCCCAGCGAGTGCGGCAGCAGGAAGTCGGTGCGCATGTAGCCCGGCTCGACCAGGTTCACCTTGACGCCGAACGGCGCGACCTCCGCGGCCAGCGACTCGGTCAGCCCGTTGAGGGCGTACTTGCCGGCGCTGTAAAGGCCCCAGCCCGGGAACGCGGTCAGCCCGAGGATCGAGGACACGTTGATGACGTGCCCACTGCGACTGGCCCGGAACGCCGGCAGGACGGCCCGCAGCACGTTCCAGACCCCGAAGATCTGCACGTCGAACATCTGGCGGGCCTCGGCATCGGTGACCTCCTCGACCGCGGCCAGGAAACCGTAGCCGGCGTTGTTGACGACCACGTCGATCCCGCCGAACCGCTGCGCCGCCTCGCGCACCGCGTCGGTGACCTGCTGCTGGTCGGCCAGGTCCACCTGCAGCGGCAGCAGCCGCGACGTGTCCACCGATCCCAGGGCCTGCACGAGGCGGTCGGTCGAGCGGGTCGTCGCCGCGACGTTGTCACCCCGCCGCAGCAACTGCTTGACCAGCTCCAGGCCGAGTCCACGGGACGTTCCCGTGACGAACCAGGTAGCCGGACCGGTCGTGGGGTAAGCCATGAGAAACACTCCTTGGTCAGCTCGCCGCACCGGCGAGTCGCAACTGGCCGGGCATCCGACCTGGCGGTACGGGCGAAGCCGCACCCGCCCTGGCTGATGCCCGACGCCCCCGGAAGGGGACGCCACCAATCGTTGCCCCTGACCCCGGGTCGCCGACAGCCTTAATCAGGCCCAGCGACACCCCGGGAACTGCCTGCCTGGGAATGCGATGACCACCCGCTGCACCGGGGATCCAGCGGACCGCCCGGCTCCCGACCGTGCCGCCGCCCGTTGCGCCATCGTGGACGACATGGCTGGACGTTCGGAACTCGGCGAATTCCTCCGCACCTGTCGGGCCCGGGTGTCTCCGGACGACCTGAACCGTCGGGTCCCGCCCTCCGCCAAGTTTCAGCTCCCCCGGGTCGCCCGGCCCGCCGGGGCAAGGAGCGGCGCTTCGGCCGAATCCGGTCGGCTGCCGGCGGCCGTCCTGCGGCGAAGGTGTTCGGCGAGAGCCTCGGACGAGCACGACGCGGACGAGTCCACGGCGGCGTGGATGACGGCGTCGAGGCGGTCCCGGGTGGCGATGAGGCTGTCGATCTGCGCGGTGATGCGGTCCCGTTCGGCGATCAGGCGGGCCATCGACTCCGGGGTGCTCACCTCGGCGTCGACGCAGGGCAGCAGCTCCAGAATCGTCTTGCTGGCCAGGCCTGCCGCATAGAGTTGCTGGATCAGCCGTACGCGTTCCACCGCGCTGTCGGGGTAGTGCCGCTGACCGCTGCCACTGCGCACGGCGGACAGCAGGCGCTGCTCCTCGTAGTAGCGCAGCGCACGCACGCTCACCCCGGTCTTCTCCGCCAGCACGCCGATACGCATGTGCTCGCCTCTCGGTGACCCCGCTCACGGGACTTGCCTCTGACGTCAACGTCAGCATTTAGCTTAGCGGCGGCACGTCCCACCGAGGAGGAAACATGAAGATCTCCGGTTCCATCGCCCTGGTCACCGGCGCCAACCGCGGCATCGGCCGCCAGTTCGCCCAGCTGCTGCTCGAACGCGGCTCGGCCAAGGTATACGCCACCGCCCGCAACCCCGAATCGATCGACATCCCCGGCGTGGAGCGGCTGCGGCTCGACATCACCGACCCGGCGTCGATCGCCGCCGCGGCGGCCGCCACCACCGACGTCGACCTGCTGGTCAACAACGCCGGTGTACTGACCGGGGCCAACCTGGTCACCGGCGACCTGGACCAGATCCGCCTGGAGATGGACACCCACTTCTACGGCACGCTCGGCATGATCAGGGCGTACGCCCCGCTGCTGGCCGCCAACGGCGGAGGCGCGATCGTCAACGTGCTCTCCGCGCTGTCCTGGTTCTCCTACGACGGCGCCAACGCCTACAGCGCCGCCAAGGCCGCCGAGTGGAGCCTCACCAACGGCGCACGGCTCGAACTCGCCAAGCAGAACACGCTGGTAACCGGCGTACACCTCGGCTCCGCCGACACCGACATGTCGGCCGCCTACCAGGGTTCCAAGGTCGACCCGGCGGACGTGGTCCGCGCGGCTCTCGACGGCGTCGAGGCGGGCAGATTGGAGGTCGTCGTCGACGAGTGGAGCGCCGGTGTCAAGGCGTCGCTGGCGCGTGACCCGTTCGAGTTCTACCGCGCGTCGCTGGCGAGCTGATCACACGAGGCGGCGGCGGAGCGGCTCCGCCGCCGCCTCGTGATGTCCGGCGGCTGCGTGGACCAGCTCGGCCCGAGCATGCCGGCGTTGTGGCTTGGCGGTCCAGGTCACGACGTTATGATCACTGCATTTCGGGGATGGGCATCCCGCTGCCGGCCGTCTGAAGGGGCGGCTCGCATCAGCCCGGCCGGGATCGCGACCGACAAGCGTCGGAAGGGCGACACCTGGCGTGGCAGCGCAGGTGGGCGGCCAGTACGAGCCGCGGTGGTTCGACTCGTTCTGGCGATCCCGGTTCCCGGACCAGATCTCCGGCCGGCAGGTGCCGGTGCAGCCGCTCACCCCGGGCACGCTCGAACTGGAGGGGCACACGCTGCGGGCGATCGAGCTCGGGCACACCGACACCGACGGCACCAGCGCCCTGCACGTGCCCTCGATCGGGCTGGTCGTCGCCGGCGACGCGGTGTACGGCGACGTGCACCCGTACCTCAGCGAGGCCACAGGAGACGGTGCCGAGCAGTGGCTGAGTGCTCTGGACACCATCGAGGGCCTGCGACCCCGGGCGGTGGTCGCGGGCCACAAGCGCGACGGCGACCCGGACAGCCCCGAACAGGTCGACGACACCCGCCGCTACATCAACGACTTCCTGGCGGCTGCGCGGCAGGCGCGCACGTACCACGAGCTCTACGAGGCGATGATCGTCCGGTATCCCGACCGGGTAAACCGCGCCGTGCTCTGGGGCTCCGCCAAGGCCTTCCTACCCTGACGGCCGCCCCTGCCCCGCCGACGGCGAGGCCGGCCGCGGCGAGCAGGCTGACCGCGACGTTCACGTACAGCAGGGCAGGCGATCCGGTGGCCCGCGACGGCCAGCAGGGTGTGCCGTTCGGTGACTAGTTCGGCGGAATCTCGGGGCATGGGCGGCACCGGTGTGCTGCGCGCGGCGGCCGGCGACGGAGCGGTTGGTTGTCACGTCACCGCCGGTGGTCGTGGTGGTGATCAGCGAGCCGGGACGGTCGTAGACGCAAACCCGGGTGAAGGCCGCCACTCCGGGTGCCACCGCAGGCGGGTGGGCGTCGGCCAGGCTTCAGATGTCGCCGGCGTTGCCGAACCCGGACTGCATGACGACGGTCGGGCTGCCGGCGACAGCGCGCCCAGTGGTGACCGCAACCGGCTCGCCCGGGACGATGGTGCCGCCCGGTAGGCCGCTCATCGGCCCGGCGGCGCGATGAGCGCTCGCAGGGCGATGTCGACGGAGGCCTGGAGGTCTTCGCGGCTGGCGCCGGCCGCGGCGTGGACGGCGTGGCCCTCGCTGAGCGCCATCACAAACCGCGCCAGTGCCCGGACATCCATGCCGTCCGGGAGGTCGCCGTCCTCGGCCGCGCGGGACAGCCGGTTCTGGAGCGCGGACTCGGTGGCGGCCCGGCCGGCGGCCAGGATCTCCGAGATCCGGGCGTTCTCCGGTGAGCAGGCGAGCCCGCCCTGGACAGACAGGCAACCTGCGGGGTGGGCGGCGTCCGTGAGTCCGTCGGCGCTGGAGCGCAGGAACGCTTCTATGGCGGCGTACGCGGTGGGCTGCTGGAGTGCCGCGCGAGCGGTGGCGACCTGGGTCTGGTGGTATCGGGCGAAGGCGCGCTGGAACAACTGCTCCTTGTTGCCGAACGTGGCGTACAGGCTCGGCCGGTTGATGCCCATCGCGTCGGTGAGGGCGCTCAGCGACGCACCCTCGTAGCCGTGCCGCCAGAAGACCTCGGTGGCCCGGTCGAGGACCGTCTCCTCGTCGAACGCTTTCGGCCGGCCGGTGGTGGGGGTCTTGGTGCTCACGGAACCATCCTACCGATCGGTACAAATCGTGTCCCAGCTCACCAACCGAACGGTACAAAAGTTGTTATGGTTGGCCAACCGAACGGTACAAAAGTCGGGTCGCGCAGCGAGAGGCAAACGCATGACCATCACACTGATCACCGGCGCAAACAAGGGCATCGGCTTCGAGACCGCCAAGCAGCTCATCGAGCTGGGCCACACCGTTTACATCGGCGCCCGTGACGTCGAGCGCGGCGAGACGGCCGCAGCGGCGCTGGGCGCACGATTCGTGCAGCTCGACGTGACCGACGACGCATCGGTGACCGCCGCGCTGGCAACCGTCGAGGCGGCCGAAGGGCGGCTCGACGTCCTGGTGCACAACGCGGGCATCCTCGCCGACGGAGTCGTCGACGGACCGGCGGCCCTGAGGGCGTTCGACACCAACGCGGTAGGAATCGTCCGGGTCACAGAGGCGGCACTGCCACTGCTACGGAAATCCGCGAACCCCACGGTGGTCACCGTTTCGAGCAGCATGGGATCTTTCTGGGCGGTCACCAATCCCGAGCGGCCGGAATTCAACATCCCGCTTACCCTGTACGCGGCGTCCAAGTCGGCAGCCACCATGCTCACCGTCCAGTACGCCAAGTCCCAGCCGGGTATCAAGTTCAACGCGGTCGAGCCCGGCACCACCGCCACCGACATGACCGCCGCCTACGGCTTCGGAAGGCCCGCCGTCGAGAGCGCCAGGACCGTCGTACGCCTGGCCACGCTCGACGAGCACGGCCCGACCGGCACCCTCCAGGACGAACACGGGCAGCTGCGCTGGTAGCCGCGCAACGCCACGCGCCCGTCGAGCCGTTCCACGGGTCGCGGGCGCAGGCGAGTCCGCCGGAGCAGTACGGCGGACTCGCCGGTGCTCCCTCCTACCTGCCCCAGGGACGGGTGGGCTGCAGCACCGCCTCCGACAGCGCCCCGGCACGAAGGTGCGTGATCTGCCGGCAGTCGGGGGCGGCGACCATCCGGCCGAAGGCGGCCCGGTCGGGATAGGCCACCAGCAGCACCGCGTCCCACTGTGGCCCGCTCTCGGCCACCAGTGCGCCGCCGCCGCCGTACACGGTCGTGACTCCGTAGCGAGGGGCGACGACCTCGCGGGCTCGTCGCGCGCACTCGGCGTACCGTGCGCGCCCGCCGCCGGTGAAGCGCAGCAGGTTCAGCATGACGAAGGGCCCGTCAGGGCCTTAGACGACGAAACATTCAAGATCACATTCGTCCGGATCGGCAGCCATGAGCTCTCCGCTCGCCCGCGCGCCGTGGCACTCGCCCATGCTGCGCGTCTTCGAACTCATCGGACGCCAGGTCCGGGCGCTCGGCGTGCCCCACCGCGCACGGTTCACCGCCGCCTCCGCGCTGCCCAGCTACATCCTCGGCATGGGCGGAAACGCCGCCGACGCCCGCGCGCACCAGGCACACCAGCCGGGCACGAGCCGGGCCGCGTCCCTGGGTGCCGTCTCGGCCGCGCGGGCGCAGCTCGATCCGAACGAATACGCGGTCACACGCCGCTGCTCGATCACGATGATCGGGAGGAGTTCCTCGCCGGCATCGAGTTGATCCTGACCGGGATCACCGCCCGCACCGAGCCGCCCGGGCACGCCGGCCCGCCGCTGTAGCCAGACCCGCGCCGGGCGTCAGCGCCGTCGCCACGCAGCGTCGAGCAGGGCCGGCGGGGTGTCGAACTTCTCGTGCGCGGCCAGGTCGACACCGGGTGCGACGACCGCGTCGACGGCGTCGAGCACGTCGGCGGGCAGCACGGTGTCCGCGGCGGCGAGCTGGGAGTGCAGGTGCTCCATCGTGCGGGGGCCGATGATCGCGCCGGTTACGGCGGGATGCGCGGTGACGAATCCGAGCGCGAGCTGGATCATCGTCAGGCCGGCCTCGTCGGCGATCGCGGCCAGCCGCTCGACGGCATCGAGCCGGGCCTGGTTGGCGGGGACGGCAGTGTCGAAGCGCTGCGGCATGAATGCCGAGCGGCTGGTGGTGATCTCCCGGCCCTTTCGGATCGCGCCCGACAGCCAGCCGGAGGCCAGCGGGCTCCACGCCAGCACGCCGAGTCCGTACTGCTCGGCCACGGGTAGGACGTGGGCCTCGACGCCGCGCTGCAGAATCGAGTAGCTGGGCTGCTCGGTGACGTAGCGGCTCAGGTGGTTGTCCCGGGCCGCCCACTGGGCCTGCACGAGCCGGTATGCGGGGAAGGTCGAGGAGCCGAAGTAGCGGATCTTTCCTGCGCGCTGCAGGTCGGTCAGCGCCGACAGGGTCTCCTCGTCGGCGGTCCTGGGGTCCCACCGGTGGATCTGGTAGAGATCGACGTGGTCGATGCCGAGTCGGCGCAGGCTGCCGTCCAGCGCGTTGACCAGCCAGCGGCGCGAGCCGCCCTGGTGGTTGCGCTCGTCGCCCATGGGCAGACCCGCTTTCGTGGCGACCACTATGTCGTCGCGGCGGCCGGCGATGGCCTTGCCGATCATCTGCTCCGACTCGCCCTGGCCGTACATGTCGGCGGTGTCGATGAGGTTGATCCCTGCCGCCAGGGCGGTGTCGACCATGGCGGTGACCTCGTCCTGGGTGGTGCGTCCCAGCCGGCCGAAGTTCATCGTGCCGAGTACGAGGGTGCTGACCTGTACTCCGGTGCGGCCCAGCGTGCGGTACTGCATTGGTCCTCCTGTGAGATGTGGCGGTTCGCGAGCACGCGTCCGCTCTGGCATGCTGAACAAACGGAACAGCGTTCCGCTAACCACGATACGGAACGCTGTTCCGTTTGCCCACACGAGTGACGGAGGCAACAGCAAAGTGGTAGGCATCGACAGCGGGTCGCAGTCGCCCGCCCCCCGCAAGCGCGCCGACGCCCGGCGAAACGAGCAGACGCTGCTCGACGCGGCCGCCGCGACCTTCGTCGCCTCCGGCGTCCACGCGCCCGTACGCGAGATCGCCGCCCGGGCCGGCGTCGGCCTCGGCACGATCTACCGGCACTTCCCGACGCGGGCCGACCTGATCATCGCCGTCTACCGCTACCAGGTCGAGGCTTGCGCCGCGGCGGGACCGGCACTACTGGCCGACA
>NZ_JBEZDT010000075.1:0-8788 GCF_040648455.1 Catellatospora sp. NPDC049133
CAGCTTCCGCCGGGGAAGCGGCCCGCCACAGAGGACTTGCGTGGACTGAGGGGGACTCCTATGCGGACTCGCTGCACTTGCGAAAGCGCGGAGAGTTAGGCATGTTGATCTGCCAAGGGGGAACAGATGCAGGCAACGGAGATCGACGATCTGTGTCAGGCGCGCGGCTGGTCCCGCGCTCGTTTGATTCACGACCTGCGGCGGGTCGCACGTGAGCGCAACGTCGAGCTGCCCGCGGACGACAGCTTGCGCCGGATGATTAGGCAATGGGCTGCTGGCCACCGCGGGTTCTCAGACTTCTACGCAGACCTCATGGGAGCCGTGTTCGGGGCCGAGTTCACGACGGGCAAATCGATCGCCGAGGTTCGCGAATCCCATACCGAGCCGGAGCTGATCGACCGCCTCCACAGCGCCGCAACCGTGGATTCCGGCTTGATCCTGCTGCTGGAGCAGCAGACAGAGATGCTGCGAGTTCTCGACCGCAGACTCGGGGCGGTTCACCTGCTGAAGCAATCAGAGCAACACTTGATTCAGGTTTCCGACCTGTTGAGCTACAGCCTGCCTGGTCCACACAGGGCTGCGCTCGGCGCGACGGCTGCAGAAGCAGCGGCCCTGGCAGGCTGGCAGGCGCTCGACCTCGGAGACGCGGCACAGGCGTGGAGACACCACGAAACCGCGAAGAACGCCGCGCGGGAAGCGGGCGACCCAGCCATCCTGGCCCACGTGACGGCGCAGCAGGCGTACGCGCTGCTCGACGCCGACCGGGCAGGGGAAGCGGTGCAGCTCATGCAGCACGCCCGCGAGTCAGCCGGCACAGCGATACCCGAACTGATGCGGTCGTGGCTCTGGGCGGCAGAGGCGGAGTCGCTGGCTGCGATGGGGGAGGGGTTGGCGTCACGGCGAGCACTCGATGAGGCGGCGCGGCTCCTGCCAGCACAGCCGACGCGGGCAGAGCTGCCGTACATCATGCTCGACAGCACGCACCTTGGCCGCTGGCGCGGCCACTGCCTCGCTCGTCTTGGTGCTGCAGAAGCAATCGAGGACCTCACGGCGTCGCTGGACTCGCTCGATCCGACATGGGCAAGAGCAACGGCAGGACACCACACTGATCTGGCGTTGGCGTACTCAGTGCGAGGTCAACACCACGAGGCGCGCGAGCAGGCGCGCAAGGCGCAGGCACTAGCCAACCGCACAGCGTCGGTCCGGCAGAAGCAGCGCATTGCCCGCCTGCTCAGCAGCGGCATCAGTTGATGTGCGCCGTGTAGCCGGCCGCAGCGCCCGGACCGCTCAGGGCGAGGACGTGCAGCAGGGCGACCAGCGTGCCGGAATTGCTGACCTGACCCGCGCGGATCAGCTCCGGCACGTCAGCGAGCGACACCCACTGCATGCGCTCCATCTCGGTCGTCTCGGTCGGCTCGCCGATTCGCTCCGCCCCTCGACCGAGGTAGACGTGATGCGGGCAATTCACCATCCCGATCATCGGCTCAAAGGTCACGAGGTGTTCCAGCGACCGCGGCCGGTACCCCGTTTCCTCCTCGATCTCGCGAGCTGCCGTCACGACGGGCTCCTCGCCCTGGTCGATGAGACCGCCGGGCAGCTCCCAGTTCCACAGGTCGGGGACGAACCGGTGACGCCACATCAGCAGCACGTGCGTCAGCTCGTCATTCAGCAAGGCGGTCATCGCTGCTGCGGGCATCCAGACGGTGTGATGTTCAAAGCGCTGGCCGTCGGGCAGCTCGACGTCCGTCATGTTCAGCCGGATCCACTCGCTCTGGTAGATATTCCGGCTCCCATGTACCACCCAGCGGGTATCAGTTATCTGCGAATCAGTTTCCACAACCACCTCTAAGGCTCGTCGCCGCTCGCTGTCGGTCGTCCGCCCACGCCGGGGCGGGGTCGTGCTTCGTGCCAGGCAACGATGCGGGCGGGACGCCACATGTGTGTGCGGCCGACCGTCATGTCAGGTTCCGGCATCTGGTTGCGCGCGCGGTACGCGCTGATGGTCCCAACACGTACGCCCAGGTAGGCGGCCACGTCGCTCGTTGTCCACCATTCTGCCGTTGGGTCAGGCTGCGTTGTCACGTCGCACATTCTGCCCTAGCGCTGGCGGGGGCAGGAACTGGCGAGGGAGTCCACCGGGCCTCTTGCTAGGCCAGGCCTGCAGAACACCACAAGGTCGTTCGCTGAATGCCATTCATGTTCGTCGCCCGGTTGGCGAAGGCAAGCGCCTGTTTGGCCAGTTCCGCAATGGAGTACAAATCGATACTGTGCGCCTTTATAGCTAGGGGATCACATGAATGAGATCGTCGCTGCGATCATCGCCGAGTTTGCAAAGACATTGGTCATGCGAGTAGGAGCATCTCTAGTCGGTCCAAAGTATAGTCCGGATGACGTTGACCTGGATATAGGCCTGTACGTCTTTACCACCCCTGGCGGCGATCAGATCGGCTTTGACCATACTCAACTGGAGGCAATCAAGGTATTTCTCGGTTCGCCCGAGGTGACTGCGCTAACGCAGGCATATGTGGCTGTGGGAGCCTATGACCGCCGTAGTCGGGCGGGCGAATGGGCAGAAGCAATAGTTACTTCTTTTCATGAGCTATTCACTGGTGCTGTTACTAGCGTGCCTAATATCAATAATCAGGCTTCGGAAATAGTGTGGGAGTTGGTCACACTCGCTATACGCAAGGTGCTCCCGGCCAGCGAGGTCATTGCGCGCGTACCTAAGGAAGATCTAAGGCAACTTTTTGAACCTGATCGCGGGCTGCTGGAGGACACGCCAGCTCCTCTGTACATACGACTTTTGATTGGCATATCAAACGAGCCGAGCAAGCTCGTGCGCTTGCGGCAACTCTGTTCTGATATTAGTAGAGCAGTAGAGCAGGCGGCCAGGGAAATTCCGCTAGAGCACACACAGGACAATCACCGTATCGCCAACAACGACCTCTATATCAGGCGCCAGCTTACGCCGACAAAGAAGGCCTTTGATGGGCATGGGGAAACTGTTTCACTGGAGGACCCGTACCCAGGAACAAATTTAGTGGTGATTGGTCACCCAGGCGCTGGTAAGAGCACACTTGCTCGCAAGCTTGCGCTTAGCCTTGCTGAGCGCCCGGACCGCGATATCGCGCCAATCATTGTGAAATGCCGGGACTTCACGGCAAGCAGTACACAGATTCCGCTGGAACAAATCGCTGCTACGGTCAATATGTACCCAGGAATAAGTGTCGAACCGCGTGACGTGGAAGACCTTCTTGCTGCTGGCCGTCTTTTCGTTGTATTTGACGGAGTCGACGAACTCGTAGATATTCAACAGCGGCGGCAGCAGATTGCGGCGATTGAGCTGCTTTCGGGAACGTTCCCATTGGCGTCGTTCCTATGCACGACGCGAAAGATCGGATACGAGTCGGCGAGCTTCGCGGGTCTACGCTTTAACGTGCTTGAATTGCAGGAGTATACAAGTGCTCAAGTGCGTGAATATGTCTCGAAGTGGTTTGCCCTCATGGGCCGATCGCAAATCGATACAGCATCGTTCCTTCGCGAATCGGCCGAGATCGCGGAAATTCGCCGAAACCCATTGATGCTGTCGCTTCTTTGTACGCTTTATCGCGTACGCGGATACATTCCAATGAACCGGCATGACGTCTATCGCGACTGTGCAGAGCTCCTCTTTTATGGCTGGGACTCACTGCGCCATATCCCGCAACCAGTTGATCATAGGAGATATGGGCGCACCCTAATGGAGGAGCTGGCTATCTTCTTCTATCGGTTTCCGCGAGCTTCCGCGGGAGTCGAAGAAGATCAACTGACGGGCCTCATTGCTACATACTTCAGGGATACGGCTGGGGTTGAGGCAAGCGAGTCCGTCCAGCGTGCATCAGACTTCCTGAGCTTCTGTGCTACTCGTGCCTGGTTGCTGACTGCGGTGGGCCATAACAGCCGCGGAAAGAGGCTCTTCGCTTTCACCCACAGAACTTTCATGGAATTTTATGCGGCGGAAGCGCTTTCGCGCCGTACGTCGAGCGAAGATGAGATCCTTGATGTGATTCTAGAGGAATATCGAAAGAACCCCAGTTCGGTACTTCCAGACCTCATTGTGCAGGCGTACGAGAACAAGTCATATCGCGGAGCGGAAGTGCTATTGAGAAGGCTTCTTAGAGAAGGGAAGGAAGGCCGGAAAGTCAGCTTCAATTCGCACTACCCGTTGTGCCTACGAATACTAAACTCGACTCCGGTTGGAGCGCCGCTGGTTAAGGACGTGTTAGCGAGCGCTGTCAATGCCTGGAGTCCCTTCGTAGATCGTTCGGATAAGGCACCGTTCGTGTCGTTGCTGCAACTGTACAAAGATCCGAGGGTTATTTGTCAGAGAATCCTCGAAGGGGAAGAACCTGAGGTGCTTTCCGGCGGCAAACTCCTTCGGGCGCAGGCGGGGTTTTTGCAGAGGTGGGCGCACCTCTGGTTTCTTGGCGAGACTGACAGCTTTCACGACGACTGGATTTCGACGGTGGAGTCAATCGCGACCAACGAAGCGGTATTTGATGCAATCGACGACGCCTCTGCGGTTTGGTACCTGGTACTCGCGGGCCGGAGGTCTATAGTTCAGCAGCGAGGCGACATGCCCCCGCTGTTCGCGAGCTGTTTCGGCAATTGGACCGCCGGACCGTTTCTCCACTCCATGCAGCGAATAGCGGCAGGGACCGTAGGTGGCCAAGAACATGACATCTTTGGGGTCGCCGAGAGAGGTTTAGCTAAGCGAACCGTTCCGCTTCAAGGCTCGGAGACGTTCGACAGAGTGTTGGCGCAGTTGGTTCCGAATATGCCTGACATTGCTGCGGACAGCGAGCTGGTTAAGAAGTATCCACTCACGATGCTCTGGCTCTCGTGCATGGCTTCGGAGGCGTCGTTTACGGGAGTTCACACTTTTCATGAAGTGATGCTAGCGGCCTACGATGATGACTTTCTGGCTCGGCTAATTCGATGCCGGTTAGAAACCTTAGAGGGCGCTGACTTCGTAGCCGAGGAGATGCTTGACGTTCCCACTCGGAGGGATGACTTGTTCCGAGTGCTGTCGTCGATGTGGCCGAAGTGGGTTTCAAGTTGGGCACGTGGTCGCCTGTCTATATGTCGAGATGTCTCGCGTCAGTAGATCCCTCCGCCAGAGTGGCAACGCGACGGGACCAGCTGAGGATGTGCGTTCCGGTCCGCTTCGGTGCATCGGAACGAAATGCACCATGCGCTACGTACGTGACGTGCGTAGGCCTTGGTCACTCGTCCTGTAGCTCAGTGCGGCCGCAATTCGAAGCAAGCTAGTTCGGCAGAGTGGAAGGGCAGCTCAGAGAGCTGACCTGATTTGCGAGTCAGCCTCTCTGGTTTACGAAACCATGCTGGTCAAGTTCGCTATTAGCGGTTGGGTAGTTCTCGATAGGGGCTAAGGTGTTCTGGGCAGACGTAGAGGCTGAGGCCTTCCGGGGTGATCAGGTGTGACAGGCCGCCCCATCTCTGTTCCTCGTCGAGTTTGAGCATCATCGCCCGCAGGACGCGGTAGTCGGCGTCGGTGTCCGCGTGGCGGGTGGGTGCGGAACCACGGTCGTGGATGGTTTGGTCGGGGTCTTGCAGGCGGTCGATTGGGGCGTCGTCGAGAACCTGTTTGAAAAGATCGACTTCGTCTGAGAGTTGTTCTTGCAGGTCGTGAGCGGCGACGCCGAGGATCGACCCGACGTAGGGCACGGTGGCGCGGAGGACGCGGAGGGTTTTTGCCATGTAGGGGCCGGCGGTGCGCAGCCATGCGGCGAGTTCGTCGACCTCGTAGCAGCCGGCATCGCCGGGCAGCGGGTGCCAGGTTCCGGGTTCCTCGCAGTACAGCCTGAGGGTGTGGACGGTCTTACCAATTCTTCGCTTTCCGGTGGGGATGATGGTGAATACGCTGGGGCAGTGGGCGCTCTGGGCCTGCTGGATCATGGTGCTCACTCGCAGGTGGTTGCGCTGGGCCAGTGTGCTGTGCTGCTCCATGCCGTCGCGCATTTGCTCGATCGTGGCGGCGAGACGACGTACGTCGCCAGCGGTGGCGAGGTCGCGTACCGGCGGGGTGATGCCGGTGAGCAGGGCGCCGATGTCGACCATGCCCTCTAGCTCTCGACAGTAGATGTCGTGGTGGCCGCGCCTGACCCGGTCGAAGACTTTGTCGTAGTTGAACTCCTCGTCGCATGGCCCGTGGCCGCGGCAGGGCACCCACCGGGTGACTTTCAGGCCGGGGTAGCGGTCTAGCGTGAGGTTGAGGCCGTCGTCGAGGACGGCGAAGAACGGCGCGGGCATCGGCCCGCGCACCGTCAGTTCGATGCGTCGGCGCTGGGTGTCGGTGCGGAGCAGGCCGGTGTGCTCGCCGTCGGGGTGGCGCAGCAGGGCACCGGTTCGCCACCGGTACTCGGTGGCGAACCGGTGGGACCGGGCCAGGAACCAGCCCGGAACACCAGGCGGCAGGACGGGCAACTGGTAGGCCAGCCGGATCTCGTTACCGTCGGTTGGCCATGCCGGGCTGATGTCCGGCGGGGCCTGGGGCAGCCAGCTGACGACGATCCCTTTCGCGCCGGCGTGACCGTCGCGGATCCGGTAAGACACGTCGAATCGGTCCATCAAATTGAGCAGATGCTCGCGCTCGGCACGGGGCAGATTCGGCCATGCGTCGGCCATGTCGTCGGCGGTGAGCAGTCCGTGCCGATTGGCCACGCCGGGGTTGTCGAGGATGCTGGCGATGTGGACGTTGAGCCATTGCGGGTTGAGCACGACAGTGTCGGCCAGGTCCTCATCGTCGGGGAAGTAGAGGATCTCGCCGCGGTGGTGCAGCGCCGTCGCCAGGGTCTGGCGCTCGACGGCGTTGGCGACACCTGTCCGGTTCATCACCTGCCACATCTCGGTGGTGAGCAGGTGCGGGGGCAGGTCTGCGGCGGTCAGTTCGGCTGTCGCGTCGACCCAGCGTTTTGGCCAGGCAGCGCCCATGAGGGGTAGGTCTGCTGCAGCGGCGGCGATGGAGGTGCGCAGGGCGTCGATGCCGGTGCGGGTGGCGCAGTCCACGCTGAAATGCGCGATGATCGCCGGGTATTGCTCACGCAGTCCGGCCAGGTCGATGTCCGCGGGACGGGCGGCAGTGTGGGTGGCGACGAGCAGGACCCTAGCCTGGGGGGCGCGGGCGGTGATGATGTCCAGCCAGTAGGACAGCCGGCCCCGGTCGGTTCCTTCACCGGCGTTCCACGCCAGCAGGAACAATGACCGGCCGGTAAGGAAAAACTGGTGCGTGGAGTGGTAAATGTCCTGTCCACCGAAGTCCCACACCGACAGGTCCATGGTGGCGCTGGGCTCGCTCGGGTGTGGCAGCGGTAACCGGCTGAGTAATAGACCGTGGGTGGTCGGCTCACCAGGGTTGTGCGCATGGTCAGACAGGGCCTTGACGAGCGAGGTCTTTCCCACCCGACCCTCGCCCACGATCAGCAGCTTCGACGTCCACTGCTGGATCGAAGCACGGTTGGCCCGCAGATAGGCGAGCACCGCGTCCGCGCCCTGGGAGACGACCTCAGCTGACAGACTCGTCAGCTGGTTGTTGTCGAGGTCAAGTGTGGTGAGGGTGGTGAGGTTGCCGAGGTTGTCGGGCAGCTGCTCCAGCTGATTGTTGCCGAGGAACAGTGTGGTGATTTTGCCGAGGTTGCCGAGGCTGTCGGGTAGTTGGGTCAGCTTGTTGTGGCCGAGGTTCAGGGTGGTGAGGTTGTCGAGGTTGCCGAGGCTGTCGGGTAGTTGGGTCAGCTGGTTGTTGCGGAGGTTCAGTGCGCGGAGCCTGCGAAGGCTGCCGAGGCTGTCGGGCAGGTGCTCCAGCTGGTTGTTGCCGAGGTTCAGTGTGCGGAGGTTGCCGAGGCTGCCGAGGCTGTCGGGTAGTTGGGTCAGCTTGTTATCGCTAACGTCCATTTTGGTAAGACGGCCGAGGTTGCCGAGGCTGTCGGGCAGCTGCTCCAGCTGATTGTTGAAGAGGGAAAGATCGGTGAGGGAAGTGAGGTTGCCGAGCCAGTCAGGCAAATGGGTCAGCTGGTTGTTTCCGAGAGCCAACAAGGTGAGGGCAGTGAGGTTGCCGAACCAGAGGGGGATCTGCTCCATCTGGGATCGATAAAGGGACAGCGTGGTGAGGGTGGTGAGGTTACCGAGCCAGTCGGGCAGCTGAGCCAGCTGGTTGCCGCCGAGGTTCAGTGTGGTGAGGGTGGTGAACTTGCCGAGCCAGTCAGGCAATTGCGTTAGCTGGTTGTAGTAGAGGTACAGCGTGGTGATTTTGTCGAGGTTGCCGAGGCTGTCGGGTAGTTGGGTCAGCTTGTTGTGGCCGAGGTTCAGGGTGGTGAGGTTGTCGAGGTTGCCGAGGCTGTCGGGTAGTTGGGTCAGCTTGTTGTTGCGAAGGTCCAGTGTGGTGAGGGTGGTGAGGTTGCCGAGCCAGCCCGGTAGCGAGGTCAGCTGGTTGTCGCCGAGGTCAAGTTCAGTGAGGGTGGTGAGGTTGCCGAGCCAGCCCGGTAGCGAGGTCAGCTGGTTGTCGCCGAGGTCAAGTTCAGTGAGGGCGGTGAGGTCGCCGAGGCTGTCGGGCAGTTGGGCGAGCTCGTTGTTGCCGAGGTTCAGGGTGGTGAGGGTGGTGAGGTTGCCGAGGCTGTCGGGTAGCTCGGTCAGCTTGTTATGGCCGAGGTTCAGTGTGGTGAGAGCGGTGAGGGTGGTGAAGCTGTCGGGCAGCCGCGTCAGACGCAGATCGCTAAGATCCAGTTCGGTTCCA
>NZ_JBEZDT010000076.1:0-8687 GCF_040648455.1 Catellatospora sp. NPDC049133
TGGCGGGCGGGATGGGCTGTTCGCACCAGGCGCACAGCCGTCGCGTGTCGACGGTGACACGCGACGGCTCGTAGGCGTCGGGTCCAGCTGGGCGCGACGCGTCGTGCTCCGCCACGGCGTAACGCGTGAGGCTCACCGCGGGCCTCCTGCGGCCTGGTCGCCGGGGCCGAACACCCGGTCGACGACCACGCGGGTCACGGCCAGCAGGTGACGGGCCTGCGCCTGCGCCACCTGCTCATCGTCGGCCAGGTCGAGCACGACGCGCAGCTCTACGCGGTCGCGGCCGGCCTGGTCGCGGTAGCGGGTCGCGATGAACCGGCCCACGTCGGTGACCCACACCTCCGGGCGCGAGGCGTGCTCGCCGCCAGGCAGGCGGCGGGCGGTGCAGTGGTGCGCGCGGGCGCACCAGTCGGGGCAGCGCTTCTCTCTGTCGGGCCGGATCGTGCGCTGGCCGGTGGTGAGCGCGCGGGTCATGACGCGCTCCGGCTGTCCAGGGCGATGGCGACGCGCCCGCCGAGGAACTGCGCGACGTTGGCGGACACGGCGTTTCCGGCCTGCATGGTCTGCTCGGAGACGTTGCCGCGCACGGTGTAGGCGTCGGGGAACCGCTGCGCGCGCAGCTGCTCGCGGGGCTTGAGCATCCGGAAGTAGCAGTCCTCTACGGCCACGGCCGGGCGCAGCAGCGCGCCGGAGTCGTGGGTGGCCATGGTGTGCAGCGGAGCGTCGGTGCTGGTCGGGCGGTTGCCCTTGCGGTAGGGGATGACCAGGGCGTGGTGCCCGCCCCCGGCGGCCATGGTCTGGAATGGCTGGCTGGTGGAGTGGGCGGTGCCGTGGTTGCGCAGTACCGCGATGAACGGCTCGGTGGTGACCAGGCTGTGGCTCAGGCTGGCGGTCTGCGTGCCAAGCGGTTCGCTGTCGACGCGCTTGGACATGCGGGCGGGGTCGGCGTACCCGCCGTACTGCTTGACGTAGAACGGCGGCACGACCAGGGCCTCTGACTCGGTCGCGGTGCGGGTGCGCATCGGCCCGCCGGTCGGGTAGGCGTCGGTGTTCCACGAGCCGCCCGCGGGCACCAGCATCGGCGGGGTGGCGAACCCTTCCCCGATCCTCACGGTTCGGGTCGGCAGCGGCCCGCCGTCGATCGGCAGCGCACGGCTGTCGCTGTCGCCGTGGTTGACCGTGATCAGCGTCTGCCGGTCGGCGAACATGCTCAGCCCGTGCTCGATCCGGGCGACGGTCGCCGCAGCCAGGGGCCGGGCCTTGTCGCCGATGCGCTCGCCGACGTCGGTCCAGTCGATCGCGGCGCGCGCGGGCATCACGTACGGCTCGACCTGCGCCTGCCCGCAGGCGGTGTTGGGGCAGAGGTAGACGTACTGCTCGCGGTAGGCCCCGATGCGGCCGAATTTGCGGACCTTCGGGGTGTCCTTCCACGCCTGGACGGCGTGGACGTCGGTCCCGCACGGGTCGCACCAGGCCAGGGGCCGGGGTGCGACGTCGGGGGCCGGGATGCCGGTGCGGGTGAAGACCAGGTACATCCGGTCGCGCCATTGCGGCGCGTAGGGGTTGCCGTCCCCGCCGATGTGGGCGCTGGACGCGCAGACGGTCTGCTGGTAGTAGCCCAGGGTCCGCATCCCGGCGCACCACCACTCGAACAGCTCCCACTTCCACGCGACCTCGGGCACGTTCTCGACCAGCACGGCCGAGTAGCGGTGGACCTCGGTGGCGCGGATGACGTCGTGGAACGTGGCGCGGGTGCGTTCGAATCCGGCCTGCTCGACGTGGCCGTTCTGCTCGAACAGGTCGAGCTGCCCGCGCGGGCGCGGCTTGGCCTTGGTGACCTTCTTGGATGAGCCGCCGGCGGGGCTGGCCTCGGTGCAGATCGGCGAGGCCCACAGCACGTCCGTGCTGGGCAGGGCGCGCATGTCGTAGTTGTTGACGTCGGCGCACAGGTGCTCGGCGTGCGGGAAGTTGGCGGCGTGGGTGTCGATGGCGGTGCGCCAGTGGTTGGCGGCCAGGGACAGTTCCAGCCCGGCGGCGGTCAGCCCGATCGAGCTGCCGCCCGCGCTGCAGAAGATGTCGGTGAAGGTCAGAGACACGGCGAAGCTCCGTTCTGGGTCAGGAGTGGATGTCGCGGTGCAGGCGGCGCAGGTGGTTGTAGGCGCGCACGCCGCGCCGGGCGCGGTAGCCGGTGGTCTTGCAGCGGCGGCAGTCCTTGCGGCGGCGCAGGACCTTGGTGGTGCGCCAGCCGGTGGCCTGGCAGCGCTCGCAGCGCGCGAACGGCTGAGCAGCACACAGCCCGGCATAACCGAGCGTGACGACGGTCGCGGCGGTGCAACCGATCATGGCTAGAGTCGCGGAGGGGTCCACGGAAGTGCCTCCAGAAGGCGTTTCAGGGTGCACGGGGCCAGGCGTCTAGGACGTCTAGACGCCTGGCCAGGGTGTTCGCGGGTGCTCTAGAGGGTGCTCTAGGTCTAGAGCGCGGTTGCTCTAGACCTAGAGCAATCGGTGCGGACGGTTCGCCCGGTTCGCCGGTTTCCGGGTTGGGCTACTTTCCGCGCTTGCGGTCACGCTCCGCGATCGCCGACACGATGTCGTCGCGCTTGATCCCGAACAGGTTCTTCTTCTTGCCGGTGTCGGGATCGACGGCCCAGACCTGCCCGGTCGTGATGCCGTAGGGCTTGAGCGCGGCCGAGATGTTGGCCTGGCCCCAGCCGCCGTAGACGTCGGGGCGCAGCTCGGCGAGCCGGGCGGCGACCGCGGTGGAGGCGGTGTTGCGCTCGTCGGGGCCGATGACGGTCAGCACGTCGGCCAGCACGTCGAAGGCTGGGCGTACCGGCGCGTCGTCGGCCACGCCCAGGGCGTAGCCGGTCAGCGTGCCAGCAGACTCCCGCGCCGCCCGTGCCCGCGCCACGACCTGGTCGGCGGCGGGTGCGTCGATGTAGTGGGTGCGGGTGATCTGCGGGTCGTCGCCCTCACCGGTCAGGTAGCCGATGCCCTTGTCAGAGCGGGTGAACATCGTGGCCGTGATCCCGGCGGTGTGCATCCCGGTGCCGAGGATCATGTCGTTCGCGGTGTGGGTCATGACCTTCATCGCGTACCGCAGCACCACGTTGCTGCTGATCACCGGCGGGATGGACTTGGCGTCCGGGCGCTGCGTGCCGAACAGCAGGATGATCCCCAAAGCTGGGCCGCGCCGCACGAGGTCTTCGCAGATCTCGCGCAACTCCTCGCCGTACTCGGGGTGCTCAAACCAGCGCTGGCACTCGTCGACCCCGACCACGACCGGAAACAGGCCGTAGGTCTTCTGCGAAGCGAGTTCATCGGTGACCTTCGACTCCGGGACCAGGTGCGGCGGCAGGTCACGAATGACCTTCGTGCGCCGCCGCATCTCGGCGTGCAGCTCCCGCATCGAGGTCACGGCGTAGTCGATGTCGTCGGCCTCATCGCCGGCCCGGTAGCGGTGCGCCACGGGCTGAAGCGGCCGGAAGTCGCCCGTGCCCTTCAGGTCGTAGCAGTGCAGTTGCGCGCGGGCGTCCAGGGCTGCGGCCAGCAGCATCAGCCGCAGCGTGAACGTCTTGCCCATACGCGGGATCGACCCGATCACGGCGGAGGCGAACATGAGCGTGACCTGCACGGCCCGCCCGCGCGGGTCGGTGCCCAGCGGGAACGCCCGGAACAGGTTGACCGTCCCGGATCGCAGCAGCGGCCATTCGGGGTTCTTGGCCTGGTTCATCTCCTGGTCACCGACCCACACGACCAGCCGCCCGGGGTGCACGCGCGGCTGCCCTTCCGGCCACACGCAGCCCAGCGGCCGAGACAGCGCCGACGCCAGGTTCTCGCGCTTCTCGATGACCTCCGACGCCGTCACGCCCGGGGGCAGGTCGATGTCGGCCCGCCACCCGTTGCCCTCCCGGCCGATCCGCGCCGGCCAGCCGATCGCCCGCGGGTCCTTGGCCACGGCCCGGTTGATCCCCGAGATGCCCAGCGTGAGCAGCGCCCGCTCCACGGCGTCGCCGGTCAGCTTCGACACCCGCTGCGACACCACGGCCGAGCCGATCAGCGGCGCGTCGGGCTGTCCGCCGACCAGGCCGAGCCCGGCGACGGTGGCGAGGGCGGCGGCGGCCTGCCAGCCCCACGGCGCGGCGGTCAGCGCGGCAGCGCCGCCGCAGGTGGCCAGCATCGTGAACCCGCCGACCCACACCCGCAATCTGACGCGCTGGTCGCGTTTGTTGGCGAGCTTCATGTACTCGGCGGCGTTCTCCTCGCGCACCATCGCGCGGCGCAGCTGCTCGGCCTCCCAGTCGAACATCCACCGCACCCCACCGGTGATCACGCGGCCCAGGCCGCGAGGGGAGCGCAGGGCGAGTTTGCCGCCGTAGAACGGCACCCGCAGCAGGTGATACGCGGACACGTGTGCGCTGTAGTTCAGCGCCCAGCGCATCTGGTCGCGGACGGCGTCGGCCGAGCGCAGCCAGCGCGGCAGCACCGGACGGCGCGCCGCCGGGCCGGGCGGCGGACCAGCCTGGTCGGGGTCGTCGACCGGCAGCGCCGGGCCGCGGTCGGGGGTCAGTTCCTGCTCGTAGGCGTCCCAGTCGAAACGCGTCTCGTCGGTTGACATGATGACGTGCACCTTCCTGTCAGATGGAGGGGTGCGCCGGGGCGTGGCCTGCGGTTTGGCGGCCAGTCGGGCCGCGCCCCGGCACAGACGGTTCAGGGCCGGTCGGCGGTGCGCAGCGCCTCGGTGCGCTGCTCGGTCTGCTCGATGAGGACTTCCAGCCCTTCCATCGCGCCGCCGCACAGCGCGCTCAGCAGGAACACCCCGGCGGCGGTCCAGCCGTGGCCGGTGAACGCCAGAGCCACCGCGCCGACCAGGCACAGGACCCCGGTCGCGCTGCTGGCCCGCCAGGCCGCCCGCAGCCGCCTGGCCCACCGCATCAGCGAGTCCAGGTCGGCGGGGTAGTTGACGACGATCGTGAACAAGAGACGATCCCCTCTCTGGCCTGCCACGATGGCGGCCACCGCACGCGCCGAACACAGGTGCTCGGCGCGCACGGTGACGGCCCGGAAGGTCAGAACGGAGGCTCGTCGCTGGTGTTGCTCTCCCACGGGTCCGCCGCACCCGCGGCGGCCGCCGCGCCACCGCCGCCGGTGCGGGTCAGCTTCTTGACCTGCGCGGTCGCGTAGCGCAGCGACGGGCCGACCTCCTCCACGTCCAGCTGCATGGCCTGCCGGGTCTCGCCCTCGGGGGTCTTCCACCGGTTGAGCTTCAGGCGGCCGGTGACCACGACCCGCGAGCCCTTGTGCAGGGACTCGGCGATGTTCTCGGCGAGCTCGCGCCAGGCCGAGCAGTTCATGAACAGTGGGTCGCCGTCCTTCCACTCACTGGTGGCCTTGTCGTAGTTGCGCGGGGTGGATGCCACGGTGAACTTGCACAGCGCCGCCCCGGCGGGGGTGTAGCGCAGTTCGGGGTCGGCGGTGAGGTTGCCGACCAGGGTCAGGGTGGTCTCGTTAGCCACGAGCAGGCTCCTTCGGTGCAGGCGTCGCGCCCAGCTGGACGCGACGGGTGCGGGCTGGTCGCCGATCTGGCGGCCACCGCTCCCAGCCAGGGCGGATGAGCCCTGGCCGGGACGGAGGCGGTCAGTCGCGGAACGTGCCGTGGATGTCGCCTCCGGCCTGGATGACGACCGCGCCGGGGCCGGTGGCGACGGCGGTCATGGTGGTGCGGCGGCCCGCGCGCCGGGCGCGGTTGGTGAGGTCGGCGAGGTCTTCGAGCAGGGTCTCCAGGACGGCCTGCCGGTTGGCCGTCTCGTCGTGCATCGCGAGGTCGGCCTCTGCGGTCAGCCGGTCGATCCGGTCGCAGAGCTGGATGATGTCCACCGTTGCTCCCTTCCTTGGTGCCTGTCTGGCGGCCACCGCGACCGGCCAGGCACGGGCCTGGCCGGCACGGAGGCGGCCGGATCAGCAGCCTTCGGGGATCTCGCACGTGTACGCGCTTGCGCAGCTGCGCAGGATCGCGCGGGCGGGGGTGTTGCCAGTAACCGCGACCTGCACCCAGATGTCGCCGGTCAGCTCGCCGACCGGCCGGGTCCAGTCGATGGCAGCCAGTTCGGCGGCGGCGCGGCGCGCGCAGTGCGCGCACGTCGCGCCGCTGGTCAGGACCCATCCCGATGCCTGGTGCACGAGCCACCAGCCGCCGCTGTAGCGATCGTCGGCATCGAGCGCGGCGACGACGGCCAGGCCGGGCGCGGCCTGCTCACCGATCACTCGCAACGGCGGCCGGTCAGCGCGCACGACCAGGGCGACTTCGGTCAGTGTGGTCACTGTCGGGCCTCCTCACGCTCGGCGGGAAAGCACTGCTGCGCGGTGCAGACGGTCGCGCCGCGGTACAGCGCCCAGCCCGCCGAGTAGCTACGGGCGTCGCTGGTCGGGGGCTGGTCGGGCTCGGGTGTGGTGCAGGCCGGTACCGGCGCGTGGTGGGTGGCCTTCTCCTCACGGCCGAACACGAGCCGGGTCGTTGTCCAGGAGTGGCCGTCACGGCGGTGGACCGGCGAGCCGGGCTTGACGGGGCCGTCGGTGACGATCTCCCAGTGGGAGGGCAGCACGCTCATCGCTCGCTCCCGACCGTGCTCAGGTCGAGGTCCATCTCGGTCAGGCTCTTCGCGCCGTGCCAGGGGCGGGCGGCTGACACGTAGCCGTCGAACAGGCCGATCAGGAACGCCGTGCCGGCCGCGCCGATCGGACCGACCGAGTGCGCCAGCATCGGCCCGACCTGCTGTGTCCAGTCGGTGTCGGTGTTCCAGCCGCCGACGATGTTGAGCAGCAGCGACGTGCCCAGCGCGGTCCATTCGATCGCGGTGGCGCGCCGGTCGGTGTCACCTCCGGCCGAGCGCAGCACGGCCCGACCGATGATGATCAGGCCGACGATCGCGATCAGCGCGGGCTCCATCGCCCACGCCGCCCACCACCCCGCCGTGTCGGCCGACAGGCCCAGCAGGCGCACCACCCCGGCCTGCACACCCGTGGTCGACCAGGCCGCGAACGCGGCCAGGACCGGGACACCGGCGGCGAGGGTGACCGACCGGACGCGGGCCACGCGCAGCGCGCGCATCTCGGCCGAGCCCTGGATCTGGGCGCGCAGCCGGGCGCGGGTGCCCGAGCGTGTCGCGTGCCGGTACAGCGCGGCCAGCGATGCCGCGTCGGCGGCGTCACGCGCCCGCTCCCGCCGGGCGAGCTTGGCGGCGCGGGCCTGCTCGCGCACATCACCGAGGGCGATACGGTGCTCGGCCTCGGCCGCGCGCCGCGACAGCTCGTCGTGACGGGCGATGTCCAGCCGCGCCCGCTCGTCGTCGAGCTTGGCGGCCTGCGCCAGCACCGGGGACACGCCGGCGGGCACCGGGTCCGGCAGCGGCGGCGCGGCCACCGGGATCGGGTCGGCGACCGGCAGCGGCGGCACCACTTCTGTGATCTTCGGCCCTGGGGCCACGCCAACCGCCGTCTGCGGCGACGCCTCGGGCATGATCGGCGTTTCGGTGATCTCCGGCTCCGAGGCCGGACCGGTCGGCTCGGCCCGCTCCGGCGAGGCCGGGGTGTTGGCCTGGCGCTTGCCCAGGGCGGGCGCGGTCAGGGTCGACAGCAGCGCGTTGGCCTTAATCTCGCCGATCCGGAACCGCTTCATGGTGGCGTTGCGCGACGGGGCCGCGCCCAGCTCGGCGGCCCAGGCGTGGAAGTCGTCGAGCATCGCGGCGACGGTGGGCGGGTGCACGCTGGAAGGTGCAGTCATGGCTATGGCTCCTCTCGGTCAGCGGTTCTTGCGGTTGCGGGCCTCGGCCGCGAACACGGCGGCCTGGTCACGCTCGGACAGATGCGACAGCACGGCCCGGTCGTGGCCGTGCCGCTCCAGGGCGCGCAGCAGCGCGACCGTCACGGCGTCGTCGACCTGCTGGTCGGTACGCGGCTTGTCGCTCACCGGGCCACCTGCTCATCACGCAGGGCGCGGGTGAGGCGCTGGAGCGCGCGGTACTGGCGGCGGCAGGCGGCGTCCCAGTGCTCCCACGGCTTGCGGTCGAACGTGCCGCTGTCGCTGCTGTAGGCCAGCCCGGCACGGTGCAGGGACAAGCCGTAGCGGGCGGCCATGTCGTTGATGGCCCAGGCGAGCGCGTAGTGCTTCACCGGCCACCTCCGGTCAGCGGGTGGCGGCGCGCGCAGGTGGCGTAGACGCGCACCTGCCCGGCCCGCCTGCTCGGATAGGGGTCGGAGACCTCGATCAGCGTCGTGGTCTCGTCCAGCACCGTCAGCAGGTTCGCGACGTCGGCGTAGCCGCCGATCAGCCGCAGCTCCACCTTCTGGCCGGGGTCGGCGGCGTCGAGGGCGGTGCGGTACATCGCCTCGCGCTGCATGTCGCGCAGCCGGGCGGTCAGCGCGTTGGCCTGCTCGGCGGTCAGCTCACCGCGGCTGCGCCGCCGCGCGACCTCACCGATCGCACGGCCGATACGGGTGCGTGCCATCAGCGGGCCTCCCGCCGTGCCGCAGCAGCGCGGGAGCACACGAACCGGTACCCGCGGTTGCGACGGGCGCGGACCTCGGCCAGCCGACGGCGCACCTCGGCGCGCTCCAGCTCGGTCAGCTCCAGCGGCTCACCGCGCATCACACGGCGCACCGCGACCTCGTCGATGTAGGACGGATCCGGC
>NZ_JBEZDT010000077.1:0-7003 GCF_040648455.1 Catellatospora sp. NPDC049133
GGCGGCGTCGTCGGAGAGGTCGACGACGCCGCCCGGTTCTGACATCGGCCCAGCCCCGGGCCGGTGTCAGGCCGCGATGCCGCCGGCGTGGATCACATCGCGGTACCAGCGCGCGCTGTCCTTCAGCAGGCGCTGCTGGGTGTCGTAGTCGACGCGGACGATGCCGAAGCGCTTGCCGTAGCCGAACGCCCACTCGAAGTTGTCGAGCAGCGACCACACGAAGTAGCCGCGCAGGTCGGCCCCGGCGGTCATCGCCTCGTGCGCTGCGGCGAGGTGGGCGCGCAGGTAGGCGATGCGCTCGCCGTCCCGGACACGGCCGTCGGCGTCGACCTTGTCGTCGTAGGCCGCGCCGTTCTCGGTGACGTACATCGGCAGGTCGGGGAAGCGGCGGTGCACGCCGATGAGCACGTCGCGCAGGCCGGTCGGGTCGACGGTCCAGCCCATCTCGGTGCGCGGGCCGGGGGTCTGGTGGAACGTGATGTCCTGGCTGGCCGGGTACACCGACGGTTCCTCGTGCGGCGTGGCCGCGGCGCTGACCAGGTCGGGGGCGTAGTAGTTGACGCCCAGCGCGTCGATCGGCGCGGAGATCACGGCCAGGTCGCCCTCGCGCACGAAGGACCAGTCGCTGACGGCCGCGGTGTCGGCCATGACGTCGGCCGGGTACGCCCCCGTCATGATCGGGTCGAGGTAGACGCGGTTGAGCAGGCCGTCGATGCGCCGGGCGGCGTCGCGGTCGCCGGCCGAGTCGGTCAGCGAGCGCACCGCGCCCTGGTTGAGGGCGATGGACACCTGTGCCGTCGGGACCGCCGCGCGCAGCGCCTGCGCAGCCAGGCCGTGGCCGAGCAGCAGGTGGTGGGTGGCCAGCAGCGCGTCGGCGGGGTTCTTGCGGCCGGGGGCGTGGAAGCCCGCGCCGTAGCCGAGGAACGCCGAGCACCACGGCTCGTTGAGGGTGCACCACAGCTTGACCCGGTCGCCGAGCCGGGCGGCGACGACGGCGGCGTAGTCGGCGAAGCGCAGCGCGGTGTCGCGGGCGGTCCAGCCGCCCCGGTCCTCCAGCTCCTGCGGCAGGTCCCAGTGGTAGAGCGTGGCCGCGGGCTTGATCCCGGCGGTCAGCAGCTCGTCGACGAGCCGGTCGTAGAAGGCGATGCCGGCCGGGTTCTCCCCGGACCGACCGCCGGGCTGCACGCGGGGCCAGGACACCGAGAACCGGTACGCCGACAGCCCGATCTCGCGCATCAGCGCGACGTCCTCGCGGTAGCGGTGGTAGTGGTCGGCGGCGACGTCGCCGGTGTGCCCGTCGACCACCAGGCCCGGGGTGGCGCAGAAGGTGTCCCAGATCGACGCGGTGCGGCCGTCGTCGGCAACGGCGCCTTCGATCTGGTACGCGGCGGTGGCCGCCCCCCACCAGAAGTCGGGTGGAAACCGCAGCTCCTGCGCGGTGGCTGCGGCTGGTGCCTCGGTCTGGGTGGGCATGGGTTCCCTTTCGTGGAAACGGGCCGGCGGGAGAGCGCCACCGGGAAACGCGATGGAGAGCGCTCTCCGAATGAGTCCCAGGCTCCCGGCAACGGGCCGCCGATGTCAAGAGCGGATAGCCCAGCGGCGATGAGGGAATCGATGGGGCGGCCTACAAAACGCTCTCATGCGGACAGTTCGGCATAGTCGGCAGTCGCTGTCTTGACAGCGGGGAAATGTCGGCGTAACACTCGGAGAGCGCTCTCCACCTCACGGCCCTCCGGCCGGAGCTCTCCCCGTTGCAACAGGTAGGAGCCCCATGACCCCCGTCAGTCACCGCCCGGGTGCGCGGCAACTCGCCCGCCGCTGGCGGATAGCCATACCCATCGCGGTCACCACGGTCATCTCATCGCTGGCCCTGGTCATCCCGTTCACCAGCGCCAGCGCCGCCGACTCGCTGATCTCGCAGGGCAAGCCCGTCACCGCGTCCTCCGTCCAGGGCGCGGACCTGGCCGCCGCCAACGCCGTGGACGGCAACTCCGGCACCCGCTGGGGCAGCGAGTGGAGCGACCCGCAGTGGATCCGCATCGACCTCGGTCAGACCGCGTCGATCAGCCAGGTCATCCTGGAATGGGAGGGCGCCTACGGCCGCTCGTTCCAGATCCAGACCTCCGCCGACGACGTGAACTGGACGCCGATCTACACGACCACCACCGGCCCCGGCGGCACGCAGACCCTCAACGTCACCGGCTCCGGCCGGTACGTGCGGATGCACGGCACGGTGCGCAACAGCGGCTACGGCTACTCGCTGTACGAGTTCAAGGTCATCGGCTCGTTCGGGCCCGCCCCGAGCCCGAGCACCAACCCGGGCGCGTGCGGCACCACGAACGTCGCCCAGGGCAAGACCGCCACCGCCTCCTCGATCGAGGGCGCGGGCACCCCCGCCTCGGCGGCCGTCGACGGCAACGCCGGCACCCGCTGGTCCAGCCAGTACAGCGACCCGCAATGGCTGCAGATCGACCTCGGCAGCACGCAGAGCATCTGCCAGGTGGTGCTGCAGTGGGAGGGCGCGTACGCGACCGCCTTCCAGCTGCAGACCTCCGCCACCGGCACCGGCGGCTGGACGAGCATCTACAGCACCACCACCGGCCCCGGCGGCACGCAGACCCTCAACGTCGGCGGCAGCGGCCGGTACATCCGCATGTACGGCACCACCCGCGCCAACGGCTACGGCTACTCCCTGTGGGAGTTCAAGGTCTTCACCGGCGGCATCGTGACCTCCCCGTCGCCCAGCCCCAGCACCCCGACCAGCCCCAGCCCCAGCCCGTCGGGCAACTGGACCACGGTCTGGGAGGAGAACTTCGACGGCGCGGCCGGCACCTCCCCGAACGCGGCGAACTGGCTCATGCGCACCGGCACGCAGTACCCGGGCGGCGCGGCGAACTGGGGGACCGGCGAGATCGAGACCGCCAGCAACTCCACCGCCAACGTCTACCTCACCGGTGACGGCAAGCTGAACATCAAGGCGATCCGTGACGGCGCGGGCGCGTGGACCTCGGGCCGGCTGGAGACCCAGCGCACCGACTTCGCCCCGCAGCCGGGCGAGCTGCTGCGCTTCTCCGCCGTCATCCAGCAGCCCAACGTGGCCAACGGCCTGGGCTACTGGCCGGCGTTCCGGGCCACCGGCGCGGCGTACCGCGGCAACTACAACAACTGGCCGGGCGTCGGCGAGACCGACATCATGAGCGGCGTCAACGGCCGCAGCCAGCTGTCCAACACCCTGCACTGCGGCACCGCCCCCGACGGGCCGTGCGGGGAGTACAACGGGCGCACCTCGGGCCTGGCGACCTGCCTCGGCTGCCAGACCGCGTTCCACGAGTACGCGCAGGTCATCGACCGCACCAAGACCGACGAGGAGATCCGCTTCTACCTCGACGGCCGGCAGACCTGGGTCGTACGGGAGAGCCAGGTCGGCGTGGCCGCCTGGCAGGCCGCCGTGCACCACGGCTTCTACCTGCGGCTCGACCTGGCCATGGGCGGCCTCTACCCGAACGCCGTCGCGGGCGAGACCGTGCCGACCTCGGAGACCACCTCCGGCGGCGTGCTCGCCGTCGACAAGGTCACCGTGTCCAAGCAGGTCGGGACCACGGCTCCGGCGATGACCGACCCGGCGATCCCGGCCGGGCCGAGCGTCGTGCGGGTCACCGGCACCCAGGGCAACTGGCAGCTCCAGGTCAACGGGTCGGCGTACCTGGTCAAGGGCCTCACCTACGGCCCGCCGCAGGGCGCGGCCGACGGCTACATGCGCGACCTGAAGAACATGGGCGTCAACACGATCCGCACCTGGGGCGTGGACGACACGCAGACCCCGGTGCTGCTCAACACCGCCGCCCGCCAGGGCATCAAGGTGATCGTCGGGCACTGGCTCAACCAGGGCGCGGACTACGTCAACGACACCGCGTACAAGAACAGCGTCAAGGCCGAGATCGTGGCCCGGGTCAACACGCTCAAGAACAACCCGGGCGTGCTGATGTGGGACGTCGGCAACGAGGTGCTGCTCACCATGCAGGACTTCGGGCTGCCGGCCGCCGAGGTCGAGGCCAGGCGCAACGCGTACGCCGCGTTCGTCAACGAGGTCGCCGTGGCGATCCACGCCGCGGACCCCAACCACCCGGTCACCTCGACCGACGCGTGGGTCGGCGCGTGGCCGTACTACAAGAACAACTCGCCCGCGCTCGACATCTACGGCATCAACTCCTACGGCGCGGTCGGCGGTCTCAAGCAGGCCTGGATCGACGGCGGCTACACCAAGCCGTACGTGCTCACCGAGGGCGGCCCGGACGGCGAGTGGGAGGTGCCCAACGACCTCAACGGGGTGCCGACCGAGCCCACCGACCTGCAGAAGCGGGCGCAGTACACGGCGAGCTGGAACGCGATCCTCAGCCACCCCGGTGTGGCGCTCGGGGCCACCGAGTTCCACTACGGCCTGGAGAACGACTTCGGCGGCGTCTGGCTCAACACGCTGACCGGCGGCTGGCGCCGGCACGGGTGGCACGCGCTCAAGCAGGCCTACAGCGGCACGGCCTCGGCCAACACCCCGCCGGAGATCACCAGCCTGACCCTGTCGAACCAGACGTCGATCCCGGCCGGCAGCCAGTTCACGCTGTACGTCGGCGCGACCGACCCGCAGGGCGACCTGCTGCGGTACAACATCATGTACAGCAACAAGCACATCAACGGCAACCGCGGTTTCGACAACGTGCGCTTCACCCAGCTGGGCGGCAGCAACGAGTTCTCGGTGACCGCGCCGCAGCAGATGGGCGTCTGGAAGATCTACGTGTACGTGTTCGACGGCCACGGCAACGTGGGCATCGAGCAGAAATCGATCCGCGTCGTCGCGCCGACGGTGCCGGGCACCAACATCGCCCAGGGCCGACCCGCGACCGCCTCGACGTACCAGCCGACCGGCACCAACGGGCCGCAGCTTCCCTCCTACGCCGTGGACAACAACTACGGCACCCGGTGGGCCAGCGAGTGGGTGGCCACGGCCTGGCTCCAGGTGGACCTGGGCTCGGTCAGGACGTTCAACAACGTCCTGCTCGGCTGGGAGGCGGCGTACGCCAAGTCCTACCAGATCCAGGTCTCCAACGACGGGACCAACTGGAGCACGGTCTACTCGACCACCGCCGGCAACGGCGGGTTCGACATCCTCCCGGTCACCGCGACCGGCCGCTATGTCCGTATGAACGGCCTGGACCGGGCCACCACGTACGGCTACTCACTGTGGGAGTTCGGCGTCTACCAGAGCTGACGCCGGACCGCTCACCGGGTGCGGCGGGTGGAGGCATCGACCCGCCCGCCGCACCATCACGCTCTCGCACGTTGCGTGATCGCTCGACTTGCCAGGCACCGGGGCGTATCTTGAAGCGCCTTTCGCCCACCTGCCTGGCAAGTCGGGCGATCATGGCGCGCGGCGCCCGGCGGAAGGGCGTAAATCCGGGCAGGTCGGGAGCGGAGAGCGCTCTCCCTTTGTGCTATAAAGACGTTCATGACCAGTGACCAGACGCCGGCGCAGCGGCTGCCGACGCTCGAGGACGTCGCGCAGGTTGCCGGCGTCTCCAGGGCCACCGTCTCGCGGGTGATCAACAACATCCGCAACGTCGACCCGCAGTTGCACAAGGTCGTCTGGGACGCGGTCACCGCCACCGGCTACGTGCCCAACCGGGCGGCGCGGTCACTGGTCACCGGCCGCACCGGCGCGATCGCCCTGGTCGTCTCCGAGGCGGAGAACCGGGCCGCGGACGATCCGTTCCTCGGCCGCTTCTTCTCCGACCCCTTCTTCGGCCGGGTGGTCGGCGGCGTGCTCAGCGTGCTGCGACCGTCCGGGGTGCACCTGGCGCTGGTGCTCGCCGGTGACGAGGACGCCTGCGCCAAGGTCGTCTCCGACGTACGCCAGGGGCAGGTGGACGGCGTCGTGGTGCTGTCCCTGCACCCGCACGACCCGCTGCCCAGGATGCTCGCCGACGCCGCGGTGCCCGCCGTCCTGTACGGCCGCCCCGCCGCGCCGATGCCGATCAGCTACGTCGACGTCGCGACCTACCAGGGCGCGAAACTGGCCGCGGACCACCTGGTCGCGCGCGGCTGCCAGCACGTCGCCACCATCTCCGGCTCCGTGGACATGCCGGCCGGCGTGGACCGCCTCAACGGCTTCCGCGAGGCGATGGCCAAGCAGGGAGTGGCGTACGTGCCCTCCTACGACGGCGGCTTCACCCAGGAGGGCGGCGAGCGCGCCATGGAGCGCCTGCTCGCCGAGCACCCCGAGGTGGACGGCGTCTTCGTGGCCAGCGACGTGATGGCCCAGGGCGCCATGATGGTGCTGCGCGACCACGGCAAGACCGTGCCCGACGACGTCGCCGTCATCGGCTTCGACGACAGCAGCGCGGCCCTGTCCAGCCGCCCCCCGCTCACCACGGTCCGCCAGCCGGTCGAGGACATGGCCGCCGAGATGGCCCGCCTCCTGCTCACCCGCATAGACTCCCGCGCCAACCGGACCACCAGCGTCATCTTCGACCCCGACCTGGTCCACCGCGCCTCCGCCTGACCCCCGCCCGTCCCGCGCTCGCCCCGGATCGCCGTTTCCCGTTGATCATGAACTTATGGCACGGCTCGGCGGTGTGTCGTGGCCACAACCTCATGATCAACTTTGGTTGATCCGGCGCGCGGCTGGGTCATGACCTGCGCCGATGTCTTGTTCTGTAACAGCACGGCAACTGACTCTTGACAGGACCTGGCGGCGGGGCGATGCTCTGGCGTGGGAGAGCGCTCTCCGGTAGAGCGCTCTCACGAAGCTCCTCTGCACGTTACCCCAAAAGAACGCACCATCCCTTCCTGTGTTTGGAGGAAAAGCATGCGTCCAGCCCTGAACGGCGGAAGCCTGCGCCGCCGCGCCCTCGTGGTCGCGGGCCCGCTGCTCGCGACCGCGCTCGTGCTCGGCACCGCGGCCTGCGGTGGCAGTGACGATCCGGCGAAGCCGGGTGGCAAGGTCAAGCTG
>NZ_JBEZDT010000078.1:0-6419 GCF_040648455.1 Catellatospora sp. NPDC049133
GCCGAAGATGCCGTTGCGGCCGTGCACGTTCTTGAAGTAGTCGAACGTCTTGGCCGCGCCGAAGTGCGCGTCCACACCGGCGGACTGCCGGTTGGCGTTGGTGCCGTCACCCCACACGTTGTCCGCGTCGGTGAAGGTGGTGCAGGTCGAGGAGCTGTTGTTCATGTCGCAGGTGCGGCCGTTGCCGTGCGACGGGTCGATCATCTGGTACGTCGAGCCCGACAAGGTCGTGTCGACGGTGACGGCGCCGGAGTAGATGCTGTTGCCGGTGCCGTTGACCATCATGATCTCGTCGAACGAGCCGAGGTACGCGCCGGTGACCGCGTCGGTGATGACGTGCAGTTTGGACGGGGTCTGCTTGTCCGGGCCCATGCCGGTGACGACGGTCTCCCAGGCCAGCTTGCCCTTGCCGCTGCTGGCGTCGACGAACAGCTCGGGGGAGCCGACCGTGGCGACGGTTCCGGAGAAGCGGCCGCGCGCGGTCTGCGCGGCCTTGGCGGAGGTGACCTTCGGGGTGGTCGACAGGGTCAGCGGGGCCTCCAGGCCGACCGACGATCCCTTGTAGACGCCGTTGGGGGCGGTGTGCACGACGAAGTCGCCGCCGTACACCCGCAGGCCCTGGAACGTGCGGGCGTAGCGCACGTGGGTGCCGCTGCTGTCGCTGATGGTGCGGTCGATGCGGTACGCGTCGCCGCCGGCGGCGCGCACGTCCGCCGGGTGCTCGGCGAGCGCACGTTCGGCCGCCGCCAGGCCGGCGGGCGACGAGGGGCCGCTGGGCGCGGCACTGCCGGAGGTTGCCGACACCGACAGCATGGCGCCCACGAGTAGGGCGACACTGCCGGTCGCGAGGGTTCTTTTCACGAGTCCTCCCCGACTCAGTGGAGTGTGACGGTAGTCACTGAAAGCCATATATATAGAAGTGGGGAGAACTTTGGAAGTCTTTCGCATCCCTATCTGTCGATGAAAGAACTTTCGCCGACGCCGGCCGGACGGTCGGTAAGGGGTGCTGTCTCGTCATCGCGTGATCGACTCGGCGCGGCCGGCGGATCGCGTGTCCGGTAGGTGACAGCGGGGGAGTGACGTCCCAAGGTTGTAGAGAAAGCTTTCTAAAGCTATCTTTAGCATGTGACCGACCAACCCGTGGTGGACCTCACCGACCCCGTCGCCATGCGGGCGTACGCCCATCCGCTGCGCATCTCGCTGGTCGGCCTGCTGCGGCGGGAGGGCCCGATGACCGCCACCCAGGCCGCGCGCCGGCTGGGCGAGAACGTGCCCAACTGCTCCTTCCACCTGCGCCAGCTCGCCAAGTACGGCCTGGTCGAACGGGCCGAGGGGGCCGACGCCCGGGAGCGGCCGTGGCGGGCCACCGCCCTGATGACCCGGTGGGGCCGCGACTCCGACGACGCCGAGACGCGCGCCGCCGTCGACCAGCTCGACGGGGTGATCATCCGCCGCTTCTACGAACGCGCCATGACCTGGCTGGCGGGCCGTGCCGACGACCCGCCGGAGTGGCGCGCCGTCACCGGCCCCGGCGACGACCTGGCCTACCTCACCGCCGCGGAACTCGCCGAACTGTCCCAGCGCATCGACGCCCTCTTCGAGGCGTACCGGCCCCGCCAGACCGACCCGTCCCTGCGGCCACCCGGCGCGCGTTTGGTCCACGTCAGCTACTACGTGACCACCATCGACAACCAGCCCTGACCCCGGAGGCGCACACCCCCATGACCGCCACCGCCACCCCCGCCACTCGCCGCTGGTTGCCCCCGCTGCTGCGGCAGACCCCGTTCCGGCGCTACTGGACCGGGCAGAGCGTCTCCCTGCTCGGCGACCAGATCACCGATCTGGCGCTGCCGCTGTTCGCGGTGCTCGTCGCGCAGGCCGGCCCCGCCGAGATGGGCTGGCTGACCGCTGCCGCGCTCGCCCCGAACCTGCTGTTCTCGCTGCTGTTCGGCGGCTGGGCCGACCGCCGTCCGTACAAGCGGACCATCATGGTCGCCGCCGACGTCGCCCGCGCGGTCGCGCTGCTGGCCGTGCCGGTGCTGTACCTGCTCGACGCGCTCACCATGACCCAGCTCTACCTGGTCGCGTTCACCGTCGGCACGTTCAGCGTGCTGTTCGAGGTGTGCCGCACCACCCTGTTCGTCTCACTCGTGCCCCGCGAGGACTTCCTGCCCGCCAACGCGCTGCTCAACGGTTCGCGGGCGTTCTCGTCGGTGGCCGGGGCGAGCGTCGGCGGCGTGCTGGTGCGCCTGGTCGGCGCGCCGTTCGCGCTGCTGCTGGACGCGGTGTCGTTCCTGTTCTCCGCTGTCATGATCGCCCGCGTCGAGGTCGTCGAACCGACGCCGACCGCCCGGCGCGGGCTGGGCCTGCGCGAGGGCCTGTCGTTCATCGTGCGCCACCCGGTCATGCGGGCGGCCGTCAGCGCGAGCAGCACCCTCAACCTGTTCAACTTCATGTACCTCGCGCTGGTCATCCTGTACGTCACCACCGAACTGCACATCACCCCCGACGTGCTGGGCCTGGGACTGGGCCTCGCCGCCGTCGGCGCGCTGATCGGCGCGGCCGTCGCGCGGCGGGTGGCCGAGCGCTTCGGCGTCGGGCCGCTGTACGTCTTCGGCTACCTGCTGTTCCCGGCCCCGCTGATCCTGATCCCACTGGCTCAGGGCCCGCACTGGCTGGTGCTGACGATGGTGTTCTGTGCCGAGTTCCTCTCCGGCCTCGGCGTCATGCTGCTGGACACCGCGGGCGGTTCGCTGCAGGCCAGCGTCATCCCCGACGAGCTGCGCGCCCGGGTGACGGGCGCACACCGCACCATCAACTACGGCATCCGCCCGATCGGCGCGGTCATCGGCGGTGCGCTGGGCACGGCCCTGGGCGTACGCGAGACGCTGTGGATCGCCACCGTCGGCGCGCTCCTGGGCGTGCTCTGGCTGCTGGCCTCACCGATTCCGCGCATGCGGCGGTTGTGACTCAGCTCAGCAGGCGGCTGAGCGCGTGCACCGTGAAGGCCGACCCGACACCGGCCAGCAGCAGCCCTTCCACGAAGATCCGCAGCCAGTCGGCGGGGTCGCGCCCTCCGGTGCGGCGCGGGTCCTGCTCCTGCTCGGCACCGCCGAACACCGTGCCGAGAGCGGCCTCGCGCTCGACGGAGCCGCGGTACGCCCGCCGCAACCTGACGCCCCGCCACAGCAGCACCAGGCCGATCCCGAGCATTGCTAGGCCGAGTACGAGGAAGGGGAGCGGGTCGAGTTCCCGTTCGGCGAGGGCGTGCATCCGCCGAGCGTAACCAAGCCGCACCAGCTCGCATGGGCCGAGCCGTGCTCGCCCATTGAGACGAACATTGCTTAGTATGAATCAATCGATCTAATCTTGGACGCGTCCGGGCAACGACATCAGATCTCACCCTGAGGAGACCTTCATGTCCTCTGCCCGATCCGCCGCCGTGACCCTGACCCTGTTCCGGGTCGTGCTCGGCCTGCTGTTCGCGTTCCACGGCGCGGCCTCGCTGTTCGGCGTGTTCGGCGGCAACCGCGGCTCCGGCCACGCCGTCGAGTTCGCCACCTGGCCCGGCTGGTGGGCGGCGCTCATCCAGCTCGCCGGCGGCATCCTCGTGATCACGGGCCTGGCGACGCGGCCGGCCGCCCTGCTCTGTTCCGGCTCCATGGCGTACGCCTACTTCGTCGTGCACCAGACCCAGGGCCTGCTCCCGCTGAACAACGGCGGCGAGGCTGCCGCCCTGTTCTGCTGGTCGTTCCTCATCATCGCGGTGCTCGGCCCCGGCGCCTTCTCCCTCGACGCCCTGCTCTCCCGCCGCCGCGACCCCGCCCCACCCGCCCCCCTCGCCACCGCCTGACGAAAGGAAGGGCACCTTCTACATCGCGGAGCGATGTAGAAGGTGCCCTTCTTAACCTCGTCCCGCCCTGACCAGCCGGTTCCGGCCGGTCAGGCGAGGGCGGGTTCCGGTGCGGCGACCTGCGTTCGGGTCCGTCGCGCCCAGCGCACGGTGGCGGGGACCGCTGCTCCGCTGGCGGCGAAGACCAGGCCGAACAGCAGCCAGCCGGGCCAGCCCCAGCCGACGACGACGGTGGCCAGCAGCGCGGGTGCGACCACGCCCGCCAGCGCGAACCCGGTGCCGTACATGCCCTGGTACTGACCCTGGGCGTGGTCGGGCGCGAGGTCGAACGAGATGCCCCACGAGCCCGCGGCCTGGCGCAGCTCGCCGAGCACGTGCACGAGCGCCGCCGCGACCAGGGCCACCGTGGCGACCCAGGCGGTCTGCCCGGCGGCAAGGCTGTAGAGCAGGCACGCCCCGAGCAGCAGCAGTCCCGACGTCCGCTGCGCGACAGCGGCCCCCTCGGCGGTGGCGGTGCCCCGGCTGGCGCGGATCTGGAACAGCACCACGACAGTGGCGTTCAGCAGGCCCAGCATGGCGACGACCCAGGTCGGCGCGTCGGTGCGCTCGACCACCCACAGCGGCACGGCCACGTTGAGCATGCCGTAGTGGATGCACAGCACCCCGTTGAGCGCCGCGAGTGCGAGGTACGGTCGGTCCCGCAGCACGATCAGCGCCGGGCCGGACGCGCGCCGGGCCTGCGGCGCGACCTTCGGCACCCGCAGGACCAGCGAAGACGCCAGCGTCGCCAGGCCGGCGCAGAGCACGAGCACGGCGACGTAGGCGGGCCTGGTGTCGTACTTCAGCGCCACTCCGGCGAACAGCGCGCCGACGCCCCAGCCCACGTTGGTGACGGCTCGCAGCATGGCGCGGGTGCGCACCCGGTCCTCGGCCGGGATCGACCCGGCGATGAGCGCCCCGTTGGCCGCGCCGAAGCCCGCCTCCAGCAACTGCACCCCGGCGGCCACCAGGACGAAGCCGGTGAAGCCCTGCACGGCCAGGTAGCCCAGCATGAGCGCCGCCCGCGCCAGCCCGAAGGCGACCATCACCCGGCGCGGGCCGACCCGGTCGGCCAGATGCCCGGCGGGCACCCCGGCGAGCAGGCCGACCACGGCGGCGATGGTCAGCCCGAGGCCGACCTGCCCGGCGGACAGTCCCACCGAGCGGGTGAAGAAGATGACGCTGATCGTGATGAACAGACCGCGTGACGTCGACCCGGCGAGGGTGCTGAAGACCAGGGCACGGGTGGCCGGGTGGGCGGGCAGCAGGTTGATCATCCGGGAGAGCACGCTGGGCAGGCTAACCCGGATATCCGGCCCGCACGCTCCGGTTTCACGTGCTCCTCGTCACGCGAGGGCGGCCTGCCGCCAGGAACCGGCGGGGCGGGCGCGTACGCGTGGGGTGCGAGCCATGGCGCACGCGCCCGCCGGTTCGGAGAGCCGCGCCCGGGTCACGGATCGACGTCGGACCGTTCGCGCTGTAGCCAGTCCTCGTAGTGAACGATGAGCCGCCCGCCTCGCACACCCGTTCGTCGCATGGATGAGCTCGCCCGCAGAGACCGCAGCACCCGGTGGCCCTTCATGGTGGACCCGGGCCTCGGGTGGCGTGGGCATCGCCTGCTGCGGCATCTTGTCGCCAGGGTTGATGGAGGCCGTCACTTCGTGGACCTGTCGATCCACACGCTGTGGTCGCTCCTGGCAGCTCGGCCGGGCTTGCTGCGCGACGACCCCATGGCCGCCCGCGGTCTCTATCGTCGTGGTGAGGTCGTGATCGACTCGGAGGCGATCTCGCAGCAGTCGAGGCGAGAGCTTGAGGCGATCATGTATGGATTGCGCGTCGAAGGGCTGGCGAAATGACATCTGACGAGTTGGCTGGAGCGGTTCGTTATCTCTTCGAGCTCGGCATGCTCAAACGGGCCAAGCGGACCGGCTGGTGGATCGCCGGGGTCAAGGACCAGGAGACCATCGCGGAACACAGCTTCCGTACGGCGATCCTCGGTTCCATGCTCGCCGCGATGGAAGGTGTCGATGCGGCGCGTACCGGTCTGCTGTGCCTCTACCATGACACCCAGGAGACCCGGGTCGGCGACATTCCCCGGATCGGGCGGCGTTACCTGACGGCTGCCGGAAACGAGTCGGTCACCGCGGATCAGGTCGCGGCCGCTCCGACCGCGGTCAGCCAGATGATCGCATCGGTCGTGGCCGAGTACGAGGGCGCCGAGACTCCCGAGGCGATCGTCGCGCGCGACGCGGACAAGCTGGAGTGCCTGATCCAGGCGGTGGAATACCGCCATCAGGGCTACGCCGACGTTCAGCGCTGGATCGACAGCTCGCGGGCGAGCCTGACCACGGCCTCCGCGAAGCGCATCGCGGACACTGTCGAGGACGTGGGCATCTTGGATTGGCTCAAGTGACTTGACGAAGATCGCCGTTTCCGGTCAGCGCGGCTGGACGGCGGCTGGCACACTCGCGGCGTGCGCCGCTTTCACCTGTTCTTAGCCGCCGCCGTCGGGCTGGACCTCTCCGCG
>NZ_JBEZDT010000079.1:0-5826 GCF_040648455.1 Catellatospora sp. NPDC049133
TTCTGCGCCAGGCGCAGCATCACGATCGAATCCTTGCCACCCGAGAACAGCAGCACCGGACGCTCGAACTCCGCCACCACCTCCCGCATCACGAACACACTCTCCGCCTCGAGGGCGTCAAGATGCGAAACCTGGAACGTCGTCACTGGTGTCGTCTCCTCTTTCTTTCGCCGGCCGCGGCCGTCAGTAGGCGCCGGAACTGCGCAGGACAGCCGTGCAGGTGCGCAGCAGGATGACCACGTCGAGGGTCAGCGACCAGTTCTCGACGTAGCGGAGGTCCAGGCGCATGGACTCCTCCCAGGAGAGGTCGGAGCGCCCGGAGACCTGCCACAGGCCGGTCAGACCCGGCTTGACCACGAGCCGCCGGTGCATGTCCGCCGGGTACTGGTCGACCTCGGAGTCCAGCGGCGGGCGGGGCCCGACCAGGGACATCTCGCCCTTCAGCACATTGATCAGCTGGGGCAGCTCGTCGATCGAGTACCGGCGCAGCCACCGGCCGATGGGGGTCACGCGCGGGTCGTTCTTCATCTTGAACAGCACGCCGTCGTGCTCGTTGAGGTGGCGCAGGTCCTGCAACCGGTCCTCGGCGTCGGTGTACATGGTGCGGAACTTGTAGATGACGAACTCGCGGCGGTGCTGGCCGACACGCACCTGGCGGAACAGCGCCGGGCCGCGGCCGTTGCCGAAGCGGATCATCAGCGCGCAGGCGAGCAGCAGCGGCGCGAGCAGGGTCAGCGCGATCGCGGCGAGCACCCGGTCGGTGATGTTCTTGACGAGGCGGCCGATGCCGGTGAACCGCGGGTGGTCCAGGTGCAGCATCGGCAGGCCGTCGGCCGGGCGGATGGTGGTGCGGCTGTTGGCGATGTCGAACAGGGCGCTGGCGACCATCAGGTCGACCTTCTGGTTCTCCAGGCTCCAGGCGAGGCGGCGCAGTTCGGCGCCTTCGAGCTCGGGGCAGGAGAGCACGACGACCATGTCGGCGCCGACCTCGCCGACGACGGCGGAGACCTGGTGGATGTTGTCGTACACCAGGATGCCCATGCCGGCCAGGGGAGAGCCGGTGCGCAGGGCGGGCACGCAGGCCGCGACGACGCCGAGGCCGTGGTAGCGCTCGTGCCGCAGCTGGCGGGTCAGCGCCACCACCGAGCTCTCGTGGCCGACCACGACGACCTGCCGCAGGCACTTGCCCTGGGCCCAGGCGCGGTGCAGCCGGCGGCGCAGGGTGTAGCGGCTGATGATGCCGTACACGGTGACGATCGGCACCGCGATGACGACGTAGCCGCGGGCGACCCCGAGGTGCAGGAAGTAGGAGGCGAGTCCGATGACCGCGGCGAGCACCAGGCCGCTGTGCAGAACGCGCTGGTACTCGTCATTACCGACGAACAGATAACGCCGGTCGTATGCGCGGTTGGCGAATAGCGCGATAATCCATATCGTCGGTAGGGAAAGACTGAATGCCACGTACTCGACCAGGTCGGTCCGACCGAAGATCACCTTCAGCGCGACGAGGGCGGCGACGAGCCCGACCGCCCCGTCGGAGAGCACGAGGCTCTTGACGTAGCGGGACTCCCAGCGCGTCCGTGCGCCCGGGAGGGTCCTGGTCAGCGTAGTTGTGCGGTGGCCCCGTACCCCGTGACCTGCCTTGCTCGACGCACCGATGTGGACGGTAGTCACTCTCAGCTCCCCACTGAAGTGCCTGCTGGCGATCGCACCGGCACAAGTGCCGTGATGGCTTAACGCCAAGTTCTCCGCCAGGACGTCCTGACTCTACTTAACATCTATGTCTGGAACATTAAAACCAGGTCATTGTCAGCTAGTGGACTGGGTGTGATCCCCATCCCGTCAGCCGTAAGTATGAGCAAGGATAAGACGATGCGGGAATGAAGGCGGACGGCCGCCCGATTCCCACATCGTCCAATTTCGGCGGTCGTGGGGGACCGGCCCGACGGGTTACCCCGGGGCCCGGCCAGACCACGTCCAGGCGTACCCGGGATCTTCGCAGGAGAGGGCCGGTTCGCACAGGTCCAACGGGCGGAATGTGTCCACCATGACGGCTAGTTCGTCGAAACGTTCCGCCCCGATCGAACGTTCGGCCGCTCCCGGCTGCGGCCCGTGGGTGAATCCGGACGGGTGCAGCGAGATCGAACCCTGGCCGATGCCGGAACCGCGACGTGCCTCGTAGTCGCCGCCGGTGTAGAAGAGCATCTCGTCGGAGTCGACGTTGTGGTGGTTGTACGGCACCGGGATGGCGAGCGGGTGGTAATCCACCTTGCGCGGCACGAATGAACAAATCACGAAATTCGGACCCTGGAAGGTCTGGTGCACCGGCGGCGGCTGGTGCAGCCGACCGGTGATCGGCTCGAAGTCGTGGATCGAGAACGCCCACGGGTAGAGGCACCCGTCCCAGCCCACGACGTCGAACGGGTGCTCGGCGTACACGTGCCGGGTCCAACCGCGACGGTGCTGCACCAGCACCTCGACGTCACTGCCCTCGACGACCAGCGGCTCGTCGGGCCCGCGCAGGTCGCGCTCGCAGTAGGGGGAGTGCTCCAGGAACTGCCCGCGCACGGACAGGTAGCGCTTGGGCGGCCCGATGTGCCCGGTGGCCTCGATGACCAGCAGCCGGGTCGGCTCCAGCGGGACCAGCCGGTGCACGACCGAGGTGGGGATGACGACGTAGTCGCCCTCGGTCGCCTCCAGCACGCCGAACACCGACTCGACTCGCAGCCGGCCCGCCTCGACGTAGAGGCACTCGTCGCCGATGGCGTTGCGGTACAGCGGCGACGGGGTGTCGGCGAGCACGTACGAGATGCGGCAGTCGTCGTTGGCCAGCAGGTGCTGCCGGCCGAGCACGGCGTCCGCGCCGGACTGGTCCAGCTTGTGAGTCTGCAGGTGACGGGGCTTGAGCGGCCGGTTCGGCAGCCTGGTCCAGGCGGGCGGGTCGAACTCCTCGGCCGCCACGATCGCGGTCGGCGCGTGCCGGTGGTAGAGCAGCGAGGAGTCGGAGGAGAAGCCCTCCTGCCCCATCAGCTCCTCGGCGTAGAGGCCGCCGTCGGGCTTGCGGAACTGCGTGTGCCGTTTCCGCGGGACCTCTCCGACGCTGCGGTAGTACGGCATGGCCAACCTCCTGTGTCGCTTTTAGGAGCGGTGTCCACTTTACGAAGAGAGACGTCCGATAATCGGACACTCTTGTCCGCTCTATGTAGCGTCCACTAGATTGACTGATCATGTCAACGCCACTGCTGCTGGCCCAGCTGCTCGACGATGCCGCGGTCTTCCCGCCCGGCAGCGCCACGCTGCCCGACGCCGTGGCGGCCCACCGCGAGCACCGCCGCGCCTGGTACGCCCCGCTCGTCGGCCCACTCCTGGTGCCCGCCTCCCAGCTGCCCGACCTCGGCCCGCTCCTGGACGAGGACGAAGAGCTGTCGGTCGGCGTGATCGCCGACGGCCCGGCCGCCGGCTGCTTCGCGCCGCCGCCCACCAGGGCCCGGACAGTCCAGGTCGAGGCCGCCATGGCCCGCCGCGGCGAGGACCCGTCACCCGCCCTGCACGACTTCCTTCAGCGGGTACGCGAGAGCGGGGTACGCGGATACGCGGAGATCCCGCTGGCCTGGGGGCTGCTGGCCGCGCTCGACGTGCTCGCCGACGCTCGCGGCACCGGGCTGCCGGTGGCGGCGAAGTTCCGCACGGGCGGCCTGGCCGCCGAGCTGTTCCCCACGCCGATGGAGCTGGCCGCGGTGATCATCGCGTGCCACGAGCGCGAACTGCCGTTCAAGCTGACCGCCGGGCTGCACCACGCGATCCGGCACACCGACCCCGAGACCGGATTCACCCACCACGGCTTCCTCAACGTGCTGGCCGCCGCGTGCGCCGCCGCCGAGGGAGCCGAGGTGACCGAAGTCGCCGGGCTGCTCGCCACCACCCAGCCGCTGACCCTGATCGAGGCGGTGCGCTCGCGCCGCACTCACCAGCGGCCGCTGTGGATCGGCTTCGGCACCTGCAGCATCCCCGAACCACTCGAGGACCTGCAGAAACTCGGCCTGCTCGACGGGCGAGGATAGACAGCACACCGCACGAACAATATCGCCCGGGATCCGGTTCCGGTCGAGCGCGCAGAGGAGACGGCATGACCTGGGTGCCCGGAGCCGCCGGCAGCGGTTACGACCTGAACCACCTTCCGTACGGCGTCATCGTGCCGTCCGACGGGCGGGCCCGGTGTGCCGTACGCATCGGTGATTTTGCTTTTGATTTGGACGCCGCCGAGGCGGCCGGTTTGATTCTCGCGGGGGACACCCTCCGTGCGCCGAACCTCGACGCGTTCCTCGCGCTCGGGCCGGCGCACTGGTCCGCGGTCCGTGCCCGGCTCACCGAGCTGCTCGGCGACCCCGGGCACCGCGCCGCGGCCGAGCCGCTGCTGCTCCCGCTCGCGACCGTGACCAACCTGCTGGCCTGGACTGTCGCCGACTACGTCGACTTCTACTCCTCCGAGCACCACGCCTCGAACGTCGGCCAGATCTTCCGGCCCGGCCAGCCGCCGCTGCTGCCGAACTGGAAGCACCTGCCGATCGGCTATCACGGCCGGGCGGGCACCGTCGTGGTCAGCGGCACGCCGGTGGTCCGACCCAGCGGCCAGCGCGCCGCCGGTGATTTCGGCCCGTGCCGTCGCCTGGACATCGAGGCCGAAGTCGGCTTCGTGGTCGGCGCCGGTTCCACCATGGGCGCGGCGGTGCCGTGGCAGCGCTTCGCCGACCACGTGTTCGGTGTGGTGCTGGTCAACGACTGGTCGGCCCGCGACATCCAGGCCTGGGAGTACCAGCCGCTCGGCCCGTTCCTGGGCAAGTCCTTCGCGACCTCGGTCTCGGCGTGGATCACGCCGCTGGCCGCGTTCGGCGAGAATGCCTGGACCACGGCGCCCGTGCAGGACCCGCAGGTGCTGCCGTATCTCGACGACGACCGCCGGGCGCTCGACCTCGCCATCACCGTCGAGTGGAACGAGACCACGGTGGCGACGCCGCCGTTCCGCACCATGTACTGGACGCCGGCCCAGCAGCTGGCACACCTGACCGTGAACGGCGCGAGCCTGCGTACCGGGGATCTGTTCGCCTCGGGCACGGTGTCGGGTCCGGAGCGTGGCGAGGTGGGTTCGTTCCTGGAACTCACGTGGGGCGGCCGGGAACCGGTCATGGTCAAGGGCGAGGAACGCACGTTCCTGGCCGACGGAGACACCGTCGTGCTGCGCGCTCGCGTGGCAGACATCGAACTCGGTGCCGTCGCAGGGACTGTTTTCCCAGCTCAGGTCTAATGTGATCGGGGCCGCACGACCCCGATTTGCATGGTCACCCAGCCTTTGCGTAATGTTCTCTCTGCCAGCGCGGAACGGACAAAAACGGCGAGCGAAGAGCTCAAGTCGAAGTTCGGGAAACGCGGGACATCTGGGTGGTGCGGGACTTGCGCTCGCGAAACCGACCGGGTAATGTACTTCGAGCCGGCAACGAGCCGGGCGGATGAGTCCGCCGAGAGAAAATCTCGGAAGTGACCGCCGGCCGGGTTGCAGGTTCTTCCGAACTGATCTCGCTACTGAAGTAGCTGTGGTGTGTTCGGGCTGGGAAGCCGCGAAATGGATGCAAATCGGTCCTGAAAATCAGGAAAGATTCGCTTGACACGGAGCGACAGACCGGGTAAGTTGGATGAGTTGCCCCGAGCGGGATCCCACAATGTGGGACACCGGCAAGGTGTGTGCTTGTTCTTTGAGAACTCAACAGGGTGCTATTTAAGCCAAGTGCCAATTATTGATCATCCTCGGATGATTCCTTTGGTGATGGACAG
>NZ_JBEZDT010000080.1:0-5479 GCF_040648455.1 Catellatospora sp. NPDC049133
GCCACACCGCGGTCGAGATGTTGGAGACCCGGCTGCCACCCGACACGGACGCCGCCTTCGCGCTCCACTCCGGGTTGACGTAACCACGCGCCCCCGCGTACGGGTTGTCGGCCTTGCCGCTCTGCGTGATGTCGTTGTCGATCTCGGTCACGGCCAGCGAAGCACCGGTGTAGCCCGAGGCGGACGCCGCCACGGTCGCGGTGCCGTGAGTCTGGTCGCTGTCCTCGGCGGCGGAGATGGCGACGCTGACCCCGGCGACCGCGTTCGACGGGGTCAGCGTGACCGACGACGGCGCACTGATGCTGGTGTCGCCGCTGCGGGCCAGGGCGACCGTCACGTTCGAGGTCGGCGCGGCGCTCAGCTTGACGGTGACCGACGAACTGCTGCCCTCGGCGACGCTCACCGACGACGGCGTGATGATGATCGAGCGGGCCTGCGGGCTCGGGCTGGTGCTCGGGCTCGGCTGGGTGCTCGGGCTCGGGCTGGTGCTCGGGCCGGTGCTCGGCGTCGGGGTCACGCCTCCCGTGGTGCAGGTGGTGTTGTTCAGCGTGAACGCGGTCGGCTTGGTGTTGACCCCGCTCCAGCGGCCGTTGAAGCCGATGCTGGTCGACGCGCCCGTGCCGAGCGTGCCGTTGTAGGACAGGCTGGTGCCCGTGATGTTGGCGCCCGACTGCGACCAGGTGGCCGACCAGCCAGGGGCGGTCAGCGTCTGTCCGGACGGGAACGCGAACTTCAGCGACCAGCTGGTGATCGGGTCGCCGGTGTTCTTGACGGTGATGGACGCGGTGAAGCCGCCGCTGCCGGGGGCCTCGGTCCAGTCGTTGGAGGTGTACGTGATGTCACAACCGGGCGCGGCGTGCGCGATCGCCGCGGGGAGCGTGACAAGGCCGGCGACCACGAGGGCGCTCGCGCCGGTCAGCGCAACGATCTTGCGCCTTCCGGACAACCTGATCGGGAATCTCATTGCCTACTCCTTGGGCCGTGTCCGGATCCCCGGGCAGGGGTCCGGTGTGGACGCCGCAGAGACGGCCGAAAGGAGGGCCGCGCCGAGACGCCACGGAGGTGGTGCGGGGTGCCCTGCCCGGCGGGCGGAACTGAAGGTGAACGCAGACGACCGGAACGCGGTCCGTGACAACGCCGTCCCGGTGTGACACCGGGTGCCCTCGGCGATGAAATCGCGTGTGCTCCCTACGCGAGTGCGGTCATCGTCGCACACGAAACAAGCACGACACAACACCATGTGTCTATGCGTTGACCAGCGGTGAAAGTTTCAGTCGCGGTAGTTGAGCACTGCCGAGATCAGGCGTACGACGTCGCTGTGCAGCGCCGCGAACCGGCCCTCGACGTCCTCGCCGGCCGACCCGGTGTACGGGTCGATCGCGTGCAGCAGCAGCTCGTTGATGCCGCCGACGATGGCCAGCGCCTGCCCCTGCGACAGCGGCCGCAGGTCCAAGTCGCTGAGCCGGCCCACCTCGACGAGATCCACCAGGGTGCCCGCGAATCGTTGCAACGTCAGCTGGCGCAGCGTGAACGCGCGGTGCCCGGCCGCTTGCACCTCGATCAGCATGGTCCGGGTGAACGCCGGCATGGTCTCCAGCGCGCCGAGGTAGGCCGCCGCGCCGTCACTGATGCGCTCCGGCCACGGCTGGTCGCCGGACGCCGCGGCCCGGATGATCAGCATCAGCCTGTCGCAGACATGTTCGTAGAGCGCCATCAGGCACTCTTCCTTGGCGGCGAAGTGCTCGTAGAAGGTGCGCTTGGAGACCCGGGCCAGCGCCACGATGTCGGCGATGGTGGTCGATGCGTAGCCCTTCTCTGCGACGCACGCCGCGAGTGCCGTGGTCAGGTCACGGCGAACCGATTCGGGCGTCCGGGTGGGGGCGGCCATGGCTCCTCCGCTGGTCGGGCGAGTCAGGGTCGAATGGGTGCAGACTGTACCGGTGGCTCGTGACGGATTCGGGCCTTCCCCGCCCAGTTACCCGATGGTAATTTCTCGGGCAAGGGATGGTACCGGCTGGTACCACTGAGGAGGTCACCCGTGAGCAGCGCGGATCGCCACACCCGCATCGCGATCATCGGGGCCGGGTTCGGCGGGATCGGCGCGGCGATCCGGCTGCGCGGCGCGGGCCACCGGGACTTCCTGGTCTTCGACCGGGGTGACGAGGTCGGCGGGACCTGGCGGGACAACTCCTACCCGGGCTGCGCCTGCGACGTGCCCTCGCACATGTACTCCTTCTCCTTCGCCCGCAACCCGGGCTGGAGCCGCAGCTTCTCACCGCAGCCGGAGATCTGGGCCTACCTGCGCCGCTGCGCCGACGGCGTACGCCCCCACCTGCGGCTCGGGCACGAGGTGCACGCCGCCGCCTGGGACGAGCACGCGCGGCTGTGGCGGCTGGACACCTCGCACGGGTCCTACACCGCGCAGATCCTGGTCGCGGCGGGCGGGCCGCTCACCGAACCGTCCATCCCGGACCTGCCGGGCCTGGCCGACTTCCGCGGCGAGACGTTCCACTCGGCGCGCTGGCGGCACGACCTCGACCTGACCGGGCGGCAGGTCGCCGTCATCGGCACCGGAGCCTCGGCGATCCAGTTCGTGCCGCAGATCGCGCCGAGGGTCGACGCGCTGACGCTGTTCCAGCGCACCCCCGCCTGGGTGCTACCGCGCCGGGACCGGCGCATCAGCGCCGTCGAGCGCCGGCTGTTCCGCTCCGCGCCGTTCACCCACTGGCTGCTGCGGGCCGGGGTGTACTGGGGCCGCGAGCTGCAGGCCACCGCGTTCCTGCGCCCCGCGCTGATGCGCTTCGGCCAGGCCATGGCCCGCCGCCACCTGCGCCGGTCGATCGCCGACCCGGTGCTGCGCGAGCGGCTCACCCCCTCGTACACGATGGGTTGCAAGCGGGTCCTGCTGTCGAACGACTTCTATCCGGCGCTGGGCCGCGCCAATGTGGACCTGGTGACCGAGCCGATCACCCGGGTCACCGCCGGCGGCGTGGTCACCGCGGACGGGCGCGAGCACCCCGCCGACACGCTCGTGTTCGGCACCGGGTTCCACGTCACCGACCTGCCGATGGCGCGGACGATCCGGGGCGCCGACGGGCGCACTCTGGCCGAGCACTGGGCGGGCGGCATGTCCGCCTTCCGCGGCATCGCGGTCACCGGCTTCCCGAACCTGTTCCTGCTGCTCGGCCCGAACACCGGGCTCGGCCACAACTCCGTCGTCTTCATGATCGAGTGCCAGCTCACGTACCTGCTGGGCGCGCTGCGCCATCTCGACGCCGTGGGCGCCGACGCGATCGAGCCGCGGCCGGACGCGCAGCGGGCCTACAACGCCGCGCTGGACCGCGCGATGGACGGCACCGTGTGGACCAGCGGCGGCTGCCGCAGCTGGTACCTCGACGCCGACGGCCGCAACTCGACCCTGTGGCCCGGCTACACCTGGTTGTACTGGCTGCGTACGCGCCGCTTCGACGCCGCCGCCTACCGGCCCGTGCCGGCCCGCACCCCCGCCGACGAGGAGGCGCGATGAGCGAGCTCCGCGAGCCGATCATGAGCACCGGACGTGCCCCTGACGAGCGAAGCGAGGAGGGGGCATGAAGCAGTCGCTGCGCGACCAGGTCGTGCTGATCACCGGTGCGGCGCGGGGCATCGGCGCGCACACCGCCAGTTTGGCCGCCGCCCGCGGAGCCAGGCTGTCCCTGGTCGGGCTCGAACCGGACCGGCTACGCGGGCTGGCCGGCGAACTCGACGGTGCGGCCTGGTTCGAAGCCGACGTCACCGACTCGGCAGCGCTCGAAGCGGCCGTCGCCGGGACGCTGCGACAGTTCGGGCGCATCGACTGCGTGATCGCCAACGCGGGCATCGCGGGCCTGGGCACCGTCGCGACCGGTGACGTCGAGGCGCTGGCCCGCACCGTCGAGGTGAACCTGATCGGGGTGATGCGCACGGCGTCCGCCACGGCCGCGCCGGTCATCGCCGCCCGCGGCTACTACCTGCTGGTCTCGTCGACCGCGGCGTTCACCGCGCTGCCGGGCATGTCGGCGTACTGCGCCGCGAAGGCCGGGGTGGAGCACTTCGGCAACGCGCTGCGGCTGGAGCTGGCCCATCACGGCGTCGCCGTCGGCACGGCCCACCCGGGCTGGGTGGACACCGACCTGGTCCGCGACGCCAAGGACGACCTGCCGTCGTTCCGGGCCGCGTTCGGCAGCCTGCCCTGGCCGGTCGGGTCGACCAGCTCCGTCGAGCGGTGCGCGCGGGCGTTCGTCCACGGCGTCGAGCACCGGCGCAGGCGCGTCTACGTGCCGCGGGCCATCGGCGGGGTGCAGTTGCTGCGCACCGTGGTGAACAGCGCGTTCAGCGACCGCCTGGTGAGGCGGCGGTCGCGGGCGCTGGTGCCGCAGCTGGAGCAGGAGGTGGCGGCCCTGGGCAGGTCCTTCGGCGCGCACAGCGCGGAGACCGTGCGAGGGGACGCGCGATGAGCGGGCTTGGGCATGCCGCCGACGAGCGCGGCGAGGAGCGGCCATGACCATCGAAGTCGCGTACGAGCGCCGCGGCGCGGGCGAGCCCCTGGTGCTGATCCACGGCATCGGCCACCACTGGCGGGCCTGGGAGCCGGTGCTCGACCGGCTGGCCGAGCAGCACGACGTGATCGCCATCGACCTGCCCGGCTTCGGGCGCTCGCCGGTGCCGTCCGGCGGGATGCCCACCGACATGCCGCAGACCGTCGCCGCCGTCGCGTTGTGGCTCGACGAGCAGGGGCTGCACCGCCCGCACGTGGCCGGCAACAGTCTCGGCGGCGCGATCGCCCTCGAACTGGCCGCCGCCGGGGTGGTCGCCTCGGCGACGGCGATCTCCCCGGCGGGTTTCTGGACGCGCCGGCACATGCGGTACGCCCTGACGGTGCTGACCGTGATGCGCTGGGGCACGCTGCTGCCGCAACCGGTGGTGCGGGCCAACATGCGGCCCTCCCGCACCCGGGCGCTCGCGTTCGCGATGCTGATGCGCCACCCCGGCCGGCTCGACGCCGAACGCGCGGTCGCCGACGCCCTGGCGCTGCGCGGCGCAGCCGGTTTCCGGCCGGTCGCGCGAGCCGCCGCCCGCGGCTACGAGTTCCGGGGCGCGCCGTCCGTGCCGGTGACCGTGGCCTGGGGCGACCGCGACCGGATCCTGCTGCCGCGCCAGGCCGGGACCGCCCGCGAACGGCTGCCGCAGGCCCGGCACGTGACCCTGCCCGGCTGCGGCCACGTGCCGATGAGCGACGACCCGGCCCTGCTCGCCGAAGTCATCCTCGCCACCACCGCGACCCGCAACGGCTGACCGCCACCAAGCCGCGATCGGCGCTGCTCAGCTGCGCCCGGCTGTCAGGAAGGGCACCTTCTACATCGCATAGCGGGTGGATTCCAGTGGTCGTTGCAACACTGCTGGTTAGTTGGTGGTGTTGAGCAGTTTGGTGAAACGCTCGGCTGGGGTGTCCCAGCCGAGC
>NZ_JBEZDT010000081.1:1566-3230 GCF_040648455.1 Catellatospora sp. NPDC049133
CGCCGATCACGCTCTACAACGCAAACTGCCGCTGCTGCGGTGTGTGTGTTGGAAGCGGGTGTGGGTTGGTTGTTTGTTGAGATGTGCATAGTGGACGCGAGCATCTTTGTTTCTCTGTGTAGGTAAGTTTTTAAGGGCAGACGGTGGATGCCTTGGCACCAGGAGCCGATGAAGGACGTGGGAGGCCGCGATAGGCCTGGGGGAGCTGTCAACCAAGCTGTGATCCCAGGGTGTCCGAATGGGGGAACCCAGCCCGAGTCATGTCGGGTTACCCGCATCTGAATACATAGGGTGTGTGGAGGGAACGCGGGGAAGTGAAACATCTCAGTACCCGTAGGAAGAGAAAACAACATGTGATTCCGTGAGTAGTGGCGAGCGAAAGCGGATGTAGCCTAAACCGTGTGCGTGTGATACCTGTCAGGGGTTGCGTGGACGGGGTTGTGGGACCCTGCGGCCGGTGCTGACACGCCGGCGCACAGTTATAAAGCCTTGGGCTAGTCGAATCCTCTGGAATGAGGGACCGTAGAGGGTGAGAGTCCTGTAGACGAAAGTTCAAGGCCTGTGGTGGGTGTTCCCGAGTAGCGGCGGACTCCTGAAATCTGCCGTGAATCTGCCAGGACCACCTGGTAAGGCTGAATACTACCTGGTGACCGATAGCGGACTAGTACCGTGAGGGAATGGTGAAAAGTACCCCGGGAGGGGAGTGAAATAGTACCTGAAACCGTCTGCCTACAATCCGTCGGAGCTGAGGACTTGTTCCGAGGTGACGGCGTGCCTTTTGAAGAATGAGCCTGCGAGTTAGTGGCATGTGGCGAGGTTAACCCGTGTGGGGAAGCCGTAGCGAAAGCGAGTCTGAACAGGGCGTTCAGTCGCATGCTCTAGACCCGAAGCGGAGTGATCTAGCCATGGGCAGGTTGAAGCGACGGTAAGACGTCGTGGAGGACCGAACCCACCAACGTTGAAAAGTTGGGGGATGACCTGTGGTTAGGGGTGAAAGGCCAATCAAACTCCGTGATAGCTGGTTCTCCCCGAAATGCATTTAGGTGCAGCGTCGCGTGTTTCTTGCCGGAGGTAGAGCTACTGGATGGCCTAGGGGGCCCACAAGCTTACCGAAGTCAGCTAAACTCCGAATGCCGGTAAGTGAGAGCGCGGCAGTGAGACTGCGGGGGATAAGCTTCGTAGTCGAGAGGGAAACAGCCCAGATCACCAGCTAAGGCCCCTAAGCGTGTGCTAAGTGGAAAAGGATGTGGGATCGCATAGACAACCAGGAGGTTGGCTTAGAAGCAGCCACCCTTGAAAGAGTGCGTAATAGCTCACTGGTCAAGTGGTTCCGCGCCGACAATGTAGCGGGGCTCAAGCACACCGCCGAAGCTGTGGCACTCACACAATAACCAGGCCCTTGTGGTCCAGGTGTGTGGGTGGGTAGGGGAGCGTCGTGTGGCGGGTGAAGCGGCAGAGTGATCTAGCCGTGGACGCCACACGAGTGAGAATGCAGGCATGAGTAGCGAATGCAGGGTGAGAAACCCTGCCGCCGGATGACCAAGGGTTCCAGAGTCAAGCTAATCTGCTCTGGGTGAGTCGGGACCTAAGGCGAGGCCGAGAGGCGTAGTCGATGGACAACGGGTTGATATTCCCGTACCCGCAAAGCAGCGCCCGCGACGAAC
>NZ_JBEZDT010000081.1:3324-4897 GCF_040648455.1 Catellatospora sp. NPDC049133
CGAACCCTGCTGTACTAACCTCCACAAGGTGGGAAGGTCTTCGGACTGGAACACGGCGTGTTGGGATCTTGGTGGGTAGTAGTTGAGCGATGGGGTGACGCAGGAAGGTAGTCGAGCCCAGGCGGTGGTAGTCCTGGGGTAAGCGTGTAGGCCGGCACATAGGTAAATCCGTGTGCCATGAGGCTGAGACGTGATGCCGAGCCGTATCAGGTGAAGTCGATGATCCTATGCTGCCGAGAAAAGCCTCTAGCGAGCTGTGCGCGGCCCGTACCCCAAACCGACACAGGTGGTCAGGTAGAGAATACCGAGGCGATCGGGCGAACTGTGGTTAAGGAACTCGGCAAATTGCCCCCGTAACTTAGGGAGAAGGGGGGCCTCGTCTGGTGAAGGCCTTCGCGGCTGGAGCTGGGTGGGGTCGCAGAGAGCAGGGGGAAGCGACTGTTTACTAAAAACACAGGTCCATGCGAAGTCGTAAGACGCTGTATATGGACTGACGCCTGCCCGGTGCTGGAACGTTAAGGGGACCGGTTAGCCGCAAGGCGAAGCTGAGAACTTAAGCGCCAGTAAACGGCGGTGGTAACTATAACCATCCTAAGGTAGCGAAATTCCTTGTCGGGTAAGTTCCGACCTGCACGAATGGCGTAACGACTTCCCCACTGTCTCAACCACAGGCCCGGCGAAATTGCACTACGAGTAAAGATGCTCGTTACGCGCGGCAGGACGGAAAGACCCCGGGACCTTCACTATAGCTTGACATTGGTATCCGGTTTAACTTGTGTAGGATAGGTGGGAGGCTGTGAAGCGTTGACGCCAGTCTTCGTGGAGCCAATCTTGAAATACCACTCTGGTTGATCTGGGTATCTAACCTCGGACCGTGATCCGGTTCAGGGACAGTGTCTGGTGGGTAGTTTAACTGGGGCGGTTGCCTCCTAAAGGGTAACGGAGGCGCCCAAAGGTTCCCTCAGCCTGGTTGGCAATCAGGTGTTGAGTGTAAGTGCACAAGGGAGCTTGACTGTGAGACTGACAGGTCGAGCAGGGACGAAAGTCGGGACTAGTGATCCGGCACTGGCATGTGGAAGCGGTGTCGCTCAACGGATAAAAGGTACCCCGGGGATAACAGGCTGATCTTCCCCAAGAGTCCATATCGACGGGATGGTTTGGCACCTCGATGTCGGCTCGTCGCATCCTGGGGCTGGAGGTGGTCCCAAGGGTTGGGCTGTTCGCCCATTAAAGCGGTACGCGAGCTGGGTTTAGAACGTCGTGAGACAGTTCGGTCCCTATCCGCCGTGCGCGCAGGAGACTTGAGAAGGGCTGTCCCTAGTACGAGAGGACCGGGACGGACGAACCTCTGGTGTGCCAGTTGTACCGCCAGGTGCATGGCTGGTTGGCTACGTTCGGAAGGGATAACCGCTGAAAGCATCTAAGCGGGAAGCTCGCTTCAAGATGAGGTCTCCCACCACGAGAGTGGGTAAGGCCCCCGGCTAGACCACCGGGTTGATAGGCCAGAGATGTAAGCACAGTAATGTGTTCAGTCGACTGGTACTAATAGGCCGAGGACTTACCTAAACAACAC
>NZ_JBEZDT010000082.1:0-3229 GCF_040648455.1 Catellatospora sp. NPDC049133
CTGGAACGCCTGCCGCGCCGCAATGCTGGCTCAACCTGTAAGCCAGGGTTACACGTTGCCGGAGGGGTGGATAGCGTGCGGCGAACGGATGCCTGATGCCGACGGGGAATATTGGTGTTGGTTCGGGAAAGAGAAACCTAGCGTTATTCAGCAGCGAGTTTGCATCTGGAACGATAGAAACCATGAGTGGTGTGACAGCGCTGTAACCCACTGGATGCCATTACCTGCAGCGCCGGAGGGTGGGAATTGACTCACAGACAACCATAATTATACTGTATGCATGAACAGTATTTTTATGGTGTGAGTTATGACTACGAAAAACGACATCGGCTATCAGGTCGTTTACCGCGGCGAGACGCTGGAGCATCCCAAAGAAGGTGGGTGGGTGTTCTTCCAGCGGCTGAAGGAATATGGCGGCGGGTACTGGCTAGGACGCACCTATCACGATCGCTTCGTTCTGGAGTATGATCGACCCACTTCACTACATGACGGCATCAAATTTATCCTCGAGATGCGCGCTGCAGAGCTAAACTTTGCAACGTTCGATGATGACTTTGAGCTGATATAGGACTGGGCGATGTCATACAACATAGCGGATAAATCACCGGAAGAGCGCGAGAAGGTTAACGTAGATTTGGCGGCGTCAGGCGTGGCGTACAAAGAGCGCATGAATATGCCGATTGTGCCTGCGCAGGTAGAAGAAGAACAGCCGGCGCATCTGCGTGAATACTTCCGTGAACGACTGCAGCATTATCGTGGCCAGAGCCACAAATTCCCAGGTCCGAGCGACCCACGCTATCAGCAGATGGCTGACGCCAACGGCAAGAAGTAAATCCAACCAACTGACATGAACCCGCTACGGCGGGTTTTTTGTTGCCCTATTTCCAAGCGGAGTAACCACTATGGACACTATCAGCGTCAGGATTCCCCGCGTCTATTTCACGGACGGGCGCGTTAGCACGGATGCATTGCAGCAGAAACTTCATCAGGCACTGTGGGAGCGTACCGGCGTGATGCCTGCTCCTGTTCGGGTATTCCTGCATGAAGGTCAAGCAATCATGGCATCCGGCTGTGGCGCTGATGATGTCGAGAACATTTTAGGATTAGGAGTTAAACATGGCTGACATCATCGACAACGCACAAGAGCAAGAAGAACTGATTATCCTCGCCGCCTTATCCAACCGGCCAAAGCCGTCAATGGTATTTACTGGCCGCTGTTATTGGTGTGGAGAGACCATCAGCAAAGGCAATTTTTGCGAGGGCGACAGTTGCGCCGAAGACTACGAACGCCGGATAAAAGCAGACAGGCAGCGAGGTGTCGCATGAGAACAAAACAAAGCACCCTACTCGTCTTTGATGGTCGCATGATCACCATCTATCTTGGTGCGGCTGATGATGAAGAGTATGCCGGTAAGATGGCTATTCTCGAGCAGATCGTTAAGCCTGGCGTAAAGCTCATTGCCGAGCAATCAACGCTCGTTTCACGCACTCCGGCAAACATCACAATCCAGTAGGTGCCAATGGACAAATACAGCCTTTCACGAAGTGAGGCCTGTAACTTCCTTGGCATCTCAGCACCCACGCTGACGAGCTGGATACGCTCAGGAAGACTGCAGGCAACAAGAAAAGACCCATCAAAAACCAAATCCCCCTACCTAATTACTCGCCAAGCCTGTATTGCCGCGCTTAACAATCCGATCCACACTGTGCCGGTGAGCGCGGATGATGCACATGAGGAGAAAGCAGCATGTCATTATTCCGCCGAGGGGAAACCTGGTACGGCAGTTACACGTCGCCAAGCGGCAAAAGAATTAAGGAGTCGCTTGGGACTAAGGACAGACGCCAAGCGCAGGAGTTGCACGACCGCAGAAAAGCTGAACTTTGGAGAATAGACCGACTGGGAGACTTCCCTGAGGTCACATTTGAAGAGGCGTGCTTACGCTGGCTGGAAGAGAAAGCGCACAAGAAATCACTCGATGCAGACAAGGGTCGGATCGGATTCTGGCTCATGCATTTTGAAGGGGTTTTGCTGAAGGATATAACTGAGGCAAAGATTTACACCGCAGTCAGCAGGATGACGAACAGGAAGGCAGAGGAACGATGGGCGTTAAGAGCAGAAGCTCTTGCCAGAAAAGGTATTGAAATTGAGCCACGGAAGGCTGAGCCTGTCTCTACCTCAACCAAAGCCAAGCACCTAGCGCTGATGAAAGCTCTAATGCGTGCTGCAGAGCGTGACTGGAAATGGATTGAAAAGTCTCCGGTGATAAAGGTTCCACAGGAAAGGAATAAACGCGTTAGGTGGCTTGAGCCTGCACAAGCTCAGCGACTTATTGATGAGTGTCCTGAACCGCTTAAATCCACTGTGGAATTCGCTCTGACTACTGGCCTTCGCCGGTCGAACATCATTGAGCTTGCATGGTCGCAGATCGACATGCAGAGGAAGGTGGCTTGGATTTATCCTGAGGATAGCAAATCAGGACGGGCAATTGGCGTCGCTCTCAACGATACCGCTTGCGCCGTTCTGCGGAGACAAATAGGAAATCATCATCGTTGGGTGTTCGTTCACAAAGACCCGGTGAGGAAAATGCGAGTCGATTCTAACACTGCGTGGCGCGCTGCGTTAAGACGAGCTGGCATTGATGATTTCCGCTTCCATGATTTACGACATACCTGGGCGAGTTGGCTGATCCAATCCGGCGTGCCGCTTTCTGCACTTCAGGAAATGGGAGGATGGGAGAGCATCGAAATGGTACAGCGATACGCTCACCTTGCGCCTAACCATCTAACTGAGCATGCGAGGCAAATTGACACGATTTTCGGAGGTTTAGTCCCAAATCTGTCCCATGATGAAATTGGAAATACGGGATGAAAGGCGTAACTCATTGATACTTAATGGCACGCCCTATAGGATTCGAACCTATGACCTACGGCTTAGAAGGCCGTTGCTCTATCCAACTGAGCTAAGGGCGCATTGAGATGCGGCAACCTGTGGTTGCGGGTTGCGATTATACGGTCAGAGGTTAGCGAGTCAATGCCTTTTCATGACGTTACGGCGGCGACGGCGCTTTATGGCGTTTTTTCCGCCAGCGCCCGCGCTATGTTACGGTGCGCCAGGCCGACCGCGGTATCGCCTGGCGTGCGCTCAGCCTCTTGCCGCCCACCGCCCCGCCGCAGACAAAGGCGCGTAGACGGTCGTGCAGGACGTGCACCTGGGCGGCATCCCGGTGTG
>NZ_JBEZDT010000083.1:0-3128 GCF_040648455.1 Catellatospora sp. NPDC049133
GCGCCCAGCTGGACCCGACGCCTACGAGCCGTCGCGTGTCACCGTCGACACGCGACGGCTGTGCGCCTGGTGCGAACAGCCCATCCCGCCCGCCACACGCCGGGACGCGGTGTGCTGCTCGACCCGATGCCGCCAGGCCCGGCACCGCTTCGCCCGCACGGTCGGCGCGCCGGCCGTAGCCGTCGACCCCGGCCGCCCGCTACGCCTCGCGTACGCCGACCCGCCCTACCCCGGCAAAGCATGGCTCTACCGCGACCACCCCGACTACGGCGGCGAGGTCGACCACGCCGACCTGATCGCCCGCCTGACCGGCTACGACGGGTGGGCACTGTCCACCTCCGCCCGCGCCCTGCCCGCCGTGCTGGCCATTTGCCCGCCCGACGTGCGGGTCGCAGCGTGGCACCGAGGGGAACGGCCCACCGCCAGCCGGTGGCCGCTGTCCGCGTGGGAGCCGGTCATCTACCACGGCGGACGCCCCGCCGACCCGACCGGCCAGCCCGCCCGACGAGTCGACTCGCTCGTGCACGGCGTCGCGCCGATGACGACGCTGCCCGGACGCGTGATCGGCGCGAAACCGGCCGCCTTCACCCGCTGGATGTTCGACCTGCTCGGCGCAGCACCCGGCGACACCTTCGACGACCTGTTCCCCGGCTCCGGCGCGGTCGCCCGCGCCTGGACCGCCTACACCGACCCGTCGCGCGTCGACGCACGACGGCTACCCGACGAGCCGTCGCGTGTCGACGCGGCGCTGCAGACACGACGGCTCACCACCGACCCGTCGCGGCAGGCCCTGCACGACGCGTCGCGCCCGACGTCGCCCGCGACACCTCACCACGGGAAGGAGCCGACCCAATGACCGAACCAGCCCGAAGAGCAGACAGGCCGCCTGCGGCGGCTCACCCCCTGTTGGCGGCTGCGCTGCGCTACGCCGCCAACGACTGGCCCGTCTTCTGGCTTGGCCGGACCAAACGACCCGTGGCGCTATGCCCGCCCTGCGAGACGGCACGCAAGTCCAAGACACCACACGACCCGCAGACGTGTGGCTGCCTGACCTGCCACGGGTTCTACGCGGCCAGCACCGACCCCGACCGGATCGCAGCCATGGCGGCTGCGGTCCCGCGCGGACTGCTGGCCATCCGCACCGGCGCGCCCTCCGGCCTGGTCGTCATCGACATCGACCCACGCCACGACGGCATGACCTCGCTACGCACCCTCATCGACCGCGGGCTCACCCCACCCACCAGGTACGTCCGCACCGGCTCCGGCGGGCTGCACCTGTACTACCGCCACCCCGGCCACCCGGTGCCCTGCGACCAGAGCATCCGGCTCGGCCCCGGCATCGACGTGAAGGCAGACGGCGGCTACGTCCTCGCGCCGCCCGCACGCCATCCCGACACCGGCCGCCCCTACGCGTGGGCCGACGACGGGGCGCAGATCAGGGATATGGCCCCCGCGCTGGTGGACGCCTGTGTCGCCGAGATCCGGCGGCCCGCGCCGACACGCCCCGCCGGCCAACCCACACCCCCGCGCAGCGGGGGGGCCATATCCCACCCTGACCGACTCATGTCCGCGCTGGTCGCCCGCATCGCCTCAGCCCCGGAGGGACGGCGGCGCGTGACCCTGTACGGCTGCGCCCGCGGTGCCGCACTCATCGTCGCCGCAGGCCACCTCACCAGCACCGACGCCTACAACACCCTCGTGTCAGCGTGCGACGCCGCACGCTGGCCGTGGGCCAAGTCCACCCCCAACGCGATCCGAGACGGGTTCGCCGCAGAAGGAGTGACACTGTGACCCGACCACCAGCCAAGGCCAAGCAGCCCGCCGTTGACGGCGCTGCCCTGCTCGACCGCCTCCGGGCCGCCATCAGCCACTACGTCATCCTGCCCAACGCCGAATCCCTCGATGCCGTCGTGCTGTGGATCGCCGCGACACACGCCCTGGCCGCATGGGCGTGCGCGCCCCGCCTGGTCATCCGCGCGCCGGAGAAGCGCTGCGGCAAGTCCCGTCTGCTCGATCTGGTGGAAGCGTCCTGCCACAACCCGCTCATCACAGTCAACGCCAGCCCGGCAGCGATCTACCGGTCCATCGGCACTGACGACCCGCCAACGCTGCTCATCGACGAGTTCGACACCATCTTCGGACCCGCCGCTGCTGGCTCAGCCGAAGACCTGCGAGGACTGCTCAACGCCGGACACCAGCGCAACCGGCCCGCGCTGCGCTACGACGCCAACACCCAGCGCGTGGAGCGCATCCCCACCTTCGGCATGGCCGCCATGGCGGGCATCGGCGCGGCCCCCGACACCATCGAAGACCGGGCCGTGGTCGTGCACATGCGCCGTCGCGCCGGGCGCGAGAAGGTCCGCCCCTGGCGCATCATGCGCGACCGGGCCGTGGTCGCGGCCATCGGCACCGAGCTGCACGACTGGCTCACCGACAGCGTTGATGCGCTGCGCGTCGCCGAACCGGCCATGCCCGTCGAGGACCGCGCCGCCGACACGTGGGAACCGCTCATCGCCCTGGCTGACCTGGCCGGAGGTGATTGGCCGGTACGGTCACGCACCGCCGCCGTCACGCTCACCGGGGCGCGGGAGGAGACCGCCACCACCAGTGACCGCGTGCGGCTACTGACCGACTGCCGCACCATCTTCACGACCGCCGACGCCGAGGCACTGCCCACCGCCGCGATCATCGAGCAGCTTCGCGCCATGGACGAGTCCCCCTGGCCGGACATCACGCCCCACAAGCTGGGCGTACTGCTCCGCGAGTTCCACATCCGCTCTGACGGCAACATCCGCTTCCCGACCGGGCAGAGCAAGGGCTACCGGCGAGCGTCGTTCGCCGACGCCTGGGACCGCTACTGCGCCTCCGATGTCCCGCAGACACCGGGGGAAGCGTCCCAACCGTCCCAACCGTCCCCGCCCAGATCAGACGCGGGACGCTTCCCCGAGTGGGACGGTTCGAACCGTCCCACGAAAACAACCGTCCCGGGGCTGACCAGCGATGGGACGGTTGGGACGGTTGGGACGGATACCCCCCGGCTCTACGTCATCGAGGGGGGCAAGTGACCACTCCGCTGATGCCTCGACGCCACGCTCGCGCCCGTACTGTCCTGTACCGCACTGCTCTAT
>NZ_JBEZDT010000084.1:0-3049 GCF_040648455.1 Catellatospora sp. NPDC049133
CTGCAATGTGGCAGTCTTGGGGAGCATTTTGTAAGACGTTGCTTTTTGGTTCAATTCGCGGGGGAGAGACAATACATGGTCAGCATATAATTATGCCACGATATTCCACCCTAAATGATGGTGAGTTATTGTATGTAGTAAAAACATTATCATTAAACCAAACGGTTACTCAAATTAAATCATTGAAACCTCATAATGAACTGACATGGGGGGATGTTGATAAATTAGGTTTGGTATTCAGCTTGCTGAATACGCCAAACGCACAAAATGTGTCTATTGCTGTTGCCAGTTCTATATTAATTAAGGATTTGCAATCTGTTAGGAATGCAAATGCACATATAACACCTCATACTATCTCAAGTATTAATTCGGCCAAAGTGCGGTATTCGAATACGAAATATAGACATCCTTCTGATGTCATGTTTTGGGTTGAGCAGAAAACCCATGATTTTCTTTGGAAATCGTGGGTTGATGAAATGAAGTTGCTCGCAAGTGTTATGATTGAGTAAAATATTATTTAATCTAAATTCTATATATAATTGTCAAGCTAATACGCATATAAAACGCCGTCAAAAATCTGACGGCGTGAAAAATGACTAATCAGATGGCAATTCATAAGGATTGAACTGGATCACCCTTTCCCCGATCCAATCATTCACCTCTTTTATTCGCTCCTGCAGCGGCGTTAGCTCGTTGCGTACAAACACCTGAGCGGCCTTTTTTACATCCCCAAATCCGCCGGTATTGCTCGGGATAATCCCCATCATCTGCGGTGGAACGCGGTGCACGCTCAGCAGATCGTCGCGGCTGGTGTTCTTGATGTTGAAAAAGTCGTCTTTAGTGGCGACCTCGGATAGCGGCAAGATCTTAATGCCGTCCGGCTTGCCGTTCGGAGCGTACATGAACAGATTGCGGAAGTTCCCTAAGCCCTTGGTATCGCGCATGGCTTGGCACATTCTGTCAACGTCGCTCGTACTCTGCGCCGCGTCTGTCATATACAGGATATAACCGGCGTGCGCTCCGTTCTGGTAATACTTACAGCGGAACAGCGTCGCCGCTTCGTTCAGCCACGCGGAGTTAAGCGCGCTGAGGTACTCCGGCAGGCCGTACAGTTCTTGGTTAATATCCGGCTCAATCAGGTGAAAAACACTGTCGGTCTTGAAACGGTGCGCCTCTTTCCAGTCCTGCACGAACCAGTAAGCGCCGCGATCCACACCGCGCCGAGGCGGTTTTGACGTTCTTCTAAAAAGGCGTTACCAAACACCAGATAATCCAGCACGTAACGGCTAAACTCCTGCTGGCTTAATAGCGGGTGCGGGATGAACGTAGACGCCAAAATGTTACGCTTAACATATATCGGCGAGCTGTGATGCACGGCGGCGCGCAAGCTGCGTGCCAGCCCATCGAAGCTGATCGGCGGTTCGTACCACTTGCCATTGGTCGTGCACTCGATGTAATCCAGAATTTCCCGCTTATCCAGCACAGCGGACGGCTCGCCAAGGGTGAACGCTTCAAAATCCTGCTTCTGCTCTGCTGCCGGGGCTGGCGCCGGGGAGGTAAATGCCTTGCGGCCTTTGCGCTTGCTCATCAGTAAAACTCCAAAATGTTCGGGCTGCTGTGGCCGCTGCCTGCGGTCAGCGGTTCGTTCAAGAGGGCGTGCATGATTGCCCACGCGACATCGGCGTGGCTGGCTTCTTCGCTGCGGCTGGCGGTGTAGGTGGAACGCGCGCCGCTGGCGGTCATGGTTTTGCGGATCGCCATAAAGGCGGCGGTGATGTCGGTGTGGCTGGTGTCGTATTCCAGACAGCCGCGCCCGATGGTGTCTTTTGCCTTCAGCACCATGGCGGTTTTGATTTCCGGGGTGTATTTGATCTCCCGCGTGGCCGGGAAGAACTCGCGCACCAACTGGAAAACACCTTGGCCGACGGTGGTCGCATCGATGCCGATGTACTCCACGCAATATTTTTCGGTCAGATCTTTAATCTTCTGGGCTTGAGCGGCAAAGTTCATGCCCTGCCACTGGTGGCGCTCGAGCACGCGGAACTTGCCACCGGCCACCATGGGCGTCGCGATCACCGCGCACCCGGCGCTGTCCCCGCCGTTGGCTTCCGATGGGTCGTAGCCGATCCACACCGGGCGATAACCGAACGGCCGCACGGCGTAAGGGTTGAAGTCCTCCCATTCTTCCAGCGTATCGACCATGCAGCCTTGCAGCTCGGCGAACGTGAATACCGACGCGGTATCGTCCACAAATTCACACATCAGCAGGTTCTGATACTCAGCCGGGCTGTATTCGAGCGACAGCTGATCGAGGTCGAACAGGTTACAACCGCCGGTCAGCGCATCCTCAGCCGTGACAATCTGGCACCATTGCCCATCATCGCACAGCACGCCTTTTGACAGGTGGCTGTGGCTGAGGTCGAGCTGAACGTGATCGGCTTTGCTGCGCCGCCCTTTGTTGAACAGTTCCCCCGACCAGAACGGATAAGCGGAGTGTGCCAGACTCGACGGTGTGGAAAAATAGGTGGTGCGCCATCGCTTGTGCAGCGACATCCCGCTGGCGGCTTTGCGCAGCTCCTGAAATTTCGGTATCCAGAAATACTCATCCAGATACAGATTTAGCTCTGCGCGGTGCGCACGTTGGTGCCGAGGAACATCAGGCGGGAGCCGTTCGGCAGCACCATCGGATCTCTTAGTGAGAACACTAAAGAGCGTTATCATCAATGCCAAAACATAAATTGCAGTTGTACTTTTGTGACGTTGGAATCTATTCAGCGGCAGATCGTATCACCGGGCAAAGTTGATATCGCTCCGCCACACCCAACCCGAAGCAATCAGGGAACACTTTGGATTTAACAAGAAGCCTGCGAAAGCAGGTTTTTTTATGTCCGTGAAATGGCTGTCGCCACTTTGTCGCCACAGGGTAGTTATGTGTTTTTCGAAGCATTGTTTTATAAGGATTTTTTTTCAAGGCAACAAAAAACCCGATAATCTTGAACCTAAAAGGCGGGATTATCGGGCTCCACAAAATGGGGACATCAAAGAAAAG
>NZ_JBEZDT010000085.1:0-2649 GCF_040648455.1 Catellatospora sp. NPDC049133
GGGCTGCGCCGCTACGCCGCGACCCGGCTGCCGGAGTACATGGTGCCCGCCGCGGTCGTCGTGCTCGACCGGCTTCCCCTCAACGCCAACGGCAAACTCGACCGCAAAGCACTACCCGCACCCGTGTTCGACGGATCGGTCGAACACGGACCGGTCACCGCGCAGCAGAAGACCGTGATCGGACTGTTCGCCGACGTCCTGGGCATCGACAACGTGGGCCTCGCCGACGACTTCTTCGACCTCGGCGGCGACTCCCTGCTCGCCACGCGGTTGATCTCACGAGTGCGTGCGACGCTGGGGGTCGAGCTGGGGATTCGGGCGTTGTTCGACGCTCCGACCGTGGCAGCACTCTGCGGCGTGCTCGACGGTCTCGGCGCGGCACGCCCGGCACTGACCCCGGTGGTGCCTCGCCCGGAGCCGCTGCCGCTGTCGTTCGCACAGCAGCGGCTGTGGTTCGTTGACCAGTTCGAAGGACACAACGCCGCCTACACCGAACCGTACGCGTGGCGGCTGCACGGTCCCGTCGACCGCGATGCCCTGCGTGCGGCGCTGGGCGACGTCGTCGACCGGCACGAGGCGTTGCGCACGGTGTTCCAGGTCGTGGCCGGGGAGCCGCACCAGGAGATCCTCGACGTCGGCGCGGCACCGGTGCTCGAAGAGGCCAGTATCGCCGAAGGCGACCTGGCGGCAGCGCTGGCAGCCGCCAGCGGACACGTCTTCGACATCTCCGCCGAGCTGCCGGTCCGGGCCTGGCTGTTCGCACTCGGGCCCGACGAACATGTCCTGCTGCTGTTGACGCACCACATCGCCAGCGACGGCTGGTCGCTCGGTCCGCTGACAAACGACCTGTCACGGGCCTACACCTCCCGCCTGTCCGATACCGCACCCGTCTGGTCGCCGCTGCCCGTCCAGTACGCCGACTACGCCATCTGGCAGCGAGAACTGCTCGGCGACGAATCGGCGGGAAGCCTCGCCGGGGAGCAGCTGCAGTTCTGGCGTGATGCCCTGGCCGGGCTGCCCGAGGAACTGGCGCTTCCCTACGACCGTGTGCGACCGCCGGTGTCCTCGTATCGCGGCGGCGACGTGCGGTTCGAACTCGACCGCGACCTGCACCGCCGGCTGACGAACCTCGCGCGCGAGCACCAGTCGACCGTGTTCATGGTCGTGCACGCCACGCTGGCCGCGATGCTGAGCAAGGTCGGTGGCGGCGCGGACATCCCGATCGGGACACCGGTGGCCGGCCGGTCCGACGAGGCGGTACACGACCTGATCGGGTTCTTCGTCAACACGGTGGTCCTGCGCGCAGACCTGTCGGGCAACCCCACGTTCACCGAGGTGCTCGGCCGGGTGCGGGAGACGGACCTGGGCGCGTTCGCGCATCAGGAGGTGCCGTTCGAGCGGCTCGTCGAAGTGCTCAACCCCGTCCGCTCCACCGCCCGCCACCCGCTGTTCCAGGTCATGCTCGCCTTCGACGGGGGAGAGGACCTCGGAAAATGGGAGCTGCCCGGCACCCGCTCCCAGGTCGAACCGCTGCCGACCGGCGCTTCCAAGTTCGACCTGCTGTGGAACTTCGAGCAGCGCCACGACGCCGACGGCGAACCGCTCGGCATCGGCGTGAAGCTCGACTTCGCGCTCGACGTGTTCGACGAGCCGACGGCGCGGTCGCTGACGACGTGGTTCATCCGACTGCTTGAGCAGGTCGTCGAGCGCGCTGATGGCCGCCTCGCGGACATGGTGCTGCTCTCCGAGGCCGAACGCCACACGATCGTCGACGGATGGAACGACACCTCGCGCACGGTCTCTTTCGAGCCGCTGGCCGCGCTTTTCGAGGCCCAGGTGCGGCAGTCGCCGGACGCTGTGGCGCTCGTCCACGACAAGCAGGAGCTGACGTACGCCGAGCTGAACGCGAGGGCCAACCGCCTCGCCCGGCACCTGGTCGCCCAAGGCGCGGGACCGGGGCGTTTCGTGGCGCTGGCGCTGCCCCGGACCGCCGATGTGATGGTGGCGCTGCTCGGGGTGCTGAAGGCGGGGGCGGGCTATGTGCCGGTGGATCCGCGTTGGCCCACCGAGCGCGTGCGGATCGTGCTCGACGAGGCCCGACCGGTAGCCGTGCTGGACGATCTCACCTCGATCGAGGGGCTGGGCCAGTGGTCGGGCGAAGACCTCGGCGTCCCCGTCGAAGCCGACAGCCCCGCGTACGCGATCTACACCTCCGGGTCGACGGGACGGCCGAAGGGCGTGGTGGTCTCCCAGGGCGGCGTGGTCAATCTGCTGTCGTGGGTGAGGGCCGAGTTCAGCGCCGGCGAGATGTCCCGGGTGCTGGTGTCGACGTCGTTGAGTTTCGACGTGTCGGTGTTCGAGGTGTTCGGCACCTGGGTCTCGGGCGGTTGCGTGGAGTTGGCGCGCGACGTGCTGGCGTTGGAGGAGCTGCCGGCGACGTGGGCCGGAACGCTGGTCTCGGCGGTCCCGTCGGCGTTGAGCCAGGCGTTGGCAGATACGCCGGTCTTCGAGTCGGTGCGGGTGGTGGTGCTGGCGGGTGAGGCGGTCCCGGCCGGTGTGCTGGAGCGGGTCCGGTCGGTGTTCCCGTCGGCACGGGTGTTGAACCTGTACGGGCCGACTGAGGCGACGGTGTACGCGACCGGGTGGCGT
>NZ_JBEZDT010000086.1:0-2576 GCF_040648455.1 Catellatospora sp. NPDC049133
TTGGTTTATGCATAAACTGTTTATTTCACTGCTTCACTAAATATTTATTTTCTTGTCCAAAAATAAAATTTTTTTACGCCCCACGCGGTGGCACCTTTATCCGGCGAGGGCCGGGGCCGCAGCGCGGGTCAGCGAACGCGCGATCTCGCCAGCGCGGACGGCGGTGTTGGACAGCAGCGTCGAGCTGATGCCGTGGGTGTGCTCGGTCGGGCCCTGCACGTAGATGCCGCAGCGCACGTCACCGGCGGTGGTCACCCGGTAGTCGCGCTCGACCTGGAGTTGCCCGTCCGCACGCCGTAGGCAGTGCTCGCCCAGCTGGCCGAGCAGCTGCAGCGGGTCGCTGCTGCGGTAACCGGTCGCGCACACCACCGCGTCGGCCTCCAGCACGGTGCGCTCGCCCGTCGGCAGGAACTCCACGGTCACCCGGACCCGGTCCGTCTCCTCGACGAGATCCACCACCCGCGAGGCGTGCATGAAGCGCAGCCGCTCCTGGCCCAGCACCTTCTCCTGGTACATGCGTCGGTAGAGGCCCTGGATGACGTCGAGGTCGACGACCGAGTAGTTGGTGGAGCCGTGGTAGTCCATCAGCATCCGTTTGACCTGCTCGGGCGCGTCGTAGAAGTGGTCGACGGCGGCGGGGTCGAAGATGCGGTTGGCGAACGGGCTGTCGTCGGCGGGGGTGTAGCCGTACTTGGCGAACACCGCGCACACCTCGGCCTGCGGGAACGTGCCGTGCAGGTGGTCGGTGACCTCGGCGCCGGACTGGCCCGCGCCGATCACCAGCACCCGGCGCGGGTCGCGCAGTCCGGGCAGGCGGCGCAGCAGGTCGCGGCTGTGCCAGACGCGCGGGCCGGGGCGGATGCCGTCGGGCATGCGGGCCTCCAGGCCGGTGGCGACGACCAGGTTGCGGGCGCGGCGGGTGACCAGATCGCCGCCCTGCCGGGCGACGACCTCGCAGCCGGTGATCACGCCGCCGTCGCGGACCGGGCGCACGGCGACCACCTCGGAGCCGTATTCGACCTGGTCGGCGAAGCCCGCGGCGGCCCATTCCAGGTAGTCGTGGAACTCCACCCGCGACGGGTACATCGTCTTGTGGTTGATGAAGTCGATCAGCCGGTCCTTGGCCTTCAGGTAGCTCAGGAAGCTGTACTGGCTGGCGGGGTCGCGCATCGTCGCCAGGTCCTTGAGGAAGGAGACCTGCATCGTGGTGCCCTCGATGAGCATCCCCCGGTGCCAGCCGAACCATGGCTGCTTCTCCAGGAACACGGCGTCCACCGGCTGCTCCAGCTCGCGTAACGCGATGGCCAGGGCCAGGTTGGAGGGCCCGAAGCCGATCCCTGCGAGATCGTGGAGATGTGCGTCCGACGTGGACATATGACCCCTTCCGTGTGCGTCCCCCGAAGATTACATTAGGGTTACCTTAGCAAGGTAAGCCTTGCCTTTCGGTTCGCGCCAGCGAGCCGAGACGGTTCAGCGTTCCGGTCCAGAGGAGGGCACCCATGCGGGTCGCGATGTTCGGTTACCAGACCTGGGGGCACCGCACGCTCCAGGCGCTGCTGGAGGCGCCAGACCTCGAGGTGGTCCTCGTCGTCACGCACCCGAAGAGCGAGCACGCGTACGAGCGCATCTGGAGCGACTCCGTCGCCGACCTCGCCGCCGAGCACGGCGTGCCGGTCCTGATCCGCGAGCGCCCCGACGACGAGGAGCTGATGGCCGCGCTCAAGGAGGCCGACCTCGACGTCATCGTGGCCACCAACTGGCGCACCTGGATCCCGCCGCAGGTCTTCGCCCTGCCCCGGCACGGCACCCTGAACATCCACGACTCGCTGCTGCCGAAGTACGCCGGCTTCTCGCCGCTGATCTGGGCCCTGCTCAACGACGAGCCCGAGGTCGGCGTGACCGCGCACATGATGGACGACACCCTCGACGCCGGCGACATCGTGCTGCAGCGTGCGGTGCCGGTCGGCCCGCGCGACACCACCGCCGACCTGTTCCACAAGACGCTCGCCCTGTTCGGGCCGATCACCGTCGACGGCCTGCGCCTTATCGCGTCGGGCCGCACCGACTGGACGCCGCAGGACCGCTCCCAGGCCAGCTTCTTCCACAAACGCGCCGACGAGGACCTGCGCATCGACTGGACGTGGACCGCGCAGGAACTCGACCGCCTGGTCCGCGCCCAGTGCGACCCGTACCCGAACGCCTACACCTACTACCGCGGGCAGCGCATCCGCGTGACGAAGGCGTCCGTCTCGCAGGCCGTCTACGGCGGCACCCCGGGCCGGGTCTTCTACCGCGAGGGCGACGGCGTCGCCATCGTCGCCGGAGCCGACGCCCGCCGAGGCAAGAGCAAGGGCCTGGTCATCGAGCGGGTACGCCTCGACGACGGCACCGAGCTGGCCGCCACCGACCTGTTCCGAACCATGGGTGGCTACCTGGGACACTTCCCGGCTTGACATCCTCCCCGCCCTAAAGGACGGGGATTCCCTTGGTCGCCCTCGGGTTTTCCTGTTTCGCCGACGACTGCCCCGTCCGAGAGGTTCCTCGTTGAGGTCTTACATCGTCTCCGCAGGCTGTCA
>NZ_JBEZDT010000087.1:0-2161 GCF_040648455.1 Catellatospora sp. NPDC049133
CATCGAAAAGATCGTCCGCATGTATGTTCATAAGTGAGCGCACATGCTCTGGACATTTCTCCGGCACTGCTGGCGCTGGCGGGGCGGTGTAGAGAGGGGAATAAACCGCAACATCATCTGCCGCATTCGGTTGCTGTTCCAATGTCATGCATACACCTGAGAATTTGTTCAGGTAGGCCACCGGCTGCGCCTCCCGGTTAGCCGCCACCGCAAATTCCAGTGCGTCGATATGCTCCACGATGGCCTTGATAGTCTTTTGGCTGGCGTACTGCCATAGGCCTGGCTCTAACTCGCATTTCTCCTTTGCGCTTTCTGGTTCTGCCTTGGCTATTGCTCGCATGTATTTCAGTAGCGCTCGAAACTCTTTGGTTGTTTCAACAGCGCTCAACTGCTCAGTCGTTAGTGTCATGCCTCCCCCTTAACTGCAGAATTCAGCGCATTCAGCACCATGTCTGTGAAAACCCCTTTACCATTTACTTTCGCGTGCGCTTCTATTTCACGAATGGCAGATTTCAAAACCCCAACGTTAACGCGCACGACACGCTGGTTTTCTCTACTGACTCTCTCAAGTTCAGCTAGTTTGTCCATCCTGCTCACCCCCCTCTACGGTGAAGCCAGCGGCGCGGATAGCCTTGGCGCTGTCGTTGATTGCAGAGTTGTGACCGTAGAACATGGACTTTGTTGATTTGTCACCGGCCATCTTCATGTTGTACTTCTCCGGCAACCGCACCGGCGTAGCCAGCCGCTTTTCTGCCGCTCCCAATGATCGCCCTAAATCTCCGTTTTTCTTCTCCAGAGATTCGATTCTGTCCTGCTGCTGATTGATGTGGTCGTCCTGAGCTTGATTGGCGCGTTCCAGCTCGGCGATGCGCTCGCTTAGTGAGTCGGCATTGTTCTGCATGTTAACTCGCAGCTTTTTGCCGTGTTCTATTTCTCGCATCAGCAATTTATTTTGCTCATCCTTCGCTTCCAGCTCTGCCAGCAGGGCAAGAACTACAGCAGGGTTAGCGGCGGCGATGAAAGCCATATCGCGCTGGCTAACGCTCACGCACGGCACGCCATCGGATGCGCGAAAGGCACTCAGCACATCGCCATCTTTTCCGCTTGGGGTGCTGCTCAATCGAGCCATGCTGTTACTTGTGAACCATTCCCACGGCCCCGGAGTAGCGGACATTGCGGCCGCTTTCAGTTCGCTGAATTTATCCATTGCTCTGCTCCTTCATGGCTGCGTGATCAACCGCCAATTCTGCGGCTTTAGCTATCGCCACTCTCGGCACTGTGATATCCAATAACGCGCCGTGGATGTGGCGCATTGCCTGTTCGAGCTCGGCTATTTTCTGCTCCAGGGCGGAGACGTACTCTTGCGAGTAGAGGGGTTCCGGGTTTTTTGGCTCATCGCTACGAAACCAACCGATACGCATCACTGACGAATCAAGTTCATCGTAGTAAATCTGCGCCACAGGCTTGCTCAGTTCGCTCAGCTTGTCCATCTCGTTACCTCACTCTGAATCCGTTGCAGTTGCGAAGGAACTCGACGATGTAGCCCTTCATTCTGCCGTGCCATTATTTGTCGTTACCGTTGCACCACCCGTCCGGCGGAGTCCATGCCTCAACCAAATCAGCCATCTTTTTGGCCTTGGCCGGAGTAGCAGTAGCCGTGTCACAGAATTTCCGGGTGTCTGTCAGCGCTTCCATCCCCGGGATATCCAGCACACAAAACCATGTGTGATTTGGCATTTCGACGTCAGGAATCCGTTGGTTTGGTCTTCTAATGTCAACCATGCATACGCTCATAATGCTTTCTCCTGGGCCTCGGCCCGCAGCGCGCGAATAATTCTTGCGGCGCGTTTATGGCGCCGGGTTAGCATGCGAAACCGATCGGTAGGCCATCCGTTTTCGTCGTCTTCCGGCGTCCTGCAGCGGTAGTTGCTGACTTTGTACGGCATACCCAACAATCTCCGCGCCGCTCTGTTGCTCTTACGCTTAGCCATGCTCCACCTCACTAGCGCTGTCACTTGACATCACCTTTGTAAAAGCTTCATGAACAGCACTTCTCATCTTGCTGATATCATCTTCCATACTGCGAAATTCGACCTGTTTACGGCTTCTCTGCAGGGTGTAACCGCAGCGAGCCATGTACCAAAGGAAGGTATCGACAACG
>NZ_JBEZDT010000088.1:0-1880 GCF_040648455.1 Catellatospora sp. NPDC049133
ATTCAGTCGTCACTCATGGTGATTTCTCACTTGATAACCTTATTTTTGACGAGGGGAAATTAATAGGTTGTATTGATGTTGGACGAGTCGGAATCGCAGACCGATACCAGGATCTTGCCATCCTATGGAACTGCCTCGGTGAGTTTTCTCCTTCATTACAGAAACGGCTTTTTCAAAAATATGGTATTGATAATCCTGATATGAATAAATTGCAGTTTCATTTGATGCTCGATGAGTTTTTCTGATAGTTAGTCTTTGTAGAGACACAAACCTGAAATTCCGGACACCGCGCTTCAGGACATCTCCCTGGACGCCGATATCTGGCAGTATCCGGACGGTACTATCGAACGCCGGGCCAACGGTACTACCCTGCCCTTTATGACTGACGACCGGCTATCTCACCCACGCACTTCTCCCTGAAATTTAGCATCGTCGCGGTTAATGTCGAAAATTTGCCACCTGACGTGGTTGGCATCGAGGGTGAAAACTGCCGTGGCGAGGGTGTTCTCCTCATCCGGATCGTCGGCAGCCAGCCGGTATTCACCGGCATCAATTTTCAGATTGATATCGTGCAGCACCTGGGTGGTGCCGAAATGTTTAGCGACCGCGCTAAATTCGGCACTGTTGCAAAGTTAGCGATGAGGCAGCCTTTTGTCTTATTCAAAGGCCTTACGTTTCAAAAACTCTGCTTACCAGGCGCATTTCGCCCAGGGGATCACCATAATAAAATGCTGAGGCCTGGCCTTTGCGTAGTGCACGCATCACCTCAATACCTTTGATGGTGGCGTAAGCCGTCTTCATGGATTTAAATCCCAGCGTGGCGCCGATTATCCGTTTCAGTTTGCCATGATCGCATTCAATCACGTTGTTCCGGTACTTAATCTGTCGGTGTTCAACGTCAGACGGGCACCGGCCTTCGCGTTTGAGCAGAGCAAGCGCGCGACCATAGGCGGGCGCTTTATCCGTGTTGATGAATCGCGGGATCTGCCACTTCTTCACGTTGTTGAGGATTTTACCCAGAAACCGGTATGCAGCTTTGCTGTTACGACGGGAGGAGAGATAAAAATCGACAGTGCGGCCCCGGCTGTCGACGGCCCGGTACAGATACGCCCAGCGGCCATTGACCTTCACGTAGGTTTCATCCATGTGCCACGGGCAAAGATCGGAAGGGTTACGCCAGTACCAGCGCAGCCGTTTTTCCATTTCAGGCGCATAACGCTGAACCCAGCGGTAAATCGTGGAGTGATCGACATTCACTCCGCGTTCAGCCAGCATCTCCTGCAGCTCACGGTAACTGATGCCGTATTTGCAGTACCAGCGTACGGCCCACAGAATGATGTCACGCTGAAAATGCCGGCCTTTGAATGGGTTCATGTGCAGCTCCATCAGCAAAAGGGGATGATAAGTTTATCACCACCGACTATTTGCAACAGTGCCGATAAAAATATATCATCATGAACAATAAAACTGTCTGCTTACATAAACAGTAATACAAGGGGTGTTATGAGCCATATTCAACGGGAAACGTCTTGCTCGAGGCCGCGATTAAATTCCAACCTGGATGCTGATTTATATGGGTATAGATGGGCTCGCGATAATGTCGGGCAATCAGGTGCGACAATCTATCGATTGTATGGGAAGCCCAATGCGCCAGAGTTGTTTCTGAAACATGGCAAAGGTAGCGTTGCCAATGATGTTACAGATGAGATGGTCAGACTAAACTGGCTGACGGCATTTATGCCTCTTCCGACCATCAAGCATTTTATCCGTACTCCTGATGATGCATGGTTACTCACCACTGCGATCCCCGGGAAAACAGCATTCCAGGTATTAGAAGAATATCCTGATTCAGGTGAAAATATTGTTGATGCGCTGGCAGT
>NZ_JBEZDT010000089.1:0-1595 GCF_040648455.1 Catellatospora sp. NPDC049133
CAGCAGGGTACCCAGACCGGAAATCTGCAGACTCCAGATCCAGTAATCGACCCCGACGCCAGGACTGTACTCTTTACCCGACAGCGGCGGATACGCCAGCCAACCGGTCTGAGCGAACTCACCGACCCCCAGGGAGATGTTGATCAGCACAACGCCCACCACGAAGAACCAGAAGCTCAGGGAGTTCAGGAACGGGAAGGCAACGTCGCGCGCACCGATTTGCAGCGGTACCACGACGTTCATCAGGCCGACTACGAAAGGCATCGCCATGAAGAAGATCATGATAACGCCGTGCGCGGTGAAGATCTGGTCGTAGTGGTGCGGCGGCAGGAACCCGGCTTCGCCGGCGGACGCCAACGCCTGCTGGCTACGCATCATGATGGCGTCGGCGAAGCCGCGCAGCAGCATGACCATCGCCACGACGATGTACATGATACCAATTTTTTTATGGTCGACCGAAGTCAGCCATTCGCTCCACAGCCACTTCCATTTGCCGAAATAGGTCAGCAGCGCCAGCACTGCCAGGCCCCCGACAATAATTGCGGCTACGGTGACCATGATGATCGGTTCGTGGTACGGAACCGCATCAAGTGTTAATTTTCCCAACATCAGTTATTCCTCGGCTCCGGCGTGAGCAGCATGTTCACCCATGTCCATACCTTGGCTCATGTCCATGCCTTCGTGCGCGCCAGCGCCCTTGTGCATATCCATGTCGCCCATGAATTTGGCAATTGTTTCTTTGAACAAATTCGGTTTGACAGCGGCAAAGTACTCAACCGGGTTGTTTTCACTCGGCTCTGCCAGTTTGTTAAAGTCGTCGGTGGTGTTCAGGTTTTTAGACGATGCCTTCACCTTGGCCACCCACTGATCGAAGTCGCCTTCGGTCGGGGTAACGATCGCGGTGAATTTCATACCGGAGAAGCCTGCGCCGCTATAGCTGCTGGAGATGCCCTTGTAGGCACCGGCTTCGTTGCCGATCAGGTGCAGTTTGGTCTGCATGCCGGCCATCGCATAAATCTGTCCACCCAACTGCGGGATAAAGAACGAGTTCATTACCGAGTTAGAGGTGATCTTGAATTCGACTGGAACATCTTTCGGGAAAGCCAGCTCATTAACGGTCGCAATGCCTTGTTCCGGGTAGATGAACAGCCATTTCCAGTCGAGCGACACCACTTCGATCGTCATCGGCTTCTTGTCGGTGACAATCGGCTTGAACGGGTCGAGTTCGTGGGTAGTCTTCCAGGTAATGGTGCCAAGGATGGCGATGATAATGATAGGAATGGTCCAGACGACCGCTTCGATCTTGTTGGAGTGGGCCCAGTTCGGACTGTACTTGGCGTCTTTGTTGGAAGCGCGATACTTCCAGGCAAAGGCGAACGCCATGAAGATAACTGGCACCACCACGATCAACATCAACGCGATTGCAGTGATAATCAGTGTCCGTTGCTCAACACCAATTGCTCCTTTGGGATTCATCAAAACCATATCGCAACCACTGAGCAATACAGTGGCTGCGATTAATGACAGCATCCCAATACTTTTATTGTATTTCTTAAGTCTCATCTAACGACCTCAATAACAAAGGCTCAAATGTC
>NZ_JBEZDT010000090.1:0-1521 GCF_040648455.1 Catellatospora sp. NPDC049133
TCGGACACGCTTGTCAGCTTGTAGAGCGCCCTCGGCCCGCAGCCCTTCTTTGTGATTTTTACGTCTGGCGATCTGATCATCGACCGCAGCCTGAGCGCCAGCTCCTGCCGCGTCATCGTGTTTGCCGGGTGCGCGGCTTTGACCGCCTCCCAAATTTCAGTGGTGCTCATTTCTTTGCCGAGGATGATATCCACGAGCTGCTTTGCGGTTACTCTGTGCTTTTCGGTTACTCTGTTGGTCATTGGTTTATGCTCCGATTACTTGATCACCCGCAGGTGGCTTACATTTTTTCGATAGCTTCCCCAGGTGAAGTCCACCCAGATCCCGCCATCCATCGTTAATCTGTCCATGACTCTTGCGCCTAAAACATCGGTTAATTCCCTCGCATTCAAATTGGTTAAAACTCCCACCGGTTTTAGCGACGACAACCGGCGATCGATAACCTGATTCAAAATCACCCACTCACCCCGCGTTTCACGCTGTACGCCCACTTCGTCGAGAACGAGCAGATCGACCTTGCACAAGTCGTCGAGCAACGAAGCCTCGGACTCTCCGCCGTCGTAGCAGCGTCGAACGCGAAGCATCAGATCTGGAATAGTAACCACCAGTACCGTGTTATTTTTCGCCAGTAGGTGGTTGCCGATAGCTGCCGCCAAATGGTTTTTGCCGGTACCGCAGCCGCCGCTGAACACGAAGCAGCCGAACCCCATACCGAAATTTTGCGCATAGCTTTTGGCCTTGCTCAGGGCGTGGCGCTGCCCGTCGTTGTTCACCTGGTAATTCGCGAACGTGCAGTTGCGGTGCAAGTCGCAGATCCCCGAGCGTCCGAAAATCCTTTCTGCGCGGGTGCGTTGGTTCGCTTTATCCAGCTCGGCACTGCGCTTTTCCCCTTCGGTGCGATGCCAGGCGAGCAACTCTTCAGCGGTGCTGAACTTCGGCTTGACGCCTGGCGGCATGATGCGCTGCAGCCTGCTGATCAGTGACTCTGGTGTTTTCATGGTTCACCTCGTGGTTCAGGAAAATCCCGCTGGTTTTTCGTCGTAGTTGCCCGACGGTTCGAAACTGCCCCGCCTCCGGCTTCCGCCGCCTGCTGGCGCCGCGGCTGGCTGTTTTCTCAGGTGGTCAGCAAATTTCAGTTCCCACTGTGCCTGATGGAACGCTTTTCCCTCTGGCTGCCAGTAGGCAACGAAGCTCGCCAGCTCGGCCGGCGTGTACCCCAGCTCGGGACCGCTTAGAGCTTTTCCCCACAATGCGGCACGCTGACGGAAATCCGACGACGGCTGCCAGCCGGCAGTCATCGGAAACTTCAAAGCAGGATCATCAGGCCAGGATTCATCCACGAACTCCGGCGGTGCCGATTCCCCCGTCGGCGAAGCAATCGCGCCCGCGCGTTTTATGTGTGGGGTTTTATCTTTTAGATCTGTATCTGGATCTTTATCTGGTACGTTACCCTGCGTTACACCTGCGTTACCGGTCGTTTCTTTTCAGCTTTATTTAACATCAGCCGTAGCTTTCTCTTGC
>NZ_JBEZDT010000091.1:0-1427 GCF_040648455.1 Catellatospora sp. NPDC049133
CCTGGAGCGCGTCCAGCAGCAGTGCGCGCGACGTGCCACAGATCTCGCCGAGCGGGGTGAGCGCGACGACGCGCAGCAGGTTCAGGTCACCGGCGCCACCGCCATCGCCACGACCAGGCGGCGGTCGATGGCCGGGTCGTGGATCTGGACGGTGTACTTGTCGCGCACCAGCGCGAACTTCTTCATGACCGAGAACACCGGCTGGCCGTCGCGCACGAAGTCGAAGTGGTAGGGCCAGAAGGTCAGGTCGGCGAAGCGGCGCAGCAGCGCGATGGGCAGGCTGCGCTCCTGGCCGGTGAAACGCGCGCCGCCGGCGGGCTCCACGTGCCAGGTCGAACGCAGCAGCGACTTGGCGAAGTCCTTCTTGAACAGGCCGATCGGGGCGCCGTTGCCGTCGGTGACGTCGTAGGTCGCGCCGAGGTCGATCACGCTGCGGGCCTTGAACGCGGCGAACACGCTGGTCTTGCTGTCGTCGCGGTACAGCGTGACCTGCTCCTTGAAGGCCATGCGCTTCTGCTCGACGAACGCCAGTTGCGCGCCGGGGGTGCCGTCGGGCTGCACCGAGGTGACCTCGTACCGGTTGATCATCATGGTGAAGCGCTGCTTGATGAACAGCGTCTGCTGCGCTTGCAGGGTGGCCAGATCCACGAGGGGGGTCCTTCGTCCGGGGGTGAACGCGAAACATGAACTGTCCGCGAGGCGACAGTGTGCCATGAGACCACCAGGCCGGCTGACCAGCCGGGTGCGCCGTCAGCCGTGCTCCACCGGCAGCTCCTTACGGCCGTCCGGGGTGACCGCGACGATCTTCGTGATCTCGGCGAAGTCGTACGACTCCTGACCAGCCCCGGTCAGCAGATACCACTCCCCGTCGACCTGCGCGTCGCGCACCACCCCGCCCGGGAAGTGCACCTCGACCCGGGTGACGCCCACCGGAGCGCGCCCGAAGGTGTACGCCGCCGCAGGGTCGGACCCGAACGCCGACGAGGCGTTGCTCAGCCCGCCCGGCGGGAACGACGGCCGCATCGCCGTCGTCAGGTCGGACGCGCCGACCTGCACCGAGTGCTGCTCCTCCCCCAGCCGGCACGCCGTGCTGCCACTGTCGTCGGCGTACACCAGCAGCCGCAGCCGCCCTGGCACCGGCTCCACCTCGAAGCGCAGCGGCGGCAGTTCCGTCAGGCCTTCCTGGGCCAGCTCCGGCGCGGCGAAGTCCGCGCAGCGCCCCCGTGGCGTGGTCGCGCTGCTACTGGGCCGGGGCGGCTTGCCCGCGGGCACAGCCGACTCCGACGGGTGCCCCGTCGCTGAGCCGGCCCGCGCGCGGCCGTCGTGCCGCGCCGACCACCAGGCCGAGGTGCCACAGCACCGCGTACACCACCGTGGTGACCAGCGCGCCCAGCCCGCCGGAGACCAGCGGCGGCAATCCCGACGCC
>NZ_JBEZDT010000092.1:0-1418 GCF_040648455.1 Catellatospora sp. NPDC049133
CATGAATTAGTAGCGCTAATAATTGCTATAGGAACCGTGGAATCGGTATTGTTTGAAAGGTTAGCCATTCTCGGAACCTTTCCAGTCGGCCTAACAATTAATGCAGTTCCAGAGAAAGAGATTGATGTTATATTGCCAACAATAGCAGCGTTGAGAAGCTCAACAGCGGTTCCAGCCCCGCTGCCAGCACCACCACCATTAATTGTTATATTCTCTATATTTACAGTTGGGGATGTTAGGTGTGATGCTGTAATTCCTTGAGGAACTATGCAATTATTCATTATCAGGTTCTCAATTGAGCAATTAGTTCCATTTGGAATTATCCCCCACTGTGAGTACTTATCAATTGATATCTTCCCGATAGAGCAATTAACGGCTGTATTGTTTAGCTGTATCTGTACTTTAGTGGCACCAAGAATGCTAGCATTTGCGATAGTGCATTCATTAGCACTTAGCATCAGGATTCCATAAGGTGAGCCTTGAGATCTAATTTCGCCAATTGAGCTTCCCGTTCCGCGAATAATTGCCACCCACGGCTTGGAATTCTGAACCTGCGGGCTGTCATCAGTGTAATAGCACACACCCAGCTTCATTGTGTCTACACGGCAATAGTTACCGCTAAACCCGATGCCAAGCGCACCCCACTGATCTACCTCAACAAAACCAACTGAGTTGTTTCTTCCTAAATCATCACCATCAACTGGCGCACCAAAAATCGCAATGCCACCGGCAATAAACCCAGGTTCTGGGTTGCTACCCGGGACGCCGCATTTTTTACCGCTGGCGCTTTCTACCCTATTATAACTCCCCTTCATCAAGAGCATGTCCCCAGCACAGTGGCCTACTTTAATGCTCGAAATATAGTTGTGAGTACCGCGCATTGCTATTGGGTTATCTCGAATATTGTCGCAGTAGAGTTCCTCTCCCTTCCCGTTAAATCCGTTAAAACTAAATGCATCAGTGCCAATGTTTTTAACGCTAACATTTCTAACTGATGAGTTATCACCTAGCGCAAATGCTCCATTGTTGACTACATCATTGTAGATACTGTCTACGCCAGCAATTCCCTCAACATTCATGTTTTGAAAGTGAATGTTATCTATTCTAGGTAAAAGTTGAACATCTGGCCCAGAGAAAACTGCCTGAACATGATCTGCGAAAATTGTTGAGCCAAGAAAATCAATCTTCTGTCCCTTCATGTCATTTGATGGGAATCTAAGAGTTCTAGTAGTTCTATAGCGACCTCCTGGCGTCCCAGATATAACATGCCTTCCAGTGGCAAAGGCGGCATTAATAGCGTCCGCATCATCCGTTGTTCCATCGGCTTTCGCTCCAAACATCTCAGGCATTACATGCCCAAGCGCAATGGCTAGCGTTGTATCCCCGGCTCCAACCACAAAAACCTAGCCCACATAATC
>NZ_JBEZDT010000093.1:0-1399 GCF_040648455.1 Catellatospora sp. NPDC049133
CGGCCAGCGGGTCGGTGAGCGGGTGCTCGCCGCGCGGGTCGGTTGGCTGGCCGAGCTGGTCGGGCAGCTGGCCGCGCAGATCGTGGCCGAGCACTGGACCGGCGCGGATCTGGCGGTGTTGGCTGCTGGTGTCGGCCCGGACGGGCGGGTGCTGCCGGCCAAGGGCTGGATGGCGTTGCGCCGGCTGGGCTGGACTGCGCCTGCGCCGGCGGGGGTGTATGTCAGCGACCGGGTGCGCCGGTGCGCGCAGGAGGAGGCCGCCCGTGCGCTGCGGCTGGGGGTGTACCGGCGCGAGGTCCTGCAGGCGATCGTCGCGACCTGGCCCGCCGACGGCCGACGCGCCGACGCCGACTGGCGGGCGCTGCGTGACCTGATGCCAGCCGGGGTGACCAACGCGGTGATCGTCAACCGCACCCGTCAGGTCCGCGCCTACCAGCACGCCGAGGGACGCCTGCCCGCCGACCTGCCCGACCTTGAGGCCCCGCCCGCGGTCGCGGCCCAGGTGCTGCTGGCCGCCGCCGACAGGCAACTGACCACCATCGGCCGCGACGGGCCGGGCCGAGCCGTGCTGCGGGTCCAGCTGCCACTGACGGCCCGGCCCGGGTCACCGGCCGACTGGGCCTGGCACGCCCTGCCCCTCACCCTGCCCGCCCACGTTGCCGACCACGCCAGGCTGTGCGCGCCGACCCTGCGCATCGCCGGACACCGGGTCCGCGTCGACCTGCCCCACCGTGTCCCCGTCACACCCGCGCCTGCGCGGGGGCACCGGGTCGCGCTCGGCCTGGACTGGGGCGTCAACACCCTGCTGACCGGCACCGTCGGGCGGTTGACAGACACCGGCCGGGTCGTCACCGACGGCCGGATGCTGCGCTACGACGCCACCGCCGTCTCCGCCAGACTCCACCGCCTACGCCAACACCGCGAGCACCTGGCCGCCAGGCGCGACCACCACACCGCCCTGGCCGCGGGCCTGCCTGACAGCGACGCGCGTGCCGGGCACCTGACCGCGCTAGCCGCACGCGCCACCACCGAACACGAACACGTGTGCGCCCGCATCCGCCACCTCAACAAGACCCTCGCCTGGTCGGCCGCCCGCTGGGCCGTGGACCAGGCCGCCGCCCTGCACGCCGGCGTCGTCTACGTCGAGGACCTGGCCACACTGGCGGCCCGCGGCCGGCGCAAAGGCAACGCCCGGCTGTCCGGGCAGGTCCGCGGACAGGTCGTCGACGCGCTCGTGCACCTGGCCGCCAAAGCCGGCATCGCGGTCGCGACCGTGCCCGCCCGGGGCACCAGCCGCTACTGCCCCCGCTGCGGACGAGGCCGCACCGAACTGGCCCACACCCCCGCACCCGACCGGCCCGCAGAACGCGGCTGGAAATGGGCGATCTGCGGCCGCTGC
>NZ_JBEZDT010000094.1:0-1296 GCF_040648455.1 Catellatospora sp. NPDC049133
GGTGGATTCCAGTGGTCGTTGCAACACTGCTGGTTAGTTGGTGGTGTTGAGCAGTTTGGTGAAACGCTCGGCTGGGGTGTCCCAGCCGAGCGTTTTGCGTGGGCGTGAGTTGAGTTCGGCGGCGACGGCGGCGAGGTGTTCGGCGCTGTGTGTGGACAGGTCTGTTCCTTTGGGGAAGTACTGGCGTAGCAGGCCGTTGGTGTTCTCGTTGGAGCCTCGCTGCCAGGGTGAGTGGGGTTCGCAGAAGTAGACGGGCATGTCGGCGGCGGTGGCGAATTCGTGGTGTAGCGCCATCTCGGCGCCTTGGTCCCAGGTCAGGGACCGTTTGAGGTGGGTGGGCAGGGTTGCGATGGTGGCCAGGAGCCCGTCTCGGACGTGGGCGGCGGTGCGGCCGGCGGGCAGGTGGACCAGCAGGACGTAGCGGGTGGTGCGTTCGACGAGGGTGCCGATCGCCGAGCCGTTGTCCTTGCCGATGACCAGGTCGCCTTCCCAATGTCCGGGTACGGCCCGGTCGTCGGCCTCGGCGGGCCGGTCGCTGACCATGACCATGGGGGTGGTGAAGCGTGACTGGCGCTGGTCGGGCCGGCGGTGCGGGCGGCGTATGGCGCGGCCGGTGCGTAGCGCGGCGGTCAGCTCCCGGCGCAGCGCGCCCCGGCCTTGGACGTAGAGCGCCTGGTAGATCGTTTCGTGGGTCACGTGCAGCTCGTCTCGGTCGGGAAAGTCGCGGCGTAGCCGCCGACTGATCTGCTCGGGGCTGCACTTATGCTCGAGCATGGCCTCGATCAGGGCCCGCAGCACGGGGCTGGCTTCGATTTTGCCGGTCTTGGGTCGTGGTCGGCGTTGCTCGGCCCGGTCGTGGGCGGCATGTGGCCGGTAGCCGGTTTCGGGGTGGCTGTTGCGGGCGACTTCGCGGCTCAGCGTCGACGGGCTGCGTCCCATCGCCGCGGCGATCGTCCGCAGGCTGGCTCCTTCGCGCAGCAGGTCGGCAAGGGTGATCCGCTCATCGATCGACAGGTACCGGGCGGACACGCCACGGCGGGCAGCAGACCGCCGTGTGGTCTGCTGCCCGCCGTTGTCGTTCAGGGTTCTGCCATGCCGCCACCGGTAACCGGTGGCGCGGTTGACTCCCACGGCCCGACAGGCCTCGCTCGTGCCCACACCCTGAGCAACGAGAGACAGGTACGCCTCACGCTCAGCGTGCAGTTTCTTACGGCCCTGCGGAACCCGGCCGGCGCGGATCTCGAACACTGCAACCCCTGAAATGATCAGGTGTTGCAACGACGCCTAGAACCCAAG
>NZ_JBEZDT010000095.1:0-1209 GCF_040648455.1 Catellatospora sp. NPDC049133
CGAGAGGTTCCTCGTTGAGGTCTTACATCGTCTCCGCAGGCTGTCACCGCCAGTCCGGCGGCCAGGATGTTGCGTGCCGCGTTCACGTCACGGTCGTGGACGGCCCCGCACGGGCACGTCCACTCGCGCACGTCCAGCGGCATCTTCTGCGCGAGTGCGCCGCAGGACGAGCAGAGCCGGGTCGAGGGGAACCAGCGGTCCACGACGATCAGTTCCCGGCCGCACCAGGCGGCCTTGTACTCCAGCATGGTGCGAAACTGCCGCCAAGCCGCATCACTGATCGCACGCGCGAGACGGTGATTCGTGACCATGTTCGCCACGGCCAGGTCCTCGATCACGATCGCTTGGGTTTCACGAACGAGCCGAGTCGTCAGTTGGTGCAGGTGGTCACGCCGCCGGTCGGCGATCCGGGCATGGATACGAGCGACCTTGACCCGGGCTTTGGCGCGGTTGGCCGAGCCTTTCTGTTTGCGGGCGAGGTTGCGTTGGGCGCGGGCCAGCCGCTGCCGGTCGGCGCGCTCGTGCCTCGGGTTGGCGATCTTCTCCCCGGTGGACAGGGTCAGCAGGCTGTCCAGGCCGGCGTCGATCCCGACCGCGCCCGTGGCGGGGGTCTGGGTGATGACGTCGTCGCAGAGCAGGGACACGAACCAGCGCCCCGCCGCGTCCTGCGACACGGTCACCGTCGACGGCGACACGCCGTCGGGCAGCGGCCGCGACCACACGACATCCAGGGGCTCGGCCATCTTGGCCAGGGTCAGCGTGCCGTCGCGCCACCGGAATGCGCTGGCCGTGTACTCCGCCGAGCGGCGCGAACGTCTTTTGGACTTGTACGTGGGGTGTTTGGCGCGTTTTGCCCAGAAGTTGGTGTAGGCGTTCTGCAGGTGCCGCAGCGCCTGCTGCAACGGCACGCACGACACCTCGTTCAAGAACGCGAGGTCGTCCGTCTTTTTCCACGCGGTGAGCAGGGCCGAGGTGGCGTTGTAGTCGATCCGCTCCTGCCGCTGGGTCCATGCCTCGGTGCGGGCCTGCAGGGCCATGTTGTAGACCAGCCGGACGCACCCGAACGTGCGCGACAGCTGCGCGGCCTGCACGTCGGTCGGGTAGAAGCGGTACTTGAACGCGCGCTTCACCGCCCCGGCCACGACCAGAATCCTAACAGGACGGCCGTGCGGTTTCGTACGGGCGTACGGGTGGACGCCGGTCCGCCTC
>NZ_JBEZDT010000096.1:0-1149 GCF_040648455.1 Catellatospora sp. NPDC049133
CCTATACCGATCGTGCTGCCGCCGTGGGTGAAGTGCACGCGCGCCCGCATCTCTTGATTCAGGCCCCCCGCGGCATATTGCAGCTCGCTTTCATGACCGAAGGCGACCAGGCCAGGGATCAGATGGCGATGAGCGAGTTGTCTCATCGCTTCGGCGTTGCCGAACCCGACCATACTACGCCGCTCCACGGCGTGACATGGGATGAAGGAGACCTGCACTGCGAAAAGCACACCGAGTTCTCGACGTATCTCTGGTGCGCTTCGCTGGATTCCGAGACGGGAGAGCCGTGCGGCGAAAATCCGTTCAAGCATGGATTTGTTCCTCCCGGCCCGGTCGTATCCGGCATCCGTTTGAGACTTCTTCCGTGGACGCCGGAAACGGAGAAGGAGGTCGATCGCTTCGATCCTGCCAGCCTGTGCTACTCGCTGGTGGAGAACGGCTCTGCCGCCATCCTGACCGACTTTCGACAGGATGAGGATGGCCTGACGCAGATCCTCGTCCTGGCCCGCGATTTGACCCCGGCGCGGGCGGGTGCGCTGGCTCAACGTCTGCTGGAGATCGAGACTTACCGCACCTTGGCGTTGCTGTCCCTGCCGTTGACACGATCGATGACGTCGGAACTGCGACGCATGGAGTCGCGCCTTGCGGCGATCACCGACGAGATGTGTACGAGCTTGGTGGAACGGCGCGACAGCGACGTGCTGCTGTCCGAATTGACCGGCCTGGCTGCCGAGCTGGAAGCTGGCGTTGCGGCGAATCTCTATCGCTTCGGCGCCAGCCGTGCCTACTACGAGATCGTCGAGGAAAGGCTGGCAGCGCTTTCGGAAGAGGCCGTATCCGGGTACTGCACCTGGGCGGATTTCCTGCAGCGTCGCATCGCTCCCGCCATGCGGACATGCCAATCCGTAAAGGAGCGCCAGACCAAGCTCTCCGACAAGCTGACCCGGGCCATCGCGTTGCTGCGTTCCTGGATCGACGTCGAGCTTGAACGCCAGAACCGCGATCTGCTTGCGTCGATGAACAACCGGGCCAAGATGCAATTGCGCCTTCAGCAAACCGTCGAAGGCCTGTCGGTCGCGGCAATTTCTTATTACGTCGTGAGTCTTCTCGGCTATTTGCTCAAGGGCATTCCGATGGTTCACGACAGCG
>NZ_JBEZDT010000097.1:0-1125 GCF_040648455.1 Catellatospora sp. NPDC049133
GGCGCACCTCGGCGCGCTCCAGCTCGGTCAGCTCCAGCGGCTCACCGCGCATCACACGGCGCACCGCGACCTCGTCGATGTAGGACGGATCCGGCTCGATGTCCAGCGGGAGACCGCACTCGATGGCGAAGATGAGGTCATCGGTCAGGGCCTTGGCCCACGCCGATCCGCACGCCACCGCGCCGAGCAGGTCGGCCGGGTCGAGGTGGACGTGGCCGGTGCAGTGGCGAGACGCCACCCCGGCCAGAGGGTGATCAGTGGTCAGCCAGGCCGCGCCCGGCTCGTCGGCAGGTGCCGACGCGATAGCCTGAACAGGCATCGCTCTCTTCCCTTCAGCAGGTGGAGTGGATGCGTAGGCCCCGGCAGGGCCGTAATCCCTGCCGGGGCCGTCTGCTGCGGTCATCGACCGCTGAGCCGCCACCCTGGCGGCTACTGCGTGGGCTGGGTGATCCCAGCCCCACGGAAGCTGTCAGCGCGCCGAGCGGCGTGCGCGGGTGGAGCGGTGGGGGCAGCGGCCGTCATCGGTGGGCTGCGAGGTCACGCGGCCGCAGCGGCACTCGCGCCATGCGGCCGAGCTGCGGATGGAGACGCGAACACAGTTGGCGAGTGTCATGCTGGGCACCTCTTCCTGAATCTGGTGGAGCGAGGACAGAAGCCAGCCCGGGGCGCGGCGTCCGGGCCGCGCCCCGGTGCAGGGCAGCACCCGGCCGTGAGGGCCGGGGCTGTGCAATCAGCGCTCGCTATCCGCTCACTCGCCCCGCTCGCCCGGGACATACCGGGGTCGGCCACCTGGTGGCTCAATGCGGGGTTCCCCGTCTCGTGCAGGGATACCGCTGCGGCTTCGCTCGCGCCTTTTCCTGTCGCTATGTAGTTCTCAATGACCAAGCGGTCACCAGCAGGTACGGCAAAGCCGAGGCCTTTCCGCGCTGCTGGGCCTAGGTTCGAGAGTACAGACTCAGTCTGAACTCTGCAACGTGTTGTGTCGCCGGACGCTGGCGCGTCCGTCGCCGTTGGCACTTGCTTCTGAGAACAGCTTCCGCCGGGGAAGCGGCCCGCCACAGAGGACTTGCGTGGACTGAGGGGGACTCCTATGCGGACTCGCTGCACTTGCGAAAGCGCGGAGAG
>NZ_JBEZDT010000098.1:0-1120 GCF_040648455.1 Catellatospora sp. NPDC049133
CTTCTCTATCCGCGTACACAAATACTCGGACGGCGACGCTAACGTGCAGAAAATGCGTTTCGACCTGCTGCCAGCCTACGTGTGCTTCAACCCACACATGGGCGGCCAGTTCTTCGGCAATCCGTAATCGCGAGGGGCTTCGGCCCCTTTATTTTTTGGAGGCGAAATGGATCGCATGAGCATCTTTATGGCTGCCGATAACGACGCTGGCCATGTTCAGGCTGTAATCGCAGAGAAAGACTTCCCAATTTACGAAAAGCTCGGCTTTGTGGCTTCCGTTGACGACATCAAGCCGGTTGTTAAGCGTGGGCGCAAGGCGGCTGACAATGGCAACGACTCTGACAAAGGGTGAGATCGTCTTATTCGCTCTCAGAAAACCCGCAGTAGCTTCAAATGCAACTCTAACTGATGTAGAGCCTCAATCAGTCGAGGATGCCATTCATGACCTCGAAGACATGATGGCTGAATGGATGATTAATCCTGGTAACGTCGGTTATTTGTTCGCGGCGGATGGCGAGGAGCCGTTACCAGACGATGACTCTGGACTGCCGCGCAAATACAAACATGCAGTTGGCTATCAGCTAATACTCCGCATGCTGTCTGATTATGGCGTAGAGCCATCACCTCAAGTCCTGACTAATGCTCATCGCTCATATGACGCGCTGCTGACTGACACGCTCGTTGTTCCGTCGATGCGCCGTCGCGGAGATTTCCCGCTTGGGCAGGGCAACAAATACGACGTGTTTACCATCGACCGATATTATCCAGGCGATCTGCCCCCGATTGACGGCGACATCCCAAATCAGTAGGTGACTCATGCCAATCCAAAAGCTGCCATTAGCCAAAGGCCTTGGCAAAGACTACCGCAATGCTGATTACGTCGATTTGCTTCCTGTTAACATGCTGGCGACGCCGAAAGAAGTTTTGAATGCATCTGGGTATCTTCGCTCTTTCCCTGGCGTAGCGAAGCGCTCAGACGTTTCTGGAGTGTCTCGCGGCGTGGAGTACAACACGGTAGAGAACATTCCATATCGTGTAGCCGGAGAGAAGATTTACAAAGGGAACTCAGAGCGCGGGAGTGTTTCTGGAAGTCAGCGCGTAAGCATGGCACACAGCGCTA
>NZ_JBEZDT010000099.1:0-1109 GCF_040648455.1 Catellatospora sp. NPDC049133
GAGTTCACCCAGTCGCCCTCGTCGATGTGGAGCAGGTGCTCGATCAGCCGCCGCTCGGTCCGGAACCGGTAGCGCACCTTCTCGTCCGCGGCGATGCGGACCTCCTTGTTCGGGAAGTCCACCAGGATCGACTCGACCAGCTCACCGGCAGGGTCGGTCAGGTCGAACCGCACCGGGCCGCCGACGCCCTGCGCCATCCGGACCGACTCCTCCAGCAGCGGCTCGATGCGCGCCTTCATCCCGGCCAGCACGTCGATCTCCGGATGCGACCAGGACGCCTTCTCCCGCTCGATGACCACCCGCTGCCGCTCCTGGTACGCCTTGAGGTGCTCCTCCTTGCGCGCGAAGAACTCCTCCACGTCCGCGACCGGGTGCGTGGTCTGGCAGGTCTGCTCGGTCAGCGTCGACACCGAACCCGGCAGCAGCACCACGCCGTTGGTCCCGCCGACCTTCGCGTACTCGCGGATGAAGTCCGACTGGTCCGGGAAGATGTTGCCCTCGTCGCCGTGGATGTCGTTGAACTGCCACAGCTCATCGTCGAGGAAACACGGCGGGCCCGCGATCGGGAAGACGTGCGACGCCTTCAGGTCGTCGATGTAGCGCCAGGTGCGGTCGTACTGCCGCTCGCGCTTCTGCTTGCCGAACGCGGTCTTGGCGGCCTGGGGCAGCTCGTAGACCATCGGATACCAGATCGCGCCGGAGAACTGCAGCATGTGCGCGTGCACGTGGCCCAGCTCGGTGAAGCGGATCAGGTCGGTGGGGCGGGCGTCGTTCTGGTTGAGCACGCGCACGCCGTCGTGCTCGACCCACAGCGACGAGTCGCCGATCGGCCCGTCGGTCGGCGAGATCAGCGCCTGGATCATGACCTTCAGACCGCCGTCGAGCTCGTGCACCTCGTCCGACACCGTCTTGAAGAACTTCGTGAAGCCCAGCGCCCGCAGCTCGTCCTCCAGCTGCGAGGTCGGGTACTCCGGCAGCAGCACGGTCGCCTTCTTCGACACGAAGCGCTTCAGGTGCGCCGCGTCGAAGTGGTCCCGGTGCAGGTGGGAGACGTACAGGTAGTCGACGTCGCCGAGGTGCTCCCAGTCGAGCTGCGAGTTGTCCGGGAA
>NZ_JBEZDT010000100.1:0-1062 GCF_040648455.1 Catellatospora sp. NPDC049133
ACGGCTTCAACCTGCCGGAGAACTTCGTCGGGCTGGACAACTTCACCCGCGCCTTCAAGGACCCGACGTTCCTCGGCGACCTGTGGCACACGCTGATCCTGATCACCCTGTCGCTGGTCATCCAGCTCCCGGTCTCCCTGGCCCTGGCGATGCTGCTCAACCAGAAGCTCAAGGGCCGCAGCGTCTACCGCGTCATCTTCTTCGCCCCCTACGTGCTGTCCGAGGTCACCACCGCGGTGCTGTTCACCCTGGTGCTCTCACCCAACCGGGGCCTGGGCGACACGGTGTCGAAGTTGCTGGGCGCCGAGGCGGGCGCGGTTTTCGCCGACCCGGACACGGTGCTGTTCGCGCTGTTCCTGGTGATCTCGTGGAAGTACTTCGGCTTCCACATGATCCTGTACTTGGCGGGCCGGCAGGGCATCCCGGCCGAGCTGACCGAGGCCGCGACCACCGACGGCGCGAGCGCGTGGCAGGTGTTCCGGCACGTGACGCTGCCGCTGCTGGGCCCGACGATCCGGATCAGCGTGTTCCTGTCGGTGATCGGCAGCATCCAGCTGTTCGACATGGTCTGGGTGCTCACCGGCGGCGGCCCGATCCACGCCTCGGAGACCATGGCCGTCACCATGTTCGACCGCGGCTTCCGCCGCTTCGAGGTCGGCTACGCCAGCGCGATCAGCATCGTCATGTTCATGCTGAGCCTCGTCTTCGCCCTGTTCTATCAGCGGTTCGTGCTGCGTCGCGACACCGAGGGCGCGATCACCACCAGGGGAGTGCAACGGTGACCACCACAGACAACCCGGCCGCGCGGGCCCGCCGCGCCGTCCTGCATGTCGTCTCCATCGCGATCGGGGCGCTGATCGTGGTGCCGGTCGGGTTCGGGGTGCTCGGCGGGTTCAAGGACAACGGCCAGCTGTCCACCAACCCCCTCGGCTGGCCCGACCCCTGGCAGCCCGGCAACTACACCGGGATCCTCGCCGACCCCGTCTTCTGGCGACAACTGGCCAACAGCACCCTGATCGCCCTGGCCACCGTCGCCGTCGTCGTCGGCGCCTCCGCCATGGC
>NZ_JBEZDT010000101.1:0-1045 GCF_040648455.1 Catellatospora sp. NPDC049133
GTAGTGTGCGTGACCTCGGTCCGGTGGATTACTGGGCTTCGTGCACGTTGGTCAGCAGCACCAAAAACTCTTCCCCGCCGTAACGCACCACGATGTCGCGCGAACGCACCGCATCGCGAATGGCGACCGCTACCTGCACCAGAGCCCGGTCGCCCATGGCGTGGCCGTAGCTGTCGTTGTAGACCTTGAAGTGGTCGATATCCAGCAGCAGCACGTAGTGGCGGCCGGTTTGCGGTTCCAGCAGCATAGTGATCTTATTTTCCAGGCCACGCCGGTTATAAAGGCCGGTCAGGGGATCGAGCATGCTCAAATTATTGAATTTGTCCCGCTCGTTATACAGGTTGGCCACCAGCGCGTGGGTAAAGATTTCACTGCGTTTCAACATCAGGTGATGAATGGAGAAAGCGATAATAGGTAATAGCGTGGTGAATAATATCCGCAGGGTATTATGCATGCCGTCTAAAGCCAGGATCACCATTGCGGAAGGCACGGCGTGTAAACAAAAGGCGGTAAAGTTATCCGTCAGAGAAATAGCGCTGATAAAAAAGATGCTGAACAAACTAATTAATAAAAAATCTTGGTTATTCGGCAAGCAATATTGACTTTTAACGTAAATATGTGCGGCCCACAGCAGGCCAAGCACGCTGGAGAACAGGTTGAGTTTGCACAAATATTTACGTGGCGTTTGCAGAGAAAATAGCGCTGCTACCAGACAAAATAGCGGTATACATAATAAAGGTAGGGTAAATGCGGGCGTATCCCTAAAAGGGAACAATAATGTAAATACGGAAGAGGCGGCATTCATTATCAGAAAAAGAAATAATGCCAGGCGCTGCTTGCTGTTCAGTAATTCCTGATAAGAACGGGCGTTCATACGGAGGTCACTCTTTGCAAAGTCGTTCTGTCGAATAATTAAGGTTGAGAAGCATTCCCTTGGCGCGAATATCCACTTGAATTGCATGGTTGAGGATTGTGATTATTATCATGCAAACAGGACTAGGAATTTTCTTATGTCAAATTATCATTTTTTCCTGCTGGTGTCATC